>NZ_CP119802.1:1654716-1985659 GCF_029338355.1 Halosegnis marinus
TCGTCGAGGGCGACCTCACCGACAAGGCGTTCGTCGAGGAGCTGCTGCAGGTCCACGAGCCCTCCGCGATCGTTCACGCCGCGGCCCAGCCCTCCGCGCCGTACTCGCAGATCAACGGCGAGCGGGCGAACTTCACCCAGCACAACAACATGGCGGCGACGCGGAACCTCCTGTTCGGCCTCCACGAGAACGACCTCGCGGACACGCACTTCATCGAGACGACGACGACCGGCGTCTACGGCGCGCCCGACTTCCCCATCCCCGAGGGCGGCGCGACGATGGAGCACGAGGGCGAGCGCGACGAGGTGCCGTTCCCGGCGATGGCGGGGAGCTGGTACCACCTCACGAAGAGCCACGACGCCGCGAACATGCGGCTCGCGGCGAAGCAGTTCGGGGTTCCCATCTCGGACGTGCGCACGGCTATCACCTACGGCACGGAGACCGAGGAGACGCGCGCCGACGACCGGCTGAAGACGCGCTTCGACTTCGACTACTACTTCGGCGTCGTCGCCCACCGCTTCGCGGCGCAGGCAGTCGCGGGCTACCCGCTCACCGTCTACGGCAAGGGCGAACAGCGCAAGCCGTTCGTCTCGCTGGAGGACGCCGTCGAGGGGCTGGCGCGACTCGCGCTCGCCGACGCGCCCGACGAACTCACGGTGTACAACCAGGTGACACGGCCCATCGCCATCGTGGAGATGGCCGAGACCATCCGGGAGGTCGCGGCGGAGTTCGACCTCGACGTCGAGGTCACCCACGTCGAGAACCCGCGCGACGAGGACGAGGAACACCGCATGGAGATCGACAACGACCGCTACATGGACCTCATCGGCGAGCAGCGCGCCACCTTCGCGGACGGCATCGAGGACGTGCTCGCGACGCTGACGCGCTACGCGGACACCATCGAGGCCCACGAGGACCGCTTCCTGCCCGACGCGCTGCGCGATTAGACCTCGCTCGGCAGGTCACCGGTTCCGAGCGACAGCCGCTCGGAGCGGTAGCGATGGACCAGCCCCGACCCCAACAGGAGGAGCGAACACGCCAGCGCGGTCGGCGCCATCCCGAACAGGACGAACGGGTAGACGCCGAGCGCGACGGCCGAACACAGTGCCAGACACACCGAGCCCAGGAGCGTGTAGTACGTCCCCCACGAGATCTCCTTCTCGGGGACGATTTCGAGGAACACCGTCAGCTCCTCCAGCGAGTCGGTCGGCTCGACCGTACCGCGGTCGTGGTCGTAGTCGACGACCGCGTTGTCGTCCATCTTCGGGAGGTGTGACTGCTGGAGCGCGTTGTACACGCGCCGACGCTGCTGGGCGCTCACCGCCGACGGCTCGGTGTCGTTCTCCCACGCGGCGACCTGCCGGGAGAGCGTCCGGAGGTCCGTCGCGCCGTCGCGCTGGAGCGAGTGGACCACCATCCGCCGTCGCTCGTTGCTGATGGTCTCGAACATCTCCTGCCGGCTGGGTCCCTCGTCGTCCCCCGACGACTCCGCCGCTGCTGCCCCCATTTATATCTGCTTTGAGTACCTGTTCAGATTAAATCTGTTGGCCGGTCGGCGATAGGACGCCGCCGCCTGCCGCCCCGAAACGGCGTTTAATCGGGAATTAGGCCGACTCCCGATCGGTTCAGGCCGTCCAATCCGTTCCTCTCGCCCACCCTGTGGCCCGTTCTGCTGCCGCTTGTAGAAGGACCCCTCTCCCCTGGGTGGGGATACGCCCCGCCACACGGCGGGCACGATTCAACCATGTCCGAAGACGACAGCACGAACGTCAGTCGGCGCAGCGTACTCGGTGGCATCGCGGGACTCGCGGTCGCGGGGAGCGGCCTCGCGGCGGTCTCCTCAACGGCGAGCGCGAACAGTTCGGTTTCCATCACGTCCGCGGACGCCAGCGCGACGCTGGACCGCGGTGAACTCACCAGCCTGACTATCAACCCGACGTTCACGGTGAACTGGACGGGGCTCGACGACGCCGTCGGCAAGGTGTTCTGGCTCGTCGAGGCGAGCGTCGACGGCGGGGACTTCTACCCGCTGTTCCGCGCGACGCCGTGGCTGACCGCCGACCAGATCGGGACCACCGGCTCGTACGCCGTGGAGCCGTCGTTCGAGGAGGCGCTCAACGCGGACGACCGCTTCGACGACGGGAGCGGCCCGGACTACTCCGCCGGTCCGCTGGTCGTGGCCGACGAGCAGGGCCGGCCCGACTACGCGAACTACGACTTCGGGAGCATCTCCGGGAACATCACGTACGAGTCGTTCATGAACGGTACGAGCATCGGGGGCGCGGACGACTACCCCGGCGCGCACGAGGACGGCGGCTGGCAGAACAACTACTGGGACGTCGACGCCGGTTACTACGGCGCCGCGTCCGACACCACGCCGTTCAACGAGACGACGGACGGGGAGACGAAGACGACGGACGTCACGCTCCGCTACACCTTCGAGTTCCAGCGCCCGAACCTCTCGCAGCTGAAGTACCGCGTCGACTTCGCGAACTACGACGGGCCGGAGGCGGGGGCGACGCAGTTCACCGAGCTCTCCGTCGCCGAGCAGAAGCGCTTCGCCGCGGAACAGATCGACGGGCTGGAGGAGTCCGACATCGACGACGGGAACTCGAAGCTCGTGATGAACGGCGAGGACGGGTTCCCGGAGTTCGGGACGCCGTCGGGCCTCTCCTACAGCCAGATCCGGGACAACGCCGACGCGCACCCCGGTCTACTCTCGGCGACGACGACCTTCACGGTTAGCGTCACCAACAAGGCTTCGAGCAGCGACTCCACCGGAACCTCCGGCGCCGAGGCCGAGTAAGTAGGCCCGCATGGACGCCAACGGCAGTTCGGGCGGCGACCGCTCCGACGCCGGCAGCGGCGCGCTTCCCGTGACAAAGCGCACCGCCATCGTCGCGCTGCTCGCCGCTATCGTCGTCCTCGGCGCGGGGGCGGGCATCACGGCCACGCTCACCGAGGACGCGCCCTCCCGCGTGGCGGCGTCGGACTCGGCCGACGGGGCCGGCGCGTCCCTCTCGCTCCCGGACGGCGGGACGACCACCGTCTCCTTCGCCGGGACGCGCGTCGCCGAGAACGCGAGCGGCGTGGGACTCGACTCGCTGAACGTCTCCGTCGACGGCGGCGGCGACCTCACGCTGTCCGGCGTCAGGAAGACCGACGGCTCCGCCGTCGACACCGCCCCGACGAACGCGACGGCGGGCTACCTGAACGTCGGCCACGAGGGGGACGCCGAGATAGACAGCGTCACGTTCCGCTTCACCGTCTCGGCGGCGACGCTCCGCGACGCCGGTATCGAACCCGGCGACGTGACGCTGTACCGTTACCACGACGGCGAGTGGCGGGCGCTGGAGACGGCGCTCGACGCGGCCTCGGCCGATGCGTACACCTTCCGGGCGGTCTCGCCCGGGCTCTCCGTGTTCGGCGTCGGCCCCTCGCGGGCGAACGACCGCTCGAACGCGGGCGAAAACGGGAACGGAAACGGGAACGGAAACGGCAACGGCGGCGGCCCGCCGCCGGACACTACGCCGACCGCGACCCCGACGCCCACGGAGACGCCAACGGCTACGCCGACGGCTACACCCACTGCGGAACCGAACGGAACGGCGACGCCGACCGCCACAGCTACACCGACCGCGACACCGACGCCGGAACCGAACGAAACGGCGACAGCGACTCCGACGCCGACCGGGACCGACGACGGCGGCTCGGGGGGTGTCTCTCCGTCGAATCCGCCGCCCGAGAACCCGCCGCCGACGAACGGCGGTGGAGGCGGTGGTGGCGGTAGTGGCGGCGGTGGTGGCGACGCCCCGCCGGACCGCGGCTTCGACGCGACCGTCCGAGTCGCCGCGCCGAACCCCGAGCCGATACGCTCGGACCGGGGCGACGTGGACGTCGTCGCCGGCTCGGTCGCGGGCGAGGTGTCGTGGTCCGACGACCGCGCGACCCGTGCCGTGGTCACGGTGACCGTGTCGGGCGACGGCGACTCCCGGGAGCTCCGCAACGTCACCGTTCCGCTCGACGGCGAGACCTCGCTGTCGCTCGCCGAGGCGCTGACCGACACCCGGCTGCTGTACGCGACCGGACCGCGCGCCGACGCGCTGTCGGTGGACGAGGACGGCCGTACCGCGACCTACCGACGGGTCGTGACGGTGGCGGTGACGCTGTACGACGGTGAGGAGCGCCTGACGACCGCGAGCGACGACGACGGCCTCACGGTCGTCGTCACGAACGTCGAGGCCGCCAGCGAGGGGGACGGGCGTTCCGGCTCCAGCGCCGCGTAGGACGTATCGGGCATCGAAACACGCGGCTGCTTTTTATTCGAGTCCGGCGTAGTGCCGGTATGACATCCAGTGAACTCCGGCTCCGTGAGGCCGGCTCCTCGGGGCGGGAGTTCACCCGGCTGTGGCTCGTCGCGCTCGCCACCTACGGGGTCGGCGACGTGGTGACGACGGTCGCGCTCACCCGGTTCGTTCCCCGATTGAGCGAGGGGAACCTCCTGCTCGCGGCGCTGCTCAACAGCCACGGCAACCTCGGGCTCATCGGGCTGAAGCTCGCCGTCTTCGCCGGCTGTCTCGCCATCAGCCTCTACGGCGCCCGCACCGCCGACCGCTTCGTCTACTACCTCCCGCCGGCCCTGCTCGCCGTCGTCGGGGGGTTCACGACGGCGTACAACCTCCGGCTCCTGTTCGGGTAGGGTAACGAAGGCTATACGGCCGCGCCGGCCGCGCCCCCGATATGCACGTCCTCGTCACCGGCGGCTGCGGCTACATCGGGAGCGTCCTCGTCCCCCTGTTGCGCGACGACGACCGCGTGGACCGCGTCACGGTCCTCGACGACTTCTCGGCCTCCTCGCCGCGGGCGCTGTTCGGGCAACTCGGCGACGACACCGTCCGCTTCCGCCGCGGCGACGTCCGCCAGTACGGCGACGTGGAGTCGGCCGCCCGGGGGGCCGACGCCGTCGTCCACCTCGCGGCCATCACGGGCGCGGCGAGCACCCACGACCGCCGCGAGGAGACGTTCGAGACGAACTACGAGGGGACGCGCAACGTGCTCAACGCGGCGGGGAAGGTCGGCGTCGACAACGTCGTGCTCGCCTCCTCGTGTAACATCTACGGGCGCGCCCCGACGACGGACATCGACGAGTCGGTCGAGCCGGACCCGATCAACCCCTACGCCGAGACGAAGTACGAGTCCGAGTCGCTGTTGCGCGAGGCGCGCGAGGAGTTCGGCTTCGACGGCGTCGCCCTGCGGATGGCGACGAACTACGGGAACGCGCCCGGCGTCCGCTTCAACCTCGTCGTCAACCACTTCGTGTTCCGGGCGCTGACCGGGCGGGCGCTCACGGTGTACGGCGACGGGTCGAACTGGCGGCCGTTCGTCCACGTCCGCGACGCCGCCCGCGCGTACAAGCACGCCGCGCTCGCCCCCGACGACTGGGACCGCGAGGTGTACAACGTCGGGTCGAACGACGGCAACTACCGCGTCGCGGAGATCGCCGAGGTCGTGAGCGAGGAGGTCGCGCCCGTCGACGTGACCTACCTGGAGGACGAACACCCCGGCCCCTCGTACCACGTGAACTTCGACCGCCTCGCCCGAACCGGGTTCGGGACGGAGTGGACGCTCCGCGAGGGGGTCCGCGACCTCCGCGACGCCTTCCGCGGGTAGCCGCGCGGGCGGGGGAGAGGACAAGAGCCTTACCGGGCGTCTCCGTTACTCGGAACATGAGTAACTCGACGCACGTCGCGATAACGGGCGCGGCGGGCTTCATCGGGAGCCGGGTGGTCGGGCAGTTGCGCCGCGACCACCCCGACTGGGAGCTGACGGCCATCGACAACTTCTATCTCGGCGACGTGCGCGAGGTCGGCGACACGACGGTCGAGCACGTCGACATCCGCCACCGCGACCAGCTGACCGACGCGCTCGACGGGGCGGACGCGGTGTTGCATCTCGCCGCCATCTCCGGCGTGGACGACTGCGACGACAAGCCGGACCTCGCCTACGAGGTCAACGTCGTCGGGACGAACAACGTCGCCTACTTCTGCGAGCGGACGGGCGCCGGGCTCGCGTTCCCGTTCTCGATGGCGGTCATCGGCGACCCGACCGACTTCCCAATCACGACCGACATGGCCCGCGACCCGCTGAACTGGTACGGCGAGACGAAGGTGCTCGGCGAGCGGGCCGTCGAGACGATGGCCGACGGCTCCTTCCCCGCGGTGCAGTTCATGATATCGAACCTCTACGGCGAGCACGCCGTCGGCGACCGCGCCGTCTCGAAGGGGACGGTCATCAACTTCTTCGTGAACCGGGCGCTCGCCGGGGAGCCGCTCACGGTGTACGAGCCGGGGACGCAGGCGCGCAACTTCGTCCACGTCCGCGACGTGGCCGACGCCTTCTGCCGGGCCGCCGAGCGGCTCGTCGCCCGGCGTGCCGCCGGGGAGACGGGGTCGGAGGCGTACGAGGTGGCGAGCGACGAGGACCCCGGCGTGATGACGGTCGCCGAAACCGTGGCCCGCGTCGCGAGCGAGGAGCGGGGGCTGGACGTGGACATCGAACTCGTGGCGAACCCGCGCAGCGGCGAGACGCTCGTGGACTCCTTCGCCGTCGATACGACGGCCATCGAGCGGGACCTCGGGTGGACGCCGACGGAGAGCGTCGAGGCGTCGGTCCGCGACCTGCTGGCCGAGTAGAAACGCGAGGGTGCCCCGACGCCGCGGGGCGGCCGGTCGCCGGTCCGAACCTACCTGATGGCGGTGGAGTCGCACGCGGGACACCGCTCGACGGGGTCGGCCCGTCGCGCGAGGTCGTCCCGGCCGCAGTCGAGGCAGATGCGGACCGTCCGAGTCGTCCCCATCGTTCCGTCCTTCGCCGCCGGTCGGCATAGTCGTTCGGGCGTACACCTCCGGAGCGCTCCCGAGGTGTCCGTTCGGCTCCGCCGACCGACGGCTACGACTCGGTCGCGGGGCGCACGACCACGTCGTCCTCGCCGACGGACACGTCGAAACCCTCGTACCCGAACGAGACGTGCACGGCCCGGTCGTTTCCGTCCGCGAAGAGCGCGTCCAGCGCGTCCGTATCGACGACTTCTCCCAGCGGTCGGATGGCGGTCGCGTCCCGACCGAGCGCCTCGGCCAGCGCGGTCACGACCCGCATACTCGTCGCTTCGGGTCCGGGCTCCCTGCTCCCGTCGTTCGCCGATGACGGTCCGTCGTTCATCGAGGGGAGGTAGCGCGACGGAGTCGAATAACGCTTCCGTGGGGATGCGGGCGAACAGCGGCGACGACGCGGCGTGCGGGTCGCCGTCGGCTCGGAGGCGGCCCGCGACCGTCTCCGCGGGCGGCGCCCGGGAACGGAAGTGTCCGTGCCCGAGTCGGACCGGCTCACCCACTCCGGGGGGCTTTCCCGGAGACGGAGATAAGCCGCCCGTTCATGCTCGACGGGGGCCATCCTCCCCACCATCGTCCGCCGACTGATGGCCACCGGGCTGCTGTTCGACCCGAAGCACGGGGGCAGCGCCCGCGCTCAGTAGCCGAACGTATCGACGGTCGTGCCGCCCGCGTCCGTCAGCGTCGCGGTGTCGCCGCCGTTGTTCCAGACGTTACCCACGCTCCAGTTCCGGCTGTAGTCGGTCGCGGGCGCGGCGCCGCTCGGCGCTGTCGGCCCGCCGTCGCCGGGCGTGAACGCCGTGAACAGGTCCGGCTCGTCGGCGAAGTTCGCCGTCGTCGGCACCGACGCGTCACCGTCGAGAACGCCCCCGACCCGAGTGCCGCGCTCGTTCCCGCCGCCGCGCCGAAACCGATGAGTAAGTTGCGTCGTTTCATGTATGTCGTCGCGGGCTCCGCCCGCGTACCGCCGAACGCCGTCCCTGGAGGGCCCACCCCGACGGCGCTTCGGCCTGCGGAGTGCCCCGACACAGTCCTGTCTATAGACGGAAACCGAAAAAACTGCCTGAAATGGCTTAACGCGGTGCTAGAGGCTGCTGAGTATTTATATCTATATTTCGGATCCGAGAACAACCGTGACGTTGGGTCGGCTTCTCACGCGGTGAAGCCGACCGCGCCGTTCATGTGTCCTGAACGTTCATTCACTCGCATGAACGGGGGAACGGAGGGGTCGGGAACGCGTGCGGTGTCGCCGGTCATCGGTGTGGTTCTGCTGGTGGCTATCGTCCTCGCGCTCGGCGCGGTCACGACGACGCTGGCGCTCGGACTCGCCGACACCGGCGACCCCGCGCCCCAGGTCCGGTTCTCCTTCGCCGTCGCGGACGACGGCACGGTGACCGTCACCCACGAGGGCGGCGCGACCATCGACGCCGACGCCCTCCGGCTCCACGGCGAGGACCCCGACGGGGCGGTGTCGTTCGGCGCGTGGCCCGCGAGCGGCACGTTCTCCACGGGCGACTCCGTCGTCGTCCCGAACGCGACCGGCGACGAGACGCTCCGAGTCGTCTGGCGCGGCGGCGACCGCTCGTTCACCCTGAAGACGTGGACCGGCCCCGGCGAACCGGCCGGCGCCGCGCTCGCGGTGCCCGAGGACCCCGGCCACGCCTACTACGACCGGAACTTCGACGGCGACTACGACGCGGGAACGGACCGGGAACTGACCCGGGGAGAACTCGAAGCCGGCGTGAGCGACAGCGGGCGCCTGGTCGTCCCGTCGAGCCTCGGCACCGTGTCGCTGGACACGGGCGCGGACTTCGAGGCCGACGGCATCTACCTCGCCGCCGACGTGGTGTATCCGACCTCGTCGTCCCCGAGTCCCGTCGTCCTCGACGCGCGCTCGGGCGACCTCTTCGTCGACGGCGGGGAACTCGACTTCCGCAAGCAGTCGATGGATATCACGCTCCGTGCCGGCGGCACGGTCGACCTCGCTGGCGAGCGCCTCACCTCGAACAGTCCGGTCACGATAGACGGCGGCACGGTCGACCTCACGGACGCCGATGTGGACGTGAGCGCGGACCAGCCGCTCACCGTCACGAGCGCGGGCGCGGTCGAGGCGAGCGGAGCGTCGCTGGTCGCCGAGAACGAGATAGCCGTCACCGCCGACGGCGACCTCACGCTGACGAACGCGGTCGTCCACGCCGACAAGGACGGGGAGCCGGTTCGGCTCGAATCCACGGGCGGCGATATCGACCTCACGGACGCGACGCTCCGTTCGACCCGCAAGGACAGTCTGACCACGTTCGCGTCCGGCAACGACCTCTCCGCGACCGTCAACGGCGGGGTCATCGTCGTGGACGGAGCCGCCTTCCTCGACCAAGACAACACGCTGCAGGCGACCGGCACCACGAGCGGAACCCCGGCCAGCGGGTCCGTGAGCTAGCGCCCTACTCCCGCCACGGCGACCCCTCGGGGTCGAACTTCCGGTAGCGCCGCTCTATCGAGTCGATACGCGCGACGTCCTCGTCGTCCAGCACGAGGTCGAGCGCGGCGTAGTTGTCCGCGATGTGGTCGCGCCCGGTCGCCTTCGGGATGGGCTTGCAGTCCTTCTCGAGCAGCCACGCGAGGATCGTTCGGGCCGGGGAGACGTCGTGCTTCTCGGCGACGGCCGTTACCTCGGGTACGTCGAGCGCCTCGCGCCGGCAGAAGGGCGCGTACGCGACGAGGTCGACGCCGTGGCGGTCGCACGTCTCCACGAGGTCGTCGCGCGGCGGCAGGAGCGGGTGTATCTCGACCTGGTTGGCGGCTATCGGCGCGTCGAGCAGGTCGGCGGCCTCCGCCACGAGGTCCGGCGTGAAGTTCGAGACGCCGACGTTTCGCGCCACCCCCTCGTCGTACAGTTCGTCGAAGGCGGGGAGCGTGTCGGCGGCGTCGTAGGCGGCGATGGGCCAGTGGACGTACAGCAGGTCCACGTACTCCAGCCCGAGGCGGTCGAGGCTCTCCTCGGCCGTCGCGAGCACGTCGTCGTACGCGAGGTTCTCGGGGTGTACCTTCGTGGCGACGAACAGCTCCTCGCGGGGGACGTCCGCGCGGGCGACCCCCCGGCCGACCGCGGCCTCGTTGTCGTACATCTGTGCGGTGTCGATGTGGCGATACCCCTCCTCGACGGCCGCCTCGACGCTCGCGGCGCACTGGTCGGGGTCGTCGTTGCCGGAGGTGCCGAGTCCGATGTCGGGAACGCTCATCGATGGAGGGACGGCCGCGCCGTGCAAAAAGCTACGCCGGCCGGCGCCTACGCCGCGGGCGTGTTCCCCGGCGTCGTCGCGTGAGCACCCCGGCCGACGAGCGTGCGGCACCGGGAGACAGGCTCATACGGGCGGACGGACAAGGGCCGGTATGCCCGAGGAAGTGCTGTTCGAGTCCGAGTCGATGCGTAGCCGAGCCGAGGTCGCCGCGTACCTCCGTCGGGTCGCCGACAAGCTGGACGGCGGCGAGCCGCTGACGCTGAGCGCGGGGAGCCAGTCGGTCACGATGGACCCGCCCGAGCGGGTCGAGTTCGAGGTGAAGGCCGAACGCGAGGGGCCGGCCGACGCGGCCGGGGAGCTGAGCGTCGAGTTCGAACTGGAGTGGGACGAGAACGCGGGCGCCGACGGCGGCGGCGGCGGCGACCTCTCCATCGAGTAGCCGCGCCGCTCGCGGGTGGTATCGGCAGCCGACCGGTCGTGCGTACCCACACGACCGCGGTCGGCGTGGTGGAATGCCGGCTGTTCCCTCGCGTCGCCGTTCCCGGCGGCACGGCGGGTCGTCCCCGGCTTCCGGCCCTCCGCGGAGCCGCCGTCGGTACGAACCGAGGACACCGTGAGTTGCGTTGCCGTGGTATTGAATGTACCTTTCAGCACAACGATGAGCGATTGTGGGGTTCGGTGCGCCCGTTTCGCTACGGTTTACCGTCAGTCGGGGCTCGCACCAGCGATTCGACTCGTGGTCGGTTCCCCTACGCTACGAACGTCCGATTCCCGCGACTCGCCCCGCGCGGTCCGACGGTGGTTCTCGCCGCCGGTTAGCTGTACACCGTCGGCTGGAAGGTGATGCCCGTTACCTCGAAGCGAGCGCCTCCCCGGTCGCTCTCGGAGACGGCTATCTCCCAGCCGTGGCCGATGACGATCTGATTCACGATGGAGAGGCCGAAGCCGGTGTTGCCCGTCCGGGTCGTGTAGCCCGACTCGAAGACGCGCTCGCGGTCCTCCTCGTCGATGCCGGGGCCGTCGTCCTCGAAGTAGATGCCCTCGTCGGTCGTCCCGACGCGCACGTCGACCTCGCCGCGCGAGTGTTCGACGGCGTTGCGGATGAGGTTCTCCAGCGCCTGCCGGAGCCGGGCCGGGTCCGCCTCCAGTTCCTTCGAGTCCTCGACGTACAGCGTCGCGTTCTCCGTCGGTACCGTCTCCCACGCCAGCTTCACCACCTGCTTGAACGAGGTCTGTTCGAGGTCGCTCACGGTCGTCTCGTCGGCCGAGAGCGCGACGACCTGGTCGATGAGGGCGTCCATGCGCTCGGCGGCGTTGTCGATCTTGTCGAGCCACTTCCCCTCGCCCGTCTCGCGGTACATCTCCAGGGCGTCGGCCGTCACGCCGATGGGGTTCTTCAGGTCGTGGGAGACGACCTTCCGCATGTCGCGCAGGCGCTCGTTCTGCTGGCGCAGCGCCTGCTCGCGCTTCTTCTGCTCGGTCACGTCGCGGGCGTTGACGACGAAGCCGTTGACGACCTCGTCGTCGAACAGGTTCGTCCCCCGCGCCTCGACGTGGGTCCAGCCGCCCTCGGGGTCCTCGAACTGGAACTCGATGACCGGCTTGTAGTCGGGGTTCTCGACCGCGGTGAAGAACTCGTCCATCGCGGTCTGGCGGTCCGACGGCGGCATGTACTCGAAGGCGGACTCGCCGACGAGTTCGGCCTGCTCGTAGCCGAGCGTGTGTTCGCAGGCGGGCGAGATGTACGTGAAGCGGCCGCTCGTGTCCACGATACCGATGACGTCGCTGGAGTTGCGGACGACCTTCGAGAACGTCTCCTCCGACCGCTTGAGCGCCCGCGAGGCGTGGTACTGCTCGACGGCGTTGCGCACGCGGTTCGCCAGCAGCGAGTACTGGTCGGGGGAGGTCTGCTTCTGGAGGTAGTCGGTCACCCCCTTCGAGATGGCCTCGCTGGCTATCTCCTCCGACCCCTTCCCCGTGAACAGCACGAAGGGGAGGTCCGGGTACTCCTCGCGGATGGCGTCGAGCACGTCCAGCCCGTTCATCAGCGGCATGTCGTAGTCCGAGACGACCGCGTCGAACGACCCCTCCGCGAGTCGGTCCACCACGGCGGTCGGGTCGGTCTCGGTCGTCACGTCGAACGCCTCGCGCTCGCGCTCGAGGTACGTCGCCGTGAGGTCGAGCTGGTCGATGTCGTCGTCCACGGCCAGCACGTCGATATCCGTCGCCGACGCGTCGGCCCGGAACATCCCCGACTCCACGCTGGCTTCCTCGCTTTCCTCCTCGTCGTCTACTATCGTTCGCATCTCAGTCACTCTCCTCGTGGGCCGCGAGTATCCGCTCGAAGTACGGCACCATCACGTCGATGCCCTCCGCCCACCGCTCCGCGGCGTGCATGTCGTGGAGCTCGAACGCGAGGACGTACCGCATCGCCTCCGGGCCCGGTCCCGAGCGCCCGGCTCGCGGCTTCGCCGGGTAGTCGTCGCCGAATATCGCCCGCAGTTCGTACAGCTGCGAGCGCTGGAACGGGGTCCAGTAGTCGCCGCCGACCTTGTGGCGGCGCCACGCCTCGGCCTTCGCCGTCGCGTACGCCTCGTCGGCCCCGACGACCGAGGCGCGCTGGCGGAGCTTCTGTCGGACCTGCGCGTAGTCGGCCTCGCGCAGCGCCGCGGCGTCGAGGTCGCCGTTCCGGAGACAGCCGAACTCGACGCGGTCCTTCGCCCACAGCGCGTCCACGAACGCCCGCGCGGCGTCCTCGACGCGGTCGTCGGAGAGCGCCGGGAACTGCGCCCGGTCGATGAACGCGAGCGACTCGACCGCGCGGTCGTAGTCGCCGGCGTCGTGCGCGCGGAACACGGTCGCGAGCCGCTCGGACAGCTCGCGCGCCGTCGGGCGGACCGCGTCGTCCGCTCCCCGTATCCGCGACTGGCCACCCATGTGTCGAACTCCCGTAGACACCCCATTGTTTTATACGTTTTGTCGGGAGCGGCAATCTAGCCGCCCTCGGCCGGTCGTGTCTGACACGCGGCTGACGCACGGCTGACGAATTCGACCCGGACTCCCGGCTCGGCGGCGCTCGTCGGGTCGGCGTTCCGGGCGAAAAAATCGCCGAGCCTGCGGCTGACGGGCCGCGACCGGCGACGCCTCCCGGGTCAGGCCCGGCAGATGTCGCGGAGGTCGTCGAGCCCGTCGATGTCCCACGTGGGCCAGACGTTCAGGTCCCAGTCCTCGCGGTGGGGCCGGCGGATGAACGCCGAGTCGATGCCGGCGTTCTCGGCGGCCTTGATGTCGGACTCGTTGTCGCCGACGAACAGCGCCGAGTCGCCGTCGAGGTCGGCGAGCGCCCGCTCGATGTAGTGGGGGTTCGGCTTCCGGAGGTCGAGGCTCTCGAGCGTCGGCGACCGGCCGTACGCGGTGTCGAACAGGTCGCCGATGTCGAAGTGGTCGAGCAGGAAGTCGACCGTCTCCTGTTGGTTCGAGCTGACGATGCCGAGCGAGGTGTCGAGGTCGGCGAGCGCCGAGAGGTCGTCGTAGGGCGTCTTCCGGCCGTCGCGGGCCTCGGTCTGCTGAGCGGCCGAGAGCACGCTGTCGCGCTCCTGCCAGAAGTGGTCCGGGTCGAGGCCGTACTGGCGGCAGATACGCGTCACCTGCGTCGGGGTCGCGCCGATCGTCATCTGGTCTACGTGGTCGGGGTCCGCGTCGGTCACGCCGAACTGCGAGAACGTCTCCGCGGCCGCGTCCTGCAGGACGTCGTAGTGCGTTCGACCGACGAGGACACCGTCGTTGTCGAACACGACGGTATCGTACGTCACACTAGCCTGCACGCATCGCGTCGGATAGCGTTTGTGGTTGGCTCGGCGCCCCGTCGCGACCGCACGGCCGGCCGGAACGGTCACCGCTAAGTGCGTGTCCCCGTTCGTCCGTCACAACGCGGTCGCTTCCGCTTCACCCGCTGGTTCCACATGGCTCGCTCGCGCTCCGTCGTGCTCGCCGTCGTCGTCAGTACCTTCTTCGTCGGCTTCGGCGGCGGCGTGGTCTTCCCCGTGCTCCCCAACCTGGGCGCGGTGCTCGGCATCTCGCCGTTCCTCGTCGGCCTCATCCTCAGCGCGAACCGCTTCACCCGTATCCTCGCGAACGCGCCCGCCGGGTCGCTCATCGACCGCATCGGCACCCGGACGCCGCTCATCGGCGGGCTGTTCATCGAGGCCGTCGCGACGTTCTCGTACGCCGTCGCGCTCAACGCGCCGCTCCCCGAGGCGTGGTTCCTCGCCGCCCGCGTCATCTGGGGCGTGGGGAGCGCGCTCGTCTTCGCCACCGCCTACACCGTCGCCGCGGACGTTTCGACGGGCGGGTCACGCGGCACGAGCATGGGCGTCGTCCGCGGGGGCATCACGCTCGGCTTCCCCGCGGGGCTCGTCCTCGGCGGCGTCGTGAGCGACCTCTACTCCGTCTCCACGGCCTTCCTCGTCGCGGGCGGCTTCGCGCTGGTCGCGAGCCTCGTCGCCTACGCGTTCGTCCCCGAGACGCACGTCGAGACCGAGCAGTCGACCGTCCGCCCGTGGGAGATAGACACGACGCTCCCGACGCTGACGGTGGGCTTCGTCAACTTCGGCCTCTACTTCGCGTACCTCGGCGCGCTGTTCTCGACGCTCGTGCTGTTCGTCGAGGCGGAGGGCATTCTGGTGTGGGGCTACGGCCCGCAGGGGATGTCCGGCCTCCTCATGGCCGTCACCGTGCTCGCGGCGTCGGGCTTCACCTTCGCCGGTGGTCGCGTGAGCGACCTGCGCGCCTCCCGCGTCCCGACGCTGTTCGCCTTTCTCGGCGTGTCGCTCGTCGGCTTCCTCCTCCTCGCGACGGCCCACTCGCTCCCGTGGCTCGTCGCCGCGTGCGTCTTCATCGGCGCGGGACAGGGCGGCACGAGCGGCCCGCTGATGGCGCTGCTCGCGGACCTGACGCCCGGCGACCGGATGGGCCGGGCGATGGGGACGAACAACATCCTCGGCGACCTCGGCGGCGGCCTCGGGCCGGTCGTGACCCTCCCGCTCGTGGACGCGCTCGGCTTCGCCCCCATCTACGCCGCGTGTGCGGTCGTGCCCGTCATCGGCGGCGTCACGCTCGCGCTCGGCCTCTACCGACGGACGGGTCGGCTGCTCCCCCGCACCGCGGGGGTCGGCGGGAACCGGTGACAGGTGGTCGGGCGGGCGGTGCGAACAGTCACCGCGGCCCGGTCAGTCCTCGCCGTCCTCGATGTCGACTTCGCGGGCCGCCGCGACGACGACCTTCGGGAGCGTCACCGTCAACACGCCGTTGCGCATCCGCGCGCTCACGCCGTCGGTGTCCACCTCCTCGGGCACCCGTATCGACCGTTGGAGCGACGCGTGGCGTCGCTCGTTGCGGATGTACTCGCCGGTCGCCGCCTCGCTCGCCTCGTCGTGGGCCGCCTCGATGCGCAGCGTGTGGTCGGTGACCCGGACGTCCACCTCGTCGCGCTCGTAGCCCGGCAGGTCGACCGTTACGACGAACGCGTCCCCGTCGTCCAGCAGGTCGACCGCCATCCGCGCCCCGTGCTCGCCGAGCGGCGCGTCGAACCGCCACCCCGAGTCGTCGAGCTGGCGGCTCAGCTGGTCGAAGAACTGTTCCAACTCCTCGAACGGGTTCCTCCGCGTGCTCATCGTTCCGTCCGTGGGTTCGCCGATGGCGGGCAAAGACGGTCGCGTTCGTTCACGCCCGGTAGTCGGGGGTTTCGCGCGCCGCCGCGGGACGCCGGTCGGTAGGCCCCGGCTATCGTTCGACGGCCGCCGGGTCCCGGACACGGGCCGGACGGTGCCGCTCGTCGCGTCGACTACGCGGCCGCCGCCCCCGCCTCGAAGCGCCGGCGGTACCGGCGGGCGAGATAGAGGAGCAGCGGCGTGCCGACGACCGTCGGCAACAGCCAGCGGGCGAGCGAGGGGAGGAACGTCGCGTTCACCGAGGCGAAGGCGGTGACCGTCGCGATGTACCCGCCGCCCATCCGGGTGAGGTGCTCGTAGAACCACGCCCGCGGCTCGGTCGGGCCGGCCCGGTACGCCCGGAGGTCGCGGAGGCCGAACGTCCCGGCGATGCCGCCGAAGACGAGCATCACCGTCCCGAACCCGACCCCGTCGAGCAGTCGGGCGACGCCGAAGGCGGTCAGGCCGACGCCGGCGGCGACGAGCAGGCCGGTCGCGGTCCAGTCCACGCGCGTCGGGTCGTCGTCGGGGCGCTTGCGCGAGAGGACGCGGTACCCCGAGAACACGAAGTAGAAACTGAACACCGCGACGAGCGCGAGGAACTGCCGCGTCGGGTTCGGGTCGAAGCCGAACAGCGCGAGCGCCGACACCGAGACGAACGCCATCGACGCGACGTAGACGCGGCCGAACCGACGGTGACGGCGGCCGCCCTTCTCCGTGGCGAACGCGCCGGCGCCGGCGAACAGCGCGGCGAAGCCGGCCGCGATGTGGGCCCACAGCGTGAGCGTTTCGGCGAGCATCGACTACCGCTCCGCGACCGCGTCCGGCCCCGGTCGAGCGGCGTGCGGCTGGCTCCGTTGCTGTCCGTCCGGCGTCGTCGGCTCCCCCGTCGTGAGCATCGTCCGAGGAGTTCTCGCCCGCCGTAATAAATCTACTTAGTGAATACTAACTAAGTCACGTAGCCGAGACGCGGCGGCTCGGGACCTGCCGAGAACCTCGGAGGGCCGCCTACGCGAGCAGCGAGTCGATGTACGCGTCCACCTGGGCGTGGAGCGGTTCGCCCACGTCGTCCATCCCCAGCGCGAGGTAGAAGCCGGTCGAGCCGTTCGCCGCCGCGAGGAGAAACGCCGCCACGCCCCGGGCGTCGACCGGCCGGAAGTCCCCAGCCTCGACGCCCGCCGCGACGATGTCCTCCAGCACGGCGAGGTTGGCGGCCTCCAGTTCGAGCAGCGGGCCCCGGAGCGTCTCGTTGTGCGGCGCGTGGGCGAGGAGTTCCATCACGGCGATGTTGGTGCCGCGTCGCCGGTCGTCGTCGGCCGCGACGAACAGCCGGTCGCAGGCCTCCCGGAGCCGGCCCTCGGGGTCCGTCGCCGAGAGCTCCTCCAACTCCCGCTTCAGGTACCCCGTGGCGCCGTCGAGGAAGGCGGCGACCATCTCGTCCTTCGAGTCGTAGTGGTAGTAGAGCCCCGCCTCGGTCTTCGAGCTCTCGGCGGCGATGGCGGCGGTCGTGAGCCGCGCGTACCCGTGTTCGGCGAGCGCCGCGCGGACCGCCTCGGCGATCTCCGCCTCGGCCTCGGTGGGAACGGTGTCGGCCACGACTACCGTGTGAGCGCTCGCTCGTTTGGCTCTTGCGCTCGTCCCGGGGGACCGGGCTCGATGCGTGCCCGCCGACTTGCTGGAGCGTGGCGCGACGGCTCCGCCCGTGATACGGCGGAACCATCAAAAGGGAGCCGAACCGGTCGGCCGTTCAGTCGTCGCTCGGCGTCGCGCCCGACACGCCCGTTCCGCTCGTCGCGACGGTGCGCTCGTTGGCCGCGACCCACCGGAGCAGCAGGAACGCGAACAGGTACTTCGCGAGCACGTCGAGCGCGGAGTAGCCCCACGAGGTGACGCCGACCGACTCGACGATCGCCAGCCCCTCGACGCCGAGCGCCCACAGGATCGGGTAGCCCAGCCAGAGGACGACCGTCAGCCCGCGCAGGGTGTCGAATATTTCCGCCGTGCCCGCGGCCCGTGCCGAGACGGACCACTCGCGCAGCAGCGCGCCGAGCACGACGAGGAAGAAGGCACAGCTGACGCCGTAGAACGCCCACCGGAGCAGGTAGGACGACGTGGTCAGCGCGGCCGCGAGGCCGGTCACACACATCGCGACGTCGGCCGCGATGACGGTGAAGAGGCTCCCCCTGTCCACGTCGGCGAGCAGGCCGAGCGCGAGCAGTATCATCGGCGTCGACAGCGTCCACGTGAGATACCGGCCCCACTGGCTGAGCACCTCCTCGCCGCCGAGCGGGTGGCCCGCGGGCAGCTGGATGACGCCGGTCGTGAGCCCCGACAGCAGCGCCAGATAGCTCGATATCGAGACGAGCGGGACGAACAGCGTCGCCGCGTAGATGAGCTTCGCCCGCGGCTCCGTGACCTGCCGCCCCATGTAGAGGAACAGCAGTATCGACAGCCCCGCGAGGGCGACGTTCACCCACAGCGACGAGCTCAACAGCGCGTCGTTCTGTATCTGCGAGTACACGTCGCTTTGTGACATCTGTAGCATTACGCTCGCCGTTTCAACGAACTTCTCCCCCATAGTACGATTCGACATTGGGTCCCGTCGGACATAGCCCTATGGGAAGCTGAAAACCGGGGTTCTCACCCGTGGCCCGACTCGTCCGGATGCCGGACAGTTGGTGCTAACGCCGGCCGGGACGAGCCCGCCTCAGCGGCGGCCGAACAGCCGCTCCCACAGCGAGCGGGGGCGCGGTCGCTCGGCCAGCAGGACGGGCGTCTCCAGCGAGTCCACGATATCGAACGCGAGCGAGTCGCTGACGATGCGCGACAACAGCCCGCGGTCCGTCGCGCCGATGAGCACGAGGTCGTGGTCCTCGCTCAACCGTCCGATGACGGACTCGACGTCGCCGGTCTCGACGTGCAACTCGGCGTCGGTCAGCCCGTGGTCGGCCGCCCAGCCGTCGAGGAACTCGCGCCCGGTCGCCTCCTCGCCGTCCTCGACGACGTGCAGGAGGGAGACCCCCGCGCCGACGGTGTCCCGCAGCGCCTTCGCCACCTCGGCCGACAGGTCCGAGGACCCGCCGCCCGCGGTCGGGACGAGGACGTTCGAGACCGACAGCTCCCGGCCGTCCAACACCAGGAAGTCGCAGGGCAGGTCGTGGGTCAGTTCGTCGATGGCCGCCTCGATGCGCCCCCCGACGAACCGCGTCCCGCCGTACCCCATGACGACGGTGTCGGCGTCGTGGGTCTCGGCGGCGTCGAACACCTCCTCCAGCCCGCGGTGCGAGAGGATGGTCCGCGTCTCGACCGGAACGCCGAACCGCTCGGCGTCGGCCTTCGCCGCGTCGAGCAACGCCTCGGAGCTGTCGTCGATGCGCTCCCTGTTCTCCGCGGCGGCGGCGAGCGAGGTCTGGTCCGGGACGGTGACGACGTGTGTCGCGAGCACCCGGCCGCCGGCCTGGCTGGCGACCGCGCCGGCGAGCGTCATCAGCGCGCTCTCCGTCCGGGGGTTCGCGACCGCCACCATGACGGTCGGCCCCTCGGTTCCGGTCGGGGCGACCGCGTCCGTCGCGGTGACGACCTGGTCGGGGAGCGCGTCCTCGCGCTCCCGGATGAGCTGCGAGAGCACGCCGTCCTCCGTGGCTTCGCGCCGCGCGTACAGGAAGTACCACAGCACCGCGGCGACGACGAACGCGCCCGAGAGGGCGATCTCGATGGCGTCCATGAACGCGACGAGCCCGAGCGACAGCACCGCGCCGAGGATGGGGGTCACGGGGTACAGCGGGACGGTGAAATCCGGGTCGTACTCGGGGAGGTCGGCCTCCCGGAAGACGATCAGCGCTGCGTTCATCAGCGCGTAGACGATGAGGTGGAGCACGCTGGCCGCCTTCGCGAGCACCTCGATGTCCCGGCCCAGCGCCGCGATGAACACGACGATGAGCCCCCCGGTGAGGAAGATGGAGCGGTACGGCGTCGAGTAGTCCGGGTGGAGCTCGTTGAGCCAGTTCGTGACGATGCCGTCGCGGCCCATCGCGAAGTTGATGCGGGCCGACGCGAGGATGGAGGCGTTCGCGGACGACGCCGTCGCCAACAGCGCGCCGGCGGTCATGACGGCCGCCGCCGCCGCGGCGACGCCACCCACGGGGCCGATGGAGGCCGGGAACGACAGCTCGGCGGCCTGTGCCACCGGCGCGTCGAGGCTCAGCTCCGACCACGGCACTACGCCGAGCATCGTCGTCACGAGCACGGCGTAGATGACGGTCACGATGCCGACGCTGCCGACGATGGCGATGGGGAGGTTCCGCCCGGGGTTCTTCAGCTCCTCCGCGACGGTCGCGATCTTCGCGTAGCCCAGAAACGAGACGAAGACGACGGCCGTCGCCGGGAGTATCGCGCCGGTGCCGAACGGGGCGAGTCCGCCGTCGCCGGCGAGCGTCGCGTAGTCGAACGAGAAGAAGCCGGCGACGGCGAACGCGGTCAGGATGGAAAGCAGCACGAAGACGATGACGTTCTGCACGCCGCCGGTCTCCTTGGCGCCGAGGTAGTTGACGGCCACGAACACGACCCCGGCCACCAGCGCGCCGACCTGAATCGGGTTGAGGAAGGGGAGGTCGGGCAGGGAGACGAACACCGCGAGGTACTGCCCGAAGCCGATGCAGTAGAACGCCGACGCGAACGCCAGCCCCATCCAGTCGCCCATCCCGGCGACGGAGCCGAACAGCGGCCCGAGCGCCCGGTTGATGTAGTAGTAGCCGCCGCCGGCCTTCGGCATCGCGGTGCCGAGCTCGGACACCGACAGCGCGTTCACCATCGCGATGATCCCGCCGACGACGAACGAGACGACGACGATCGGTCCCGCCTCGTTCGCAGCGACGCCGGGAA
Organism: Halosegnis marinus; assembly: GCF_029338355.1. GTDB lineage: Archaea > Halobacteriota > Halobacteria > Halobacteriales > Haloarculaceae > Halosegnis > Halosegnis marinus. The sequence goes on from NZ_CP119802.1 coordinate 1,675,432, forward strand.
GGACGAAGATGCCCGCGCCGATCATCGTCCCGATGCCGATGGTCATCGCCGAGACGAGCCCGAGGTCCTTGGCGAGTTCCGTGTCGCTCATTACCCGGTCCCCCCGCGCAGGAGCGCGCGAACCGGACCGCCGGACCGGTCGCTCGACCGCCGCACGCCGGTGACTCGTCCGTCCCGTCGTCGGGGCCGGGACGCCGCGTCGGGCGTCGTTCCCGTCCCGCGACGGGCCCTCGTCGTTCTCTCGCGTCCGCGCGAGTCGCGTTCGCCCTCGGTGGGAGTGTTCCTCATGTCCGTGCCCCTCGTGGCGGCGGGATAACGATGCCGGAAGGGGACCGAGGGGTACCCGTGAGACTCCGGGCGCGGCCGCCTCGGGCGCACAGCGGCGGTCCCGCTCGCGGGTCCCGTCCCCGAGATGGGGAGTTACTTCCTTGCTCGGCCAGTAGGGGCGCGCATGTGGTCATCGCTGCTCGCTCCGCTCCCCGAGGCCAGCCTCCTCCAGTACACCGTGCCCCTCCTCGGCACGGAACTGGCTCAGACGACGGTCACGGCCATCGGCGCCGGACTGATCGTGTTGCTGCTGCTCGGGTCGGGCTTCTTCTCGTCGTCGGAGATCGCGATGTTCTCGCTGCCGGCCCACCAGATCGACGCGATGGTCGAACAGGGGCTGCGCGGCGCCCGGGCCGTCAAGTCGCTCAAGGAGGACCCCCACCGCCTGCTCGTGACCATCCTCGTCGGGAACAACATGGTCAACATCACCATGTCCTCCATCTCGACGACCATCGTCGGCTTCTACTTCGACGCGGGGACGGCGGTCGTCGTCTCGTCGCTCGGCATCACGTCGATGGTGCTCATCTTCGGCGAGAGCGCGCCCAAGTCCTACGCCGTCGAGAACACCGAGGTCCACGCCCGGCGCGTCGCCCGCGGGCTGAAGGTCGTCGAGAAGGTGCTGTGGCCGCTCATCACCGTCTTCTACTACCTGACGGGGCTGGTGAACCGCGTCACCGGCGGCAGTCCGTCCATCGAGTCCACGTACGTCACCCGCGACGAGATACGCAACATCATCAAGACGGGCGAGCGGGAGGGCGTCCTCGACGAGGAGGAGCGCCGGATGCTCCAGCGGGCGCTCCGCTTCACCGACGCGTCCGCGAAGGAGGTGATGACGCCGCGGCTCGACATGGCGGCCGTCTCCGCGGACGCGACCGTCCAGGAGGCGGTCGAGCAGTGTATGCAGACGGGCCACGCCCGCCTGCCGGCCTACGGGGAGTCGCTCGACGACATCGTCGGCATCTTCGACATCCGGAACCTCGGCGACGTGGACTACGACGGCACGACCGACCTCACGGTCCGGGACGTCGCCACGCAGGCGCTCCACGTCCCGGAGTCGAAGAGCGTCGACGACCTCCTCACGGAGATGCGCGAGAGCCGGCTCCACATGGTCGTCGTCATCGACGAGTTCGGCGCCACGGAGGGGCTCATCACGATGGAGGACGTCCTCGAGGAGATCGTCGGCGAGATACTGGTCGGCGACGAGGACCACCCGATAGAGCGGGTCGGCGACGCGGAGGTGTTGGCCCGCGGCGAGGTGAACATCGAGGAGGTCAACGAGGTGCTCGGCATCGACCTGCCCGAGGGCGAGGAGTTCGAGACCATCGCCGGCTTCATCTTCAACCGCGCCGGCCGCCTCGTCGAGCAGGGCGAGGCCTTCGAGTACGAGAACGTCACGCTCCGGGCCGAACAGGTCGCGGACGCGCGCATCCAGAAGGTCCGGGTGACGGTCGACCGGTCGGCCGACCCCGACACGGACCCGGGTTCGTCGCCCGGGAGCGACCGGCCCGAGTGACCGCCGGTCGCGGCCCGCGGCGGTGACAAGGCATTAGCCCACGGAGCGGGAATCCCGAGTATTCCATATGTACGAGACCATCCTCCTCCCGTACGACGGCAGCGAGGGCGCCGCCGAGGTGCTCCACCACGCCGCGGAGATCGCGAACTGGGCCGACGCGACGGTTCGGGTCCTCTACGTCGCGGACACGAACCGGGACAGCGTCACGGTCGTCGAGGGACGCACGGTCGACGTCCTCGAAGAAGAGGGTCGGGAGATCGTGGACGAGGCCGCGGAGACGCTCGACACGCTCGGCGTCGCCCACCGAACCGATATCGTGCAGGGCAGCCCCGCGCCGACCATCGCCGAGTACGCCGAGGAGTACGACCACGACCTCGTCGTGATGCCGACCCACGGCCGCGAGGGGGTCTCGCGGTACCTCGCCGGCAGCGTCGCCGAGAAGGTGGTCCGGCTCTGTTCCGTCCCCGTCCTCTCCGTCCGGATGCAGCCGGACGAGACGCTGGAGTTCCCCTACGAGCGCGTGCTCGTCCCCACGGACGGGAGCGATGCGGCGACCCACGCGGCCGAGCACGTCCTCGAACTCGCGGGTGCGCTCGACGCGACCGTCCACGTCCTCTCGGTCGTGGACGACTCCACGCTCGGGCCGGACGTCCGGTCGGCGGTCGCGGGCGAGGAGAGCGAGGGGGCCGCGAACGACGCCGTCGAGGCCGTCGTTTCGGCGGCCGAGGCCCACGGCGTCGCGGACGTCGTCACGCACGTCGAACACGGGCGCCCCGCGGCGGCCATCCGCGACTGTATCGAGGCGAACGACGTCCACGCGGTCGGGATGGGGACGACGGGCCGGCGCGGAACGGACCGGATTCTCCTCGGGAGCGTCGCCGAGAAGACCGTCCGGTCGGCGCCGGTGCCCGTCATGACGGTCGCGAAGCCGGACTGACTGCGGTCGCCGAGGCCACGGCAGGTGCCGACGGCTCCACGGCTCCATCCGTCCGCCCGTCGGCCGACGGAGCTCCGGGTAAGTGATTTGTTCCTCCGGTCGCCTACTGCCCGAGGAGTCGAGACCATGCCCTCGGAACACGGTCCGGTCGACCCGTCGTCGGTTCCGGCGTTGGCCGACGAGCTGAACAGCGAGGACCCATCGACCCGGCGGACGGCCCTCGACCGGTTGGCCGCCCTCGCCGACTCGGACCCGGAGTACGTCCTGTGGGTCGAGGAACCGATACTCGACCGCCTCGACGACCCGGAGCCCGAGATACAGGCACGGGCCGCCGAACTGCTCGGGGAGTTGGGCGTCGATGACGCCGAAGGGCGACTCCGCGACCTGCGGTTGCACACGGACACGCGGGTCAGCGACGCCGCCGCCGACGCGCTGCGGGCCTTGGAGAACGCGCCGACGCTCTCGCCGGAACGGCCCCCCGAGCGACCGACGAACCCGACGGCGGACGCCGGTTCGACGGCGGACGCCGGTTCGACGGAGGCGACGGGCACGACCGGGGAACGTACCCGAAACAGCCGGGCGGAGACCGTTTCGGCGGACACGAATTCACCCGACGACTCACCGACCGATGTGACGAGCGGCGACGCGACCGGGTCGCCCGCGCCCGCCGGCACGGACGGGGCGCGGAAGGAGGAGCAACGACACGAGCGTGAGTCGGCCGCGACTCGGGACGACGCCGGGAGCCGTCTCCGTTCCGCCGCGGTGTCCGCGCTGTACGGCGTCCTCGGGATGGTCTTCGCCGTCCTGCCGGTCTTCATCACCACGGACATCCCGTCGTTCGCATCGACGTCCCGTATCGCCGGCACCGTCGCGATGGGGGGCGGTTTCGTCCTGTTGGGGGCTGCCGCGGGCCGCGTGGCCGGCGTCCGCAACAGCACCACGCGCGGTATCGCGGTCGGCGGGACGCTCGTCTTCCTCACCGCGTTCGTGTTGGTCTTCCTGACCGTCTGAGGAACGGGGACGGGCCGACGGCCGCGCCCTCCCCGTCGCCGTCGGGTCAAGAGTCTTCACGCCCCCGTCTGTGTGACCGGGTATGGTACTCGTGCAGGCGCTGTCGTACACGGCCCTCGCCGTCGTCGCCGCCCTCGTCGGCGGCCTCATCGCCGTCTATCGCCCGCCGGGCGACCAGATGGAGAGCAACGTCCAGCACTTCGCCGCCGGGGTGGTCTTCGCGGCCGTCGCCGCCGAACTGCTCCCGGAGGTCCACGGCCGGAGCCCGCAAATCGTCGTCCTCGGCTTCGCCGTCGGCGTCGCGACGATGCTCGGCATCCACCGGCTGAGCAAGACCATCGAGAAGCGCGACGTCGGCGGCCAGTTCGCCGGCGCGGCGGGCCTGCTCATCACCGTCGGCATCGACATGCTCATCGACGGGGTCCTCATCGGCGTCACCTTCCTCGACAACCCCGACACCGGCGTCATCATCGCGGTGGCGCTGGCCATCGAGGTGCTCTTCCTCGGGGTCGCCGGGGTGGTCGTCCTCCCCGACGAGATGGGGACGCTGCGGAAACTCGCCGTCCCGGCGGGGTTCGGCCTCCTGCTCGCGACGGGCGTCACCGGCGGGGTGCTCACCCTCGACGGCGTGACCGGCGCCCCCATCGCGCTCATCCTCGCGTTCGGCTCCGCGGCCCTCCTGTATCTCGTCACCGAGGAACTGCTCGTGAAGGCGTCGAAGGTCCCCGAGACGCCCGTCTCCACGACGCTGTTCTTCGTCGGCTTCCTCACGATATTCCTCCTCGACATGCTGCACTGAGCGCGGCGTGTGGCGCGGTCGTCCCCGTTCGCTTCGTCGTACGTCAGGGAGACGGGCACTCGTGCTCGCCCTCGCGGACGTCCACGCCGAAGCCGTCATGACCTCCCGACGCCCACGTCGGGTATGACCGAGGACCTCGACGTTCCCCGTCTCGTCGACGACAACGGGCTCGTGCTGCTGTTCGCCAACCGGACCCGCTCGCGGATACTCGCAACGCTCTTCTACGCGGGCGAGGCCCTGACGGTCGCCGAAATCGCGGCCGGTGCGGGCATCTCACAGAGCGCCGCCTACGAGGCGCTCGACCCACTGGAGCGGTTCGACGTCTTCGAGGTGGGCGAACGCGGCGACGAGACGACCTACCGATTACTGGAGGACGACGAACTCGTCGAGGCCGTCCGGACGGTCGCCCGCCTCGCGACCGAGCGCATCCACCCGGAGTAGCCGCTCACTCGATACGCACGGTCGTCGCGGCCGTGACCGCCTCCCGGAAGGGGTCGGCGACGTTGATACCCGCCGAGAGGGTGTACTCGCCGGGCGCCGGTTCCTCCCACTCCGTCGGCGTGACGCGGAACAGGCCGCTCCACGTCCGGTGGAAGCGCTTTCGCTCGCCGCGGGCGAAGGTCAGCCGTCCGGCATCGCCGCCGGGGTCCTCGGCGGTCGTATCGGCCTCGCGGTGGCCGTCCACCGCCCACGACCACAGCAGCGGCGACCGGGTCCGCAGCGAGACCGGGAACGGCAGCGTGTTCCGGAACTCGACGAAGAAGGGCACCTGCTCGCCGCGGGCGAAGGTGTCCGCGGGGGTGGAGACGGTCGCACGGACGGCCCGACACCGCAGTCGGTGCGGGACGACGAGGCGGCTCACCCGCTCGGCGGGCAGCGACCGCATCGCGGTCGGCCTCACGCGCGGCTCCCGCTCGTTCGGCGCGAACGGGTCGTCGTCGTCGCGGTCGAGCGCGTTCGACTCGTAGATGCGGCGCACGGTAGTGAGGAGTACGGCGGAGACGGCTAAACGCCGTCGGTGGGTCAGTCCTCCGCGCCGCGCTGTCTGACCGTCGGCGGCGCGGCCGGCGCGTCGAGGTGCGCCTCGTCGAAGAGGTGACAGGCGGCCGTCCCGCGCTCTATCGGCCGGAGCTCGGGGTTCGTCGTCGTACACGGCGAGGCGAACCGCTCGGCGATGCCGGTTTCGACCGGGTCGGGCGCCGACTCGATGACCGACCGGAGCGCCGTCGACAACACCTCCTCGGCCTCCGGGTCCGAGAGCCGGTCGGGAATCCCGTACTCGCCGCGGATCGTGCTCGCGACGTTCTCGACGCTCGTGTCGTCCAGCCCGGCCTCGACGGCCTCGATGTCCAGGTCGTCGGCGGCGATGCGCGTCGTCAGGCTCAACACCGCCCGCCACTCCTCCTGCGGGAACGAGAACTCCTCGGGCGGTATCACCCGGGGACACCGGGTGTGGAACTTACAGCCCGACGGCGGGTCGATGGGCGAGGGGACGCTCCCCTCGAGGATTATCCGCTCGGCCTCCCAGCCGGGGTCCGGCTCGGGAATCGCCGACAGCAGCGCCTCCGTGTACGGATGCTGTGGCGGCGAGAACAGCTCCTCGGGCGTGCCCATCTCGGCTATCTGTCCGAGATACATGACCGCGATCTTGTCGGCGATGTGCTCGACGACGGAGAGGTCGTGGGCGATGAACAGATACGAGATGCCGAACTCCTCCTGGAGGTCCTTCAGCAGATTGAGTATCTGCGCCTGGACGGACACGTCGAGCGCGCTCACCGGCTCGTCACAGACGATGAAATCCGGGTCGACCGCCAGCGCGCGGGCGATGCCGACGCGCTGGAGCTGGCCGCCGGAGAACTCGTTGGGGTAGCGGTTCGCGTGGCTCGCGTTCAGCCCGACGCGTTCGAGCAACTCCTTGATGCGCTCGTCGCGAGTGTCCGCCCCCGCCATCCCGTGGATGTCGAGCGCCTCGCCGATGATGTCGTTGACCGTCAGCCGGGGATTGAGGCTGGACTGCGGGTTCTGGAAGATGATCTGTATCTCCTTGCGCAGGTCCCGCAGCTCCTCGCCGTCGAGGTTCGTGATGTCGCGGCCGCGGTAGTACACCGACCCCTCGGTGGCCTCCTCCAGGCGCAACAGCGTGCGGCCGGTGGTCGACTTCCCGCAGCCGGACTCGCCGACGAGTCCCAGCGTCTCGCCCTCGCCGATCTCGAACGAGATGCCGTCGACGGCCTTGACCTTCCGTTCCTCGCCGAGCAGCCGGCTGAAGAAGCCGCTCTCGGCGTCGTAGTACTTCTTGAGGTTCTCCACCCGGACGAGCGGCTCGTCGCTACTCACCGCCGTCACCCCGGACCGGCGAGTCCATGCCCTCGACCGTGACGGTGTAGTCCAGGTTCCCGACGAGTTCGCCGGTGTGTGCCAGACACGCGGCGCTGTGTTGTCGGTGGTCGCTCGCGTCGGCCGGCTCCGCGGTCTCGACGTCGACGAGCGGCGGCTCCGTCCGGGTACAGGCCTCCTCCGCGTACGGGCACCGGGGGTGGAACGTACAGCCGGAGGGCATCTCCACGAGGTCCGGCATCCGGCCGGGGATGGTGTCGAGCCGGTCGCGCTCGTCGCCGATGCGCGGTATCGAACTCATCAGCCCCACGGTGTACGGGTGTTGCGGGTCGTAGTAGATGTCCTCGACGGGCGCGGACTCGACCGAACGGCCGGCGTACATCACCATCACGCGGTCGCAGAACTCCGCGACGACGCCGAGGTCGTGCGTGATGAACTGGATGGCCGTGTCGAACTCCTCGGCCACCTCCTCCAGCAGTTCCAGTATCTGTGCCTCGATGGTCACGTCGAGCGCCGTCGTCGGCTCGTCGGCGATGATGAGGTCGGGGTCACACGACAGCGCCATCGCGATGACCGCGCGCTGTTGCATCCCGCCCGAGAACTGGTGGGGGTACTCCTCGTAGCGCTTCGCCGGGTCGGGAATCCCGACCGACTCCAGCAGTTCGATGGTCCGCTCGCGGGCCGCGGCGTTGCCCACCTCCTTGTGGAGGCGGATCGCCTCGGCGATCTGCTCGCCGACGGTGTAGGCGGGGTTCAGCGCCGTCCCGGCGTCCTGGAATATCATCGATATCTCGTCGCCGCGGATGGCCCGCATCTCCTCGCGCGAGAGGTCGAGCAGGTCCCGCCCCTTGAAGCGTATCGAGCCGCTCTCGATGACGCCCGGCTCGTCGATGAGCCGCATCACGGCGAGACTGGTGACGCTCTTTCCGGCGCCGCTCTCGCCGACGACGCCGAAGCGCTCGCCGGCCTCTATCTGGTACGAGAGGTCGTCGGTCGCCTTGACGACCCCCTCCTCGGTGTAGAACCTGACGTTCAGGTCCTCGACTTCGAGCATCGCCATCAGCGGAACCCCCCGGAGCCGCTCCGGTCGCCGTTCGGGTCGAAGGCGTCCCGGATGCCGTCGCCGACGAGGTTGATGGCCATCACGAACAGGAAGATGGCGAGGCCGGGGAACACGCCGGCCCACCACCGCCCGCGGGCGATGGAGTCCTGCTCGACGTTCAACATCACGCCCCACTCGGCGGTCGCCGGCGACAGCCCGAGGCCGATGAAGCCCAGCGCGGCCGCCGTCAGCACGGTCGTGCCGATGGACAGCGTCGCCTGGACGATGACCGGGGCCATCGCGTTGGGGAGGATGTGCCGGAGGATCAGCGACCGGTCCCGCGCGCCCAACGCGCGGGCGGCGGTGACGTACTCGTTCTGCTTGACGCTGAGCACCTCCCCGCGGATGATGCGGGCGTACGACAGCCAGCCGACGGCCACGAGCGCGAGCACCAGCTCCCAGTAGCCCCGGCCGAGGATGGCGATGACCGCGATCGCCAGCACGATGAACGGGAACGCGTAGAGCATGTCGACCAGCCGCATGATGGCGCTGTCGACGTAGCCGCCGTAGTAGCCGGCGATGGCGCCCAGGGGGACGCCGACGCCGAGCGCGACGGCGACGGCGATGAAGCCGATGGAGATGCTCCAGCGGCCGCCGAACATCACTCGCGAGAGGATGTCGCGGCCGGCCCAGTCGGTCCCCATCAGCCGGTAGCCGAGGGGTTCGTCGTTGCCGAAGCTCTCCAGGCTCGGCGGCGAGTGGCCGAGCAACACGTCCTGCTCGGCCGGGTCGGCCGGCGCGAGCGAGAGCGGTTGGACGGTCTGGCCGGCGAGGGCCGGAACCCACTCGGGCAGGCTGATGGGGCGGGCGAACACCGCCATGAACACCATCACGCCGATGATGCCCGCGCCCAACAGCGCGAGTCGGTTGCGCTTGAAGCGCCGCCAGGCGTAGTAGAGCCGACCGTGGCCCTCCTCCTGGCGCATGTCCGGTATCCAATCCGAGAGCTGCTCGCGGCTCGTGACGCGCTCGGCGTCGAAGCCGTCGACGCTGATACGGCCGCGTTCGGTTGTTCTGTTTGGTGATTCTGTTGCCATTTTAGTACCGTATCCGCGGGTCGAGGTAGGCGTAGAGCACGTCGGCGACGAGGTTCGCGAGTATCACCGACACGCCGATGATCAACACCAGTGCCTGGATGATCGGGAAGTCGCGGTTGCCGACCCGGTCGACCAGGAGCCGGCCGATGCCGGGGTAGGAGAACACGATTTCGACGACGACGGAGCCGCTGACGATGAAGGCTATCTGTATCGCCGCGACCGTGACGACGGAGATGAGCGAGTTCCGCAACACGTGCTTGGTGACGACCGTCCGCTCCGGCAGCCCCTTCGCGCGGGCCGTCCGCACGTAGTCCTTGTCGAGCTCCTCGACCATCGACGAGCGCATCAGCCGCATCAACAGCGCGGTCGCGCCGGTGCCGATGGCGATGGCCGGGAGGACGGTGTAGCCGAGCATCGCCGGGCTGAACAGCCCCTGGTCGGTCGGCGGCAGCACCGGGAAGACGTCGAGCCAGCTCCCGAAGACGAGGATCAGGAGCAGCCCGAGCCAGAAGTTCGGCAGCGCGATGCCGACCAGCGCGAAGACGCGGCTGAGCTGGTCGACGTTCGTGTTCCGGTAGTAGGCCGCGGCGATGCCCGCCGGGATGGCGGTGATGAGGGTGACGCCGAAGGCCATCGAGCCCATCACGAGCGTGAACGGGAGCCGGTCCATGACCTCCGCGCTGACCGGCCGGCGGGTCACTATCGACTGGCCGAAGTCGAACTGTGCGGCGTCGACCACCCAGTCGATGTACTGGATGTACACCGGCTGGTCGAGCCCGTACTGGGCGCGGATCTGCGCCTCCGTCTCCGGGTCGAGGTCCGCGAACAGCGTGATGAAGTCGATCGGGTCGCCGGGGATGATGTGGACCATCCCGAACGTGATGAGCGAGATACCCAGCAGTAAGGGGACGGTTATCAGGACGCGTTTCAGAATGTACCGCTGTAAACTCATGAATAGCGTGTGCTAAGTGAGTTACTGCGGGGGGAGCGTCACCTGGTCGAGGTGGGGCTTGTACAGGGTGTCGTAGCGGTTGCTGGAGTTGGGGTGTGGCTGCCAGTTGTTGACGTCGTTGACCGCGTCGGGGTTGACGACGTCTATCTGCTCGGAGGTCCACATGTTCGCCATCGGGAGCTCGTCGGCGACCAGCTCCTGGATGTCGTCGTAGATGGGCCGGCGGTTGTCCGCCCCGATGGTGACCTGCCCTTCCGCGATCAGGTCGTCCAGCTCCGCGTTCGCGTAGAGGTTCCAGTTGAACCCGTCGGGGACGTGCTGGTTCGAGCTCAGGAGCTGTTCGATGTGGCCGTTCGGGTCCGAGCCGCCGGTCCAGCCGATGCCGACGACGTCGCTACTCTGGGCGGCGCCCTCGGGGTCGAGCAGGAACGGGACGAGGTCGTCGAACGCCCGCACGTCCAGCTCCGCCGACAGCGCGTCGATGTCGTCGAACCGCTGCTGGATGACCTCCATCCAGCGCTCGCGCGTCCGGTTGACGTTGGTGATGAGCGCCATCTCGAACGGGGGCTCGATACCCTCCTCCTCGAGCCCCTGCTCGATGAGCCGCTCCGCCTCCTCGGGGTCCTCGGCGACGTACTGGTCGATGAGCTCCTGTTCGCGGTCGGCGTCGAAGTACGCGCCCAGCCCGGGGCTTATCGGGCCGGCGAGGCCGGTCGCGCGGCCGCCGAACACCGCCTCGATGATGTCCGTCCGCGGGATGAGCTTCGTCAGCCCGCGCCGGAAGTTGTTGTTGGTGTACGGCGACACCTGCACGGGGTAGGTGATGAAGTCGAAGCCGACGGCGCTGTCGGCGACGACCGTCCCCGTCTGGTTCTCCCACTGCTGCAGTTCGAACGGGGCGGGGTTGTCTATCATCCCCAGCTCGCCGTTCGCCATGGCCTCCTCCTGGGTGACCTGCTCGGTGATGACGCGGATGGTGACCCGGTCCCACGGAGCCGTCGTCGGGTAGTCGTCCCCGTCGTACCAGTGGTCCTCGTAGGGGGTGAACACGACCCGGTCCTCGGGCTGGAACGTGTCCAGCACGAACGGGCCGGTGCCGACGGACTCCGAGGCGAAGTCGAAGTCGTCGGTCTCGGGCTCGGTGGTGATGCCGTCGACGCCGCTCGGGAGGATCGGCACCGCGCTCAGGTTCGTGAGGTACGGCGCGTACGGCTCCTCGGAGGTGAGCTCGACGGTGTAGTCGTCCACGACGGTCACGTCGCTGATCCAGGAGACGTCGGCGTTGTTCGTCGTCCCGCTGGTCCGGTTGATGGAGAACTCGACGTCCTCGGCGGTCAGTTCGTCGCCGGTGTGGAACGTCACGCCCTCGCGGATGGTGAACGTGTAGGTCGTCCCGTCCACCGTCCAGTCGGTCGCCAGTTCCCCGCGGAACTCCGAGAGGTCGAACGTCGGCGAGACGAGGTTCTCGTACGAGAACGCCCCGATGGTGGAGTTCGACGTCGCGTCCGTGATGATGGTCGGGTCGAAGGTCCCGGGGTTCGCCCCCGCCGAGGCGACGAACTCCCCGGTCTGGACGTTCGACGGGTCGACCGGCGTGGAGGTGGTGCCCCCGTCGTCGTCGGTCGGCGTGGAGTCGCCGCTCGAACAGCCGGCGATACTGATCGTCGCCCCCGCTCCCATCGCCGCGAGGACTTTTCGTCGCGTGCTTTTCGTAGCCTCTGTGCCACGTGACATGTTCCCATTCTTTGTGAGCGTCTACAAAGCACTATCGTTTTTTGGAGTCTTAGAGTCTCTGTGTCGTCATATCGGTGTATTAGCATTCTGCCGTGACATCTTCTGTCACTCCTCCGGGGCGGTCAAATCTATGAGTAGTGACATTTCGCTCTCCGTGTGCTCGACGGACGCCTGACGTCGCGCATGCCGACTCGTCCGCGGAGTCCCGGTCGCGTCTCGGGTCGCTCGGGCGCGGGCGCACCCACGGAACGCCTTCCGTTCGGGGGGTCGCGTTGGCAAGGTTCTTCCCGCCCCGCCCGCGACCCCGAACCGTGACCGAACAGCCCGCAGACGACGGCCCGTCTCCCGGCTTGGTCGTTCGGACGGTCGTCTTTCTCGCGGCCGTGGTCGGCGTGCCGACGGCGTTCGCGCTCGGCGGGCGCCTGCGCACGCTCGCACTCGGGGCCGTGAGCGTCCTCCTGCTCGCGGGCTTTCTCGTCGTCGGCTACCGTCACGCCCGCCGCCGGGGGTCGCTCCACCGCCACGCCGGCTTCCTGGTCGTCTGGCTCGGCGGCCTCCTGGCGGCCGGACGGCTCGCCCGCACGGCGAGCGGTCGGCTCCCGGAACCGGTCCCGTACCTCCTGGCGGTGGGCGTCTCGCTCGGCGCGCTGTGGCTCGGGTCGCGACTCGCCTACGGCGGCGCGCTCACCCGGGCGCTCTTCGGGTCGCAGTAGCGCTCGGACCCGACCCTCCGAAGTGAGGGCTGCCGGTGTGCGCTTCCGCCCTGCGGTCGACGTCGTCGCGCGCGAGACTGCGGTTCGTAGCCGATTCGAGCTCGCGGCAGGTCCGGTCCCCGTTCGAGCTCCGGAGCCTCCTGGAGCGTGGCAATCCTCCCAAAAGGGGATAACGGGCGGCTGTGAAGTCGTGGGCTATGGGACAGACGACGCCGGCCGACTGGAACCTCCGGCGGTTCAACGCCGTGATGGCCGTGTTGCACTTCGTACAGGGGGCCCTGATGCTGTATTTGAGCTCGTCGCGCGAGTGGACGATCACCGCGAACCGGCTCGGCTTCGACACCGAGGCCCAGCAGCTCGTGCCGGTGATGGAGCCCATCGGGACCATCGAGCTGGCCTACCTGGCCGTCGCGTTCCTGTTCATCTCGGCGCTGGCCCACGCGCTCATCGCGACGGTGCTGTACGACCGCTACGTCGAATACCTCGGCCAGGGGATGAACCCCTACCGCTGGTACGAGTACGCCGTCAGCGCGTCCATCATGATCGTCCTCATCGCGATGCTCGCGGGCGTGTGGGAACTCGGCTCGCTCACGGCGCTGTTCGGGCTCGTCGCCGTGATGAACCTCTGTGGATTGGTCATGGAGCGGCACAACCGCCTCACCGAGGAGACCGACTGGAGCTCCTTCGTCGTCGGCTGCATCGCCGGTATCGTCCCGTGGATCGTCATCGCGATTACGGTGTTCCGCACGTTCGACGCCGGCGGGAACCCCCCGGACTTCGTGCTCGTCATCTACGCCTCGCTGTTCGTCCTGTTCAATCTGTTCGCCCTGAACATGTGGTTGCAGTACCGCGGCGTCTGGAAGTGGGAGGACTACCTCTACGGCGAGCGCACGTACATCGTGTTGAGCCTCGTCGCGAAGTCGCTGCTCGCGTGGCAGGTGTACTTCGGGGCGCTGAACTCGCCCGTCTGAATCCCGCTCCCCATCGCGGCCGGGGCCGGTCTCAGCACGGACACGCGCGAGGCGCCCCGCCCGTCAATCCAGGTCGTCGAGAATGCCGGCGGCGGTGGCGACGCGCTCGCCGTCGAACGTCCACAGGCCGTCCCACTCGTTGTCCGCGCGTTCGAGCGAGACGAGCGCCGACGTCTCGTCCGCGCTCCCGGACCGGTACACGACGAACCAGGTCCGCCGGTACGGAGGGGTCGTGCCCGCGTGGACGTGGAGTCCGTCCGGCGGGTCGGAGTGGTCCGGAACGCCGTAGATATGCGTCTCGACGCCGCTTTCGCCGAGGCGCGAATACACCCGTCGCGTTCCGTGTTCGTCGTCGAGCCGCGAGAGCCGCTGGAACGACGCGTGGAGCGTCCCGTCGTCCGCCGCGAGCGCCTGCCGCTCGATGAACCGCGACAGCACGACGAGCAGGAGCTTCTCCTTGTTCGAGGCGGGGTAGCCGCGCAGCCGGAACCTCGTCTCCGAGAGGGCACGCAACACGGCCGGCGCCTCGTACTCGTCGAGGCCCATCACGCCCGTCCGGTAGTTGTCGCTGTTGACGAGGAGGTAGCCGTTCACCAGCGAATCGAGCGGCGAGGTGGCGACGACCTCGTTCCCGTCGAGCAGGAGCACGCTCGCGTCGAGGCCGGGCGTCGCGACGTCGGTCGTCACGCTGACGGACTGCGCCTCGAAGGCGGTTTCGAGCAGTCGCGACAGCGGCGTCGAGCCGTCGGCATCGACGACGACGAGCGAGCGGTCCGTCGCCGGCACGTCGAGAAACGACTCGATTCGGTCGAGAACGGTCGCCATTCTATTCGGTCCCGTCTCCGCGGGTCGCGGTCAAGAACGTCCGGTCGCAGTCGGCGCGTGAGTCGAGGCGAACACCTTTCACGGCCCTGCCTCAGAAGTCCCGTATCAGTGCGTCCCGTTCCTCGTCGGAGAGCGCCGTGAGCTGCTCGTCGGCCTCCCGCCGCAGGCGATCGCGCGTTTCGAGCAGGTCCTGGAACTCCGCGTTCGTCTCCAACGCCGTCTCGCTGTGGTTCGCACGGAGCACCTCGATCTTCCGGAGCGTCGAGAACAGCTCGCCGACGTGTCGGTCGTACGCCCGCCGCCGCAGGACACTCTCGACCGTGGCCGTGAGTTCGTCGCCCGTGACCGGCTTCTCGAGGTAGTCGTCGAACGGCATGTCCGCGATGTCCGTCTCGGGCGTCACGCCCGTCACCATCACGACGGGCATCTCGTAGCCGCGGTCGCGTATCGTTTCGAGCACCTCGTGGCCGCTCAGCTCGGGCATGCGACGGTCGAGCAGGACGACGTCCACCCCGTCGAGTCGGTCGAGCGCCTCGGCGCCGGAGCCGGCGGTCCGAACCGTGTAGTCGTCGAGCCAGAGGGCGAACGCCTCCGTCACGTTCGGCTCGTCGTCGACGGCGAGGACGACCGCCGCCTCGTCGTCGGTCGGCTCCGCCGCCATGGGCTCCGACATCACCGACCCCTCCGGTTCCGTGAACGCGCCGCGGGGCTCGCGTCCGCACGCCCCTCGGTGCCGTGTACCGCTGCGTGGCGAGAACGCCGCACGCCGTCCGTCCCGTCACCGCCGGCCGGTGACACTGTCACGGTCGCTCCCCACTGTCGGTGTCCGATACCGTGTCGCGCCGCCCAGATACGTCGCTGCGGTTCCCCATTCGTCTCCTCGGTAGTCACACGATTATCGGATATATAGCTGCTTGGAAAATGTCGAATAGCGAATAGTATCCGGCGGGGCCGATGGGGAGGCGCGTTCGATGTGGCGGCCGCCGCGAGGCGTCGGTACACGGTCGAAAAGGTGGATACAGTCGGATTCCGGGCGCTCAGTCGGACTCGGCGAACGGCGTGTCGTTGTGCCGCGCCTGTTCGCCCTCGAAGACGACGTCGAAGCCGAACGAGTCGGACTGGATGCTGTTGTCCGTGTCGAGCGGTACGGACCACTCGAAGCCGAGGTAGTAGTCCGAACACGCCTCGAAGCGGGCCGGGTCGGCGTCGATCATCGGCGCGGCGTCGAGGACGACCCCCTCCTCCGTCGCCGCGACGAAGTCCGCGAGCGTCCCCTCGAACAGGAGCACGTCGCCGCAGATGTACAGCGCGATGCGCTGGAACACGCCGACGACGTTGCCCTGCACGCTGCCGAACGTCAGCTGGCTGTTCGTGTCCGGATCCGCGGACGCCATCGTGCGCATCAGGTCGCGGGCCTCCAGGATGTCACCGAGGTTGTTCGGGCTCGACGGCGCGAGGTCGTACTGGACCGTGTAGACGGTCGTCCCTTCACCCTTCGCCTCGCCCGCCTCCAGGCCGGCGGCGAGCACCGCGTCGTTGGTGTCGCTCCGGCTCTCGCGGCTCGCGAGCCCGTCGCCCAACAGGACGATGTTCGCGGCCGCGCCCGACTGGCCGTTCGTGGCGAGTTCGTCGCGCGCTTCCGCGATGCCGTCCTGCATGTTCGTCCCCTGGTCTCTGGGCCCCGGGCGCTCGGGGCCGATCTCGATGGCCTCGATGGCCGCGACGATGGTCGCGGGAGCGGTCCCCAGCGGCGAGACGACCTCGCCGTCGTTCCCGAAGGTGACGAAGCCGATGTTCGTGTCCGGGCACTCGGCCAGCGACTCCACGAGCGCGATCGCGCCGGCCTTCGCGGCCTCGAGCTTGCCCGGCTCGTAGTTGGTCTGGCCGGTCGCGCCCCGGATCGAGGCGTCGGCCTCGACCATCGAGCCCGAGCGGTCGAGCACGACCATCACGTCGCGCGGCTCGCCGTCGTTCGGCTCGTAAATGTTGTCGCCGTCGTCGTACCAGACGCGGACGTCGGTCGCGTCGGCGAGCTCGCCGAGGCCGTCCGTGTCCTCGCCCTCGTCGCCGACCTCGGGCTCCGTCTGGCCGTTCTCGGCCGACGTGACGTTCTCGGTCAGCAGCCGGAGGTAGCCGGGGTTGTCGAACAGGTGGAGCGAGAAGGTGACCTCCCCCCAGTCGCCGGGCTTGACGTCGTCGAGCTGGATGAGCCCGCCGTCGAGGTCCGCCGGAACGTCCGCGAAGTAGGCCGCCTTGTACGCGTTCGTCGCCTGGCGCAGCCCCGCGCTCGTGCCGAGATTGACGCCGGGGTTCTCGGCGGCGTAATCGAGTAGGAAGACGCCGAAGTCGGGGACGTAGTCCTGGATACCGTCGGGCTGGTTCGGGTTCGTCCCGGCGAGGACGGGCTCGTCCGCGTCGAAGACGATGCGGTCGATCTGCTCGCCGCGGCTGAACGGCACCGGCTCGTACTCGTAGGTCAGCGCGTCCGGGTACGCGTTGACGTACTCCAGCCCGTTCGGGCCGTAGTAGGTCTGCTGCCAGTCGACCTTCAGGTCGAAGCTGCCCGCGACCAGCGTGTTGTTCGTGAACTCCTCCTCGTCGGAGAAGAGCGCGCTCGTTCCGAGACCGGCACCCGCGGACGCGAGGCCGACGGCCCCGAGGCCGGCGAGCACCTTGCGCCGCGAGAGGTTGTACAGGTGTGCGTTGTCTTGCTGCATGGTTCTCCCCCGTCCGCGACCGTCCTCACCGCCGCATCGAGCCGGTCGTTTCGGGATGGTTTCCCCACAGGCTATGGGGGCTTACCCATGCAGTCGTTCAGCCCATCCGACAGTCGCTCGCGAACGCTAAACGGGCCGTTCTCCGGATTCGGGCCCGTTGCCCCTGGAATACACGCTCGGCCTACTGTGTGTCGTGTGTCCCGTAATGCTGGCCTACCGTCACGAGGTGTCGCGCTTTGGGTTTGTGCAGCGGTTCGTGGGTCGTCGCTGAAGAGTGTGTTCGAGGCTCTTCCCAGGCGTGGTCCTGCTTGCAGGAAGCTCACAGACCCCACAGACGTGGCCACAGCCGGCGACTGCGCCTCGGGGTCCCCCGAGCATGGGACAGACGACTCGGCTACAGACCAGCGTGTGGCGACGCAGCGAGGGAGGGATATCGCGACCGTATCGGCGGAGGGACTCGGTGTCGGGGACCGACGGTGACTGCTCAGCCGTCGACAGGGCTCTGTTCGATGTCCTGCAGTACGCGCTCGAAGGTGGCCGCACCCATCCCGTCGACCGCGGTGTCGGCCTGTTCGGACAGCGTTTCGAACCGCTCGACGAGGTCGGCGTACTCGCTGCTCTCCTCGCGTTGTGCCGGGGTGAGTTCGGCCTCGAGCGCCGCTCGTTTCTGCCCGAGCGCGAACAGCTCCTGTGTGATGCTATCGTGTTGTGCGACCTCGCCCAGCCGGTCGACCACCTCGGTCAGGTCCGCGGGCGTGACCGGCTTCGTGAGATACGCGTCGAACGGCATGTCGACGATGTCTTCGTCGGGGTCAACGGCGGTCACCATCGCCACTTTACACTCGACGCCCCGCTCGCGGATGACTTCGAGCACTTTGTCCCCATGCATCCGCGGCATCATCCGGTCGAGCAGGACGATGTCGACATCGTCGTCGAGCTGGTCAAGCGCCGCCTCGCCCCCCGTGGCCGTTCGGGTGTCGTAGCTGTCGTCAATGGCGAGCCGATAGCTCTCCAAAGCCTGTTGGTTGTCATCGACGAGCAGGACCGTCTGCCGGTGCTCAGTGTTCATAGTATGTCCCACCCTGATTCATTTTACCTTGTCCATCAGAAGTGAAAAGCGGTGGGCTTGCATACCAGCAATACTGTTTTTGCACTGACTACTTCACCGTCTCTGTGCTGATAGAGTCGTCTCGCATCGGCCAATCCGGCCCCTTCGGCGAGCCATATGAGGTGTGGCGGTGCCCGTTGGTGCCGCGCTCGACGGGTATAGCGTCACAGTGGTAGTCGCTGCCAGGAGTTATATTTGACCACACATATACACTCGTAGTTCCGCTGGAACGCGTGCTAGATTCACCCCATGACCGACTACGACGACCTCTTCGCGGAGACGGCGCCTGACGGCAGTGTCTTCGCCGAGAAACGAGCGCTAGACCCGTTACGGCCGCCTGAAACGATTCGAGGCCGCGACGAACACCAACACGCGATCGCCGAACTCCTCAATGGCGTGACGGAGGGGTATCTGCCCCCGACGGTCACGATCCACGGCCCGCCGGGGACCGGTAAGACGGTGACGACACGGCGGGTGTGTCAGGAGTTTGCGGCTCGCCACGACGATGTCGCGGTTGAGTACGTGAATCTCAAGGAGTGTCGGTCGCTGTTTAGTGCCGCCCGCGAGATTCATCTTGAACTGACGGGTGAAACCGTTGGAGCGTACGAGGGGCTGGATGGAGCGTTCGCTGGTATCTGGGCCGCGTTGGACGAGTATCCCGAGTGGACGGTGCTGCTCCTCGACGAGATCGACCACATCAAACAGGATGCGAACTACGATCCCTCGGAGTTCCTCTATCGGCTGTTACGCGGCGAAGGAAAGCTGAAACGCGATATCCAGCTGTCGGCGTGGCTCATCAGCAACGAGTTGCTGGAGGTGGATCTGCGCTTGGATAGTCGCGTCGAGAGTGCGATGAGCGACGAAGCGGTGTTCTTCGGACCGTATCAGCACAGCGACTTGGAGCGAGTCGTTGGCCCGCAGTTGGACGCAGCGTTCCGGGACGAGACACTGCCTGCTGCGGTGCGTGAGTACGGGATTTCCGAAGCTGCTCGGCGGTGGGGAGATGCCCGAAAGACGCTGCGCTTGTTCCGTCGTGCTGGCGAAGCAGCGACTGAGCGAGAACTGCCGGCGGTGACGCGTGAGTGTATCGACGCGAACCTTGAGGCGACCGACGCCGAGGATGTCAAGCAGAAACTGCTCAATCTACCGTTCAACCACTTCATGGTGATTGCTAGTACCACCCTGGGGAAAGACGAAGACACGGGGGAGATTTACCAACCCGTCACCACGAATCAGATTGCTATGCGAATGCAGAGTGATGATCTCCCGGAAGATGTCCACTTGTCGGACCGGGCGATTCGGGAGGTCATTCGTGACCTGCTGACGATGGGGCTGGTCGAAACATGGATTGAGTCACGCGGGCGTGACGGCCGTGTCAAGCAAATCGAAACAACATTTGATCCGCAATGGATACGGGACATCCTTGGTCGGTATCTCCAAAATACGCCGCACCTGGAACTTGAGACTCTTTTGAACGACAAATAAATGCAAGATGTGGAGGGGTAGCGCCTAACCGTTGATTGACAGAGGACTTCTCTTAGGGACTTCTAAGTTGGAGACGTTATGTGATGCCAGCAAGTTCCTCCTCAGTAGTGCGAATAGGGGTACTGTCTATATCCTCTGTCGATTTTGAAATCCGAGCGCTACAGGTGCAGTGCAACATGCATACTGAATATCTGATCTCAGTTGATAGTGCCGTTGTACTCTTCAGCTAGCTCATAGACCCCTCTCCCAATGTTGTCCACTATCCCGTGTTCTCTAAGCCGAGTTAGCCGATTCTGAATATACTGTCTCGAATAACCAAGTTCATCTGCCAAGTTAGCCGGTAGGTTCCGGCCCTCCCGTAGGGCCGCTATGATTTTCTTATCTGCGTCATTCAAATCGATATTCCCCATTGTCGTAGCGGTTCAACTGGAGCTATTTTACTGTTGGCTGAATCGTCGAGGATTTGTTTGCTATAGTAGCTTACTACCACAAACATTATCGTCGCTCAGGTGTATCTCAAAAACAGAAGCACGGGACAAGACTTGGACGGTGTTGGTACCACCGCCCGTGCCTCTGTAGGTGACAGAAGCAATGACAACTACGACTTCACAGCCTGAAAAGGCTACCGAGCGTACTGAGTGCGAAGACGACCGATGCGACGGTCCAACTGGTGAGACGCTGCCCTGTTTCGCGTGTTTTGATCCAGATTGGACATACGACCGGGGGACGACCAAATGACCGACGAACTGTTACGCGACCGTGAGCGGCCCGGAGACACTCAGAACCGGCCACCAGAAACTGTCCAAGCGTCACCGCAGCAACTCCTGCGAGGGGCGTCGGTCGGGATGTCCCTTGGGCGTGTCGTCTGTCTTGAGTGTGGGGAAAGCCTCGAAGAAGGTCGTGCTGTGATGATTTATGGGTACCGAACGGCTGAGAGCCAAACGTGGACGCTCCGGCGGTGCTACTGTACAGCGTGTGCGCCGACTGCGATCGGTGACTCAACGCTTGGTGTGGCGGAACTGTTGGTCCGCGCGTGGCTGGGAAGTCTGGCACTGCCGCGGACACGAACCCACGAGTTGTGCTTGACTGAGATTGAGGTCGTGGACTATCGGCAGCTCTCGGAGGGAAGTGATTCGTGACCGAGAAACAGGCGCTCAGTGAGCGCGTTACTGACTTGGAGGCGACCGTGGAGGGGCTTGAAGCGCGGCTTGAGGGGGCGACGAATCGCGATATCCCGCTGCTGAAGGGAACCGTTCGGGCCGTCGTTGGTGCCGATATCGATGCAATCGGCGAGTTGCCTGATGCCGGGCGTGCGTTTCATCGCGAGGTGGCAACGCTCGGCGAGCGCGTGGCCACGGTTGAAGAGCAGGTCGCGGCGTTCGGTGACGTTGATGCTGCGAAGACGACGAAAGCCCAGAAGCTTGCGGCGATTTGTGCCTTCGCACAGAACAAACAGCACAGTCAATCTACGACGGTGGCGGTGACGGCCGCCGATATTCGTGGCTGTGTCGGGGTATCTCGTCGATACGCCTACGAGTTGATTGATGATGCCGCGGCGGAGATTGATGGTGCTCGCGTTCGCGAGGCCACCAGTGGTCAATCCGGCGGTGCGCCGAAAAAGAAGGCACTGCTCGTCGATTGTGAGCAAGTACGCACTGGTGATGATGGTGTGAACCAGTTCACCACAGGTGGACGTGACGACGAGGGGGCTCAGACGGGGACGTCGATGTCGGAGGTAAGCTAATCTAATTCGGCGCGTTTCAATTCTGAACGGCGGCCGTGGATGCAATGGTTGGTTACTCGGTGGTGTGCTCGGAACGACGCTCAGCGACACTAGATATCGACCGTTCTAGAAGGCACACACTGTTTCGTGGCGTGATGAACTGGTTCACAACGGACTGTCGCTGCGGGTGCTGCCGACACTTCTAAATCGATACTACTGCCGCAGCTGCCGTCTCTGGACGAACCGAGTCCAAGCAATTATGTCTGCGTCAGTCAGTCTCCGCATATGCTCACGGACTGGATCGCTCCCGACGACTGGCAGACGGTTGTTGCGAACGTGCCGATTGTCTCCGTTGATTTACTTGTTCGATATGAGGATGGGCTTCTCTTCGGCAAACGGACGAACAAGCCCGCATAGGGGTATTGGTTCCCGCCTGGTGGTCGGGTCCGGAAGGGTGAGACGAGAGACGAGGCTGTCCACCGAGTCGCTTCTGAAGAACTTGGGCTAGAGGTGGACATCGTCGAATCGCTCGGCGCGTTCGAACACATCTACCAGACGGCAGATGTTCCTGATGCCGGCAGGAAGCACTACCTCGCAAACGGATATGTGGTTGACGTGACTGGCGGTGAACTCACGCTTGACGACCAACACGAATCGGTTCGACCATTCACCACGCCACCGGAGCCGCTACACACGAACGTACGGGCGTACTTAGAGGCAGCTGACAGCCTCTCACAGTGGCCGTAAGAAGGCCGAGCTATTCGTGTAGGTCGTCCCGGTTCGCTTCGTACCACTCGATTGTCTCCTTGAGCCCCTCACGGAACCGGGTGGAGGCCTCCCAATCAAACCGTGTTTTCGCCCGTGACGTGTCGAGTTTCCGGCGCGGTTGCCCGTCCGGCTTGGAGGTGTCCCACTCGATGTCGCCGCCGAAGTCGGTCATCTCGGCGATCATGTTGACGAGCCCGCGAATCGATATCTCCTCACCGCTGCCGAGGTTCACTGGATCAGACGAGTCATATCGCTCGGTTGCGTCGAGAATTCCGTCAGCTGCGTCTTCCACGTAGAGGAATTCACGGGTGGGTTCTCCGGTGCCCCACGCTGTGATGGTATCATCACCGCGCTCGCGTGCCTCAATGCACTTCCGGATGATTGCGGGAATGACGTGAGATGTTTCGAGGTCGAAGTCATCACGCGGTCCGTACAGGTTCACCGGAAGCAAATAGATACTGTTGAACCCCCACTGTTCTCGATAGGCCTTCGATTGGGTGAGCAGCGCTTTCTTCGCGATTCCGTACGGCGCGTTCGTCTCCTCTGGATACCCGTCGAACAGGTCTTCTTCGGAGAACGGGACCTCCGTGTGTTTCGGATACGCGCAGATCGTCCCGAGGATGCTGAACTTGTCGACGCCGTACTGCCGGGCCTGTTCAAGGAGCTCAACGCCCATGATAGCGTTATCATAAAAGTAGCGCCCGGGGTTGGCCGCGTTCGCGCCGATGCCGCCAACGGTTGCTGCGAGATGGATGACGGTATCAGCGCCGGAATCCTCGAACGCTCGTTGGATTTCATCGCGGTTACGGAGATCGTACTCGTCGCTCCGCGGCACGAAGATTTCGACCGCGTCGTTCCGATGTCGCAACTCCTCGACGAAATGGCTCCCGAGGAAGCCCGCGCCCCCGGTAACCATGACTGTCTTGTCTGTCCAATAATCGTATGTCATCGCCAATCAACGCGCCCGCCCCACTTTTCAGGATTGTTCGCGTACCATTCGATCGTCCGGCGTGCACCTTCGCGCCACTCGACCTCGGGTTCCCAACCGGTTTCTTCGTTAAGTTTCTCGTAGCCGACGAGCAACTCTTCGACGTCGCTGTCGCCGGGCCGGAAGCGATTCTCTCGCTGGACGATTTTAGGGTTATCCCAATGGCCTTCCTCGCTGCCGACCTCCAGCAGCAGGTTTGCCCACTCGCGCATGGAGATGTTCTCGCCGTATCCGTAAACGTACTCTTCGCCAGGCCGTCCTTCAACAGCAACGTGGAGGTGACCGCGAACTCCATCTTCGACGAAACACATGTCACGCTTCGGCGTGAGATTACCGAGTTCGACGATATCGCGCTCGAGTGCTTGGGTAATGATTGTTCCTGTGATGTAGCGGGGGTTCTGCCTTGGTCCGTAGTTGTTGAACATTCTGGTCGTGACGCCGGGGAGTCCGTAGGCGTCATGATAGTTCATTGTGAGGAAGTCCGCCGCAAGCTTTGAGGTGGCGTAGACTGAGGTCGGGTTGACTGGGGACCGTTCACTGAGGATGACGCGACCATCCTCTTCGTACTCATGCTTGTCCTCCATCTGTCGGTCGACGTTACCGTATTCCTCGGACGTTCCTGCAGTGTCGAACTTGTCGATATCGATATCAAGATCGACGATTGATTGGAGGAGGTTTAGCGTGCCAGTGACGTTCGTATCGATTGTCTCGTAGGGACGGTCCCAGGACTCCCCGACGTGGGCCTGGGCGGCGAGGTGGAATACGAGAGTGTCTGAGTACTCCCGCATCGCTTTTAGTGCCTCCGAGACGGAGTGTTTATCCCGGAGATCACCACGGTGAATGGTGAGGTCATCCTGCAGGTGGCGGATATTTCGGAGTTCGCCGCTGGAGGTGGCGCGGACGAACACATGGACGTTCGCGCCTGCATGGAGCAGCCTCTCGGTCAGATGCGAGCCGACGAAACCGTCTGCCCCAGTGACGAAGACCGGTCGGCCCTCGAGACGTGCCTGGATATTCATCTGGTATGTGGTGTTATCTGTCGTGTGTGACTTCAAACGATTGCTTTCGCCGTGTCCGAGTCTCAACCGTTCCAAATCAATGAGGATGGGAACTCAACAGTTGATTTCTTGTGTGGCGCTCAGCTCTTCACCTATGAGTATGGGCGCTGTGGACGGACCGGGCCCTGAGGCTGTCTAGCGGGCATCGTTGGCTTCGTCGCCGGGGTATCATATCGGAGGATATCAAGGAAAGAAATCGATATGGAGCGCCTAATCGCCGTCGAACTTTTCTTTCTATCGAATATTTGGACGTACTGTGTGCCTGTATGCTTGTAGTACACCTCGATCTGCTCGTCTTAGTAATAACATCTGATTCCGGACGTTCGACGGACACAAACTCAGACGCTAGGTTGCCCAACACCGGCCCTCTGTAGTGTCAGCCGACGGTGAAGCTGAGTGGGCGTAATCTCGAGGAACTATTGGCCGGATACAATAGACCGAACAAGCGAGTAAAACTCGATTCCGGACACCACAACGGAGAAGTCCAGAGTGACCGATCCCGTGGTGCGCCGAGATCACGGAACTCTGGACCGTGCGTGTGGATGACCTTGACTACTGTAGAACGCCGATACCGAACCGATCGTCGACTCGTTCTTTTGACGGGGACAGTGCGTATTCGGTGTTCGGCCAGAACGCGACGCTGGCAAACGACGATTCGACGTACGCTCTGAACACATTGTTGAAGCGACAATTGTCCGTAACGAGGAAGCCTCCCGGTTCCATGAACTCCGTCGCGGTTTCGAACTCGAACCGCATATGTTCGGCAGTATGCAAAGAGTCGTGGATGAATACGTCCGGCGTTTCTGTTTCTAAAACCGTTGGCAACAGTTCTTTCGCGTCTCCGAACTTTCGCGTCCAAGCGCCCTGGAGATACGGGGGGACAAGCCAACCAGCATCAACGTTCTCGATATCCGACGGAAGTCTCTCTTGATTGTTGATATCGATTGATATCAGCTCCCCGCAGCCGTTTTTACGCAGCGCAGCGAGGATATATGTCGCACTGAGCCCATCGTAAATGCCAGTTTCGACGACACACGTTGGCTCGGTGAGTCGGACCAGAACGTAGAGGAACTCACGCCAGTTGCTGTGCAAACCGTCAGGGCGTTCCCCTGTCCGCCTAAGCCCTGCGGTGAGCTCTTGCTCAACCCGGGTGTCTCCCCGTATCTCTTCCCATACTGCGACTGCCTCGTCTTGCGAACAGTCGACGACCTGTGGAACAATCGTAACAATATCTTCCCAGTAGACTGTATTCTCGAGCGTGTAGAAGTGGTTGGTATTTCCCCGAACGACCTCGACCAGTCGTTTCGGCCTTCGTGCTGCCTCTTGAACGAGTCCGATAGGCCCGTAACGGTCGTACAGATTTCGGAGATGAACAATCCGATTCATACTGGATACTACACTGATGGCACGACCTCGCACGAATAAATCCGTTTGCTTCTCCTGACTCCTATTAGGACGTTTTTATATCCCGGCCGAGTAAACGTTCAGCGTACCCGTTCTGGCTCAGTCGATGAACCTCTCACGAACTATCTCTGTTGACCTGGTATCGCGCTTAGGTCGGGCCGTAGTCGCACTATGTGCAATCTCTGTCTTTATTACCATCCTCGGCTCTGATATTTTTGGTCGATTTGTCTTGTTTGAGGCTGTAGTTACCATCCTCGGAATAGGTGTCGACATGGGGCTCGGCAGTGCCGCTCAAAAGCGTGTCGCGGATCATCGACCGTCGAAGGTGATATCGACCGTACTGGTCCTCAAGGCTCTCTTTCTCGTCATCGTCGGTACTGCTCTTTTATTAGGCGGTTCGGTCATTGAACCGTTCCTGTCCCCATCGTTGGTACCCTCGTTAATCATTGCTGTGGGGGTTCAACAACTCGGTCGGGTCGGCCTACACGCGCTTCGTGGTAGACTTCGTGTCTCCGAGGCAGCCCTCGTCCAGTTGTTCGGTGATCTTGTGCTACTAATCGCCGGCTACGCGATGGCCGTCTCTGGATTCGAGCTATTGGGGCTCGTATACGCCTTCGTTCTACAGTGGGTCCTCATTTCGGCGGTCTCGCTCTGGCTGATAGGGTACACGCCAAGCCTCCCATCGCTAGACGTCGGCCGATCTCTGTTTGCGTTCTCGAAGTACACATTCGTCTCATCGGTAGTCGCCAGCGCACTGTATGGATGGACGGACACCTTACTCATCGGCTACTATCTCTCACCGGGAGCGGTGGCAGTTTACGAAGCCGCGTGGCGGGTCGCACGTGCCGTTTCGCTGGTTTCGCAGTCCATCGGGACTGCCCTGTTTCCACAAGTGAGCGACTGGCAACTCAGCGATGAGCTTACAGCGGTGACCGAAACCGTCAGAGACGGCATAACCGGCGCGCTTGTCGTCGTCTTCCCTGCAATTGTAGGTGCCGCATTACTTGGAGACTCTCTTCTAGGGACGTTCGTTGACCCGACGACTGCAGCCGGTGCGATGGTCCTCGTTGTTCTTCTCGTCGGCAAGATCCCCGAGAGTCTCAATGATGTCGTTGCAAGAACACTATTCGGTCTTGATAAGCCGGCATATACAGCGTACGCCGCGGGGCTGTTCATGCTGATTAACGTCGGACTTAATGTCGTCTTGATTCCCTTGTACGGTATTGAGGGGGCGGCTATCGCGACGACTCTGGCGTTCGCCGTAAACGCGGCGGTGAATACATATTACCTACGGAGCCAAGTGGCCGTCTCTTTCGATTACCGAACCCTCGGTTACGTACTACTGTCCAGCCTGTGTATGGGTGTTGTGCTACTCTTGATAAATCAGATGATTTCTATCGACTCTCAGGTGTCGCTTCTGGGGACCGTTGTATTCGGCGGTGTGCTGTACTTTTTCGTCCTGCTGATTCCGCCAAGCGTTCGTCAGAGAGCGAAAAAGCTCAAAAAACAGTTACTTGGTTGATGATTTACTCGCACCCCGCGCGGGCATCAAAAGGAATAATTATCTTCATTGCTCTCAATCTGAGTACGTCCGAATGATACCTGTCGACTCCCGTGTGACCGTTATTGGCGGTGCGGGAGTCCCAGCTGCCCGTCTCGTCAAGGAGTCGTGGTGGCGCGGCTCCGACAACGCATCCGCCCTCTGTCGTGCGGAACGCGACTCGCATGATTCAGGTGCAGTCGAACGGTGGTACCGTGAGCGCCGCAACACATAGCTCCCACCTCGAGGCGAGAGTAGTTCCCCTGTTAGTCGTCGGACTCTACGTCTCGACGATAGCAATTCCACGGATCATCGGTGCCGGGGGTGCAGTCAGGACAAAGCTCGTCCTCGAAGCGTTGTTGTTCGGGGCTGCACTCGGTGGAATCGGTCTCGTACTTTTTTGCCGCGGACGCGTACAGTTCGACCGGACCTACCAGGGTATTGCGGCGGTGTTCGGTGCGACCGTTCTGCTTTCGACTGTCGCGCTCGTCGTCGGCCTCCTGCGGGGCTACCCGACCGGTGATGTCTTTGGTGACTACTACAAGTTCATCATCCCGGCAGCGACGGTTACACTTGTGTACGCTGTAGCCGACTCGTCCGAACAGCTCGAAACCGCCCTCGCCGTCGCATTCCGGATCGGTCTCTTGCTGATCGCCAGTGTCTTGACCCTCTACGTCACCGGTGTATTAGGATTGAATGATCGACCGAGGTTCATCTACCAGTTCCCTATCCTGATTGTGCTCGGCTACTGGCAGTACAGGCAGGGGGATCCCGTCGCACGCTACGGCTTCCCGTTCCTCGTGGTCGCAACCCTCCCGTTGGTCGGGTACTCCCAGTCGTTATCGTTGCTGTTACAGACCCTACTCACGGCGGTCTTGGCCGTGACCTACGCTCGCTTCAACAGCCCGCGAGAGCTCGCCGTCGGCGGTGGGGTCGTCGCCGTTGTTGGAGTCATCGGAGGCGGGTTGCTGCTCCTTGCAGCGACGCAGCTTTCGAGTGCACAGTGGCGGGAGTACGGATATCTCGGCTCGAAGATGGTTGCCCTGGTCGGCGATTACACGCTCTACGAGCGCCTAATCGTGCTCGGCGGGAGCCGCGCCGCCGAACCATTCGGCGTTCTGGCCCGGATTGACGGCGGACTCCTCGAACTGCTCGTGGGGAGCGGCATGGGTAGTACCTTCATGGTCTCCTCGCCGTTCGGCTCCCCAAGGTGGATTGGGGAGGACCACTTCGTCCATGCCGGGCTTTGGGAGGCCGTGCTCCGTACGGGGCTGTTGGGTGGCCTCGCCTATTTGGGGGTGGTCGTGTCTTATATCTACGTCGGCTGGAAGGTGAGCGGCGACAGCTATCTCGGTGCCCTCGCGGCCGCGAACGCGTCCACGACGCTCCTGTTCGCTCCGCTTGTCGGAAAACTGCTCGGCCCGCAGTTCTTTTCATACGCGCTGTTCGCATACGCACTCGTGCGTTGGGGTGAGCTACGGGACTGTTCCGAAAAGCTTGCAACCACCTCGGACACCTAGCCGGTGATGCTCTCGCTCAGTGTCGTCACGATATGCTACAACTGTCTTGAGGAACTCCCCGGAACCGTCGGGAGCGTTCGCGGGCAGACCTACGACGAGATCGAACACGTCGTAATCGATGGCGACTCGGACGACGGAACGTCGGAGTGGCTTGCCGAGCGCGAGGAGTGGTTCGATGTCCTCGTGTCGGAACAGGACGATGGACGATACCATGCGATGAACAAGGGGTTGGAACGGGCGACGGGCGACTACGTACTGTTCTTGAACGCTGGCGACGAGTTCCGGACCGACTCCGTTATTGAGGACCTGTTCACACGACCCGAGATCCGCGAAAACCGGCCGAACATAATCTCCGGACGGATCGAGCTCACTATCGACGGCGAGTCGCTGAACTTCACACGACCTTGGCGGTCGGGGAAAGAAGGCCCCGGACTCCCCCACCCGGCCACCCTCGTTGACCGAGAGCTGCACCAGCAGTATAGTTTTGACGAACAGTTCACCTACGTCGCTGATTATGAACTCTGGGCAAGACTCCGGGATGAGCGCGCGTACGATGTCCATTACGTCTCCGACGTAATCACCTTGTTCAATGTTGAGGGCGCGTCGAACTCGCCAGACGTAGCCTTCGCCCGGTATCTCGAACGGGCGTTCGTGGACTATAAATATGGGCACGGGTTCGACTCAACCGACGCTGCTATCCTCTTCTTGGCGCCGATAGCACGACAGATGCTGAGTCTGCTGCTTGGTCAACGGCGGTTCATCGCGATTCTTCGGTACCGTCGGCTCGCGAAGCGACTCCTTCGGAACGGACCGAAACTCTAAACCACTATACCTTGGACTTGCGAGTAGATGGAGCGTCCCGATATCGTCCTCGTCACCGTAGATTCTCTGCGGGCAGATTGCGTCGGTTTCCTCGGCGACGATACGCCAGCGACGCCGAACATGGACGCTGTCGCAGATGAGGCAAACGTGTCCACGGCTGCGACTACACCAAGTTCGCACACACGAGCCTCAGTCCCCGCGATCCTGACCTCACAGTACGCCCACCGATTCTTTAACAACTTCCTACACGACGTGGAGACACCCACCATCGCACAGCGCCTCTCCGAGGTGGGGTACAGTACCGCAGCTTTCCACTCGAATCCCTTGCTCTCGCGACATTTTGGATATGATCAGGGGTTCGACACGTTCTCGGATGGGCTTCGATACGTCGAACGGACTCGACTCCCGGAGACGGCGACCCGCCTATACTCGAAGCTTATTCGCCTCCTGCGTCGGTTTCCGTACCAACCTGCAGAAACAATCACCAGACAGGCGATCGATTGGCTCTCCGAGCACCAAGCCCGCGGCCCGAAGTTCCTCTGGGTCCACTATATGGACCCACATGGTCCCTACGCGCTCAACCGTGACCAGGGGTACATCGACAAGCTCCGATCTGAACGGTTGTGGCACAAGGCGGTCTCAGAACCCGAGAGCGTGACTACCGACGAAGTCAAGCGTCTCCGCGAAGCTTACCACAAGGAAATCGAACATACCGACCGCGAACTCGCACCGCTGTTCGATGCTATCGAGACGTACACCGACGCCGTCTGCACGGTTCTCACCGGCGACCACGGAGAAGAGTTCAGGGAACATGGGGAGTTCACCCACATGCCGAAACTTTACGAGGAGGTGACCCGCGTGCCGTTCGTCTTGGACCTACCGCACGACGACGAGGTGCAGACTCCCGAACCGATCAGCTCATTGGACATCGTCCCAACACTTGTCGGACAGATGGACGACGTTTCGGTCGCTTCCTTCGAAGGGGTGGATTTGACAGCCCCGGAAGTGAATCGAACGGTCGTCATCTCGGAAACGAACCCAGACTCTGGTGACCCGCTCGTCGGGCTCCGGAACGAACAGTACAAGTACATTGCAGGGGGCCCAGAACCGGAGCTCTACGATCTCGAGGCCGATCCGGTCGAGAAGACCAACCTAGTGAACTCCGGACACGAGGCCGAGTCGGAATTGGAGCGACTACTCACAGCACACCTCAACGAACACGACTTCGAAGGTGGAGACAAACTCGCAGAGACCGCCGCCGAAATGAACACGGAGATGCAGGGCAGACTTGAGGATCTAGGCTACCTATGAGGACGGTCTTGATGCGACACGAGGACGCCCGGTTCGAACGCGAGGTAATCGAGCCGTGGCTCGCGAGTGTGTCGGATCTCGTCGGCGTCGTCGTAATCCGAAACAAGCGAGCGCGAACGCTCGCTCGCGCACGCCGGGAACTCTCCCGTAGTGGGTTGTTTGGCTTCGCCGATGTCCTCGCGTTTCGTCTGTACTACCGCACTGTGTTGGCCGACCGCGAAGGCGAGAAGATTGACGAATTAATCGAATCGACCAGGGACAAGTACCCGGACGTGCCCGACACGGTGCCCCGGATAACGGTCGACGACCCGAATGAGGAGCCGACGAAAGAATTTCTCAAGGAGCGGGAAGCCGACGCCACGATCGCCAGAATAAAGATTCTGCTTGACTCAAACGTGTTTTCGATTCCGACCGAGGGAACGTACGTCATCCATCCCGGTATCTGCCCCGAGTACCGGAACTCCCACGGCTGCTTCTGGGCGCTTGCCAACGGAGAGCCCGAGAAGGTAGGCTACACGTTGCTTAAGATCGACGACGGAATCGACACCGGACCGATCTTCGCGCAGGGAACCACCTCATTCGACCCGGTCGATGATGGGCACCTCTACATTCAGTACAAGGTTGTGGCCGACAACTTGGACGAGATTGCACAAGCACTCAAGGGAGCTGTTTCGGGAGCGCGAGACCAGATCGACGTGAGCGGCAGAGACAGCGATGTCTGGGGGCAACCCCGACTGAGTGAGTATCTCGGGTGGAAGCGGCGGGCGGAACGATGGTGATCCGGACGGCCCCTGGCGTCGCGTTGTTGTACCACGATATCGTGGCTCGGGAGAGAGCTACCGAGTCCGGCATCGTTACCGACGGGTCGTGGCGGTACAAGCTCCCACCGGAGATATTCCGCTCACATCTTGAACGAATCGACGCGTCGTCCCATCAAGTCGTGCTGGCTTCCGACACCGACGCTGAGCGACCGCTGCTGTTGACGTT
The DNA here is from genome assembly GCF_029338355.1 of Halosegnis marinus. Taxonomy (GTDB): domain Archaea; phylum Halobacteriota; class Halobacteria; order Halobacteriales; family Haloarculaceae; genus Halosegnis; species Halosegnis marinus. The sequence goes on from NZ_CP119802.1 coordinate 1,707,121, forward strand.
CGATGATGGTGGCGTGAGCTGTGCAGAAACCGCCGCTCCACTGCTCGAATCGTACGGTATGCGGGGGAACTTCTTTGTAGTTACCGGTCGCCTCGGCGACGATGGCTACATGACCGAAGACCACGTGCGAGAACTCGCCGCGGCGGGCCACCACGTCGGGAGCCACACCGTCACTCACGCGAACCTCCGTGAAGTCTCCCCATCGAAACGACGAGCTGAGCTGGTCCGGAGCAAAGAGGCCCTTGAGTCGCTGCTCGGAACCACCTGTCGGTCGATCTCAATCCCAGGTGGATTCGTTGATGAGGACGTGCTTACGGACGCGTTCGATGCCGGTTACGATTACGTCTTCATTTCAGAGCCGCGATATCTGTCGTTGCCGGTAAAGGGCAGCCCGGTCGGGCGTTGGAGTGTCTGGCACGACACCGGCGCCGACGGAATCGAACGGATACTCGACCGCAATCTCAGAACCCGGCTGTGGGTTCAGGGCAGATGGTTCACCCTGAAGAGCATCAAGCGGACGATCGGACAAAACCGGTTCGAGCGGCTCCGCCGTCCTCTCGTGTCGCGACGATAATCTCTATCTTGCCGGCCGGCGGTGCGCGCAGCCTGAGGACATCGATGGCTCGGGCGAGCGCAATCTGCTGCGAGTACAAAGCTCGTGTCATCCCAACCGACGATGGGAATTAGATTTAAACGGTCTAGTGTTGAAACCCAAACTAGTGGTAAACCGACGCGACGTGCTTCTGGGCGTGATTTCGGCAGGTGTCGTCGCATCGGGATGTAGCAACCGACGCTCCGGCACCCCCGACGACGAGACGCGCTCCGACCAATCGAAGCCGAGGGAAACGTATCACGGTGCCTCGACTGGCGAGTCCGTCGATTTGGTCGTCGGAGGGGAGGCACAATTCGAACCGACAGTAGCGGACGAAGCAGTACCGTCGGCCACCAGAAATGAGTTCATCCACTACGCGGAGGTGAGTACCGACATCGACTTTACCCAGGAAGCGGCTTACAGCCTTCGCTTCGAGATCGGTTCGTTCGAAAGCGTTCGTAAGGCCGTTCGAGAGGAGGCGTTTGAACTCTGTCTTTCGAATCAAGACCTCGTCGTACGCGGCGGGGGTCCACGGGGAGTGCTCTACGGGACGTACGAGCTGCTCGAACGTGCGTTCGGAATTCGGTGGCTGGCGCCCGGCCCCGACGGGACGGTAATCCCGGACGAACCCTCCTTGACCGTACTGGTGAACGATGGCATTCACGCTCCAGACTTCGCTGCCCGGGTCGCTGGTGCGTTTCACTCGGAGGAGTACCTCCTATGGGCGATCCGAAATCGACTCCAGCCGACCTACTGGCCTGCAGTCTCGGACGCCGCGTTCACGCACACTTCGACGGAACCCGTTGGAGAAACCCGCGGAGGGTACGTCGCTTCGACGAACATCCACTCGTTCTACGACCTGCTCCCGCCGTCGAAGTATCGCGAAAAGCACCCCGAGTGGTACAGCGAAAACCAGCTTGACCTGCGAAACGCGGCGGTACGGGATGCTCTCGTCGAGCGATGTCGGAGATTCTTCAACACGAATCCGAACGTCGACCACGTCGCTGTCACTCCCGAAGACGGGTACGGATGGCCCCCTCGGTTCGCCTCCGACTCACAGATCCGAGCACAGAGAGACGCTGGACAGCCAGCCCGTCTCAAACACCACCGAAACATCAGCGAACCGTTTTTTCGCGCGATTTCGGCAATCGCGAACCGACTAAAAAAGACTCATCCCGACAAGCGGCTCTACACATCTGCCTACCTGAACTACGTCTGGCCGCCGGTTACGCTCCAAGGAGTTCCCGACAACGTCACCGTGGCGGTCGCACACTACAACCCAGCGGACTACGCTCATCCAATTGGCTCGACGGCGACGGAAGCGAGTGAGCGGTTCGAGACAGTTCTACAACGATGGACGGAGCGTGCTGAGGCACCGTGGCTCTACGCGTACACCGTCAAGTACGCCTTGGATTGTCTCCCGTTCCCAATCGCGAACAGGTTAGCGACGGATATCGAGACAATCTTCCAGTTGGGGTACGACGGATTCTATTCGCAAGGTGGTGAAGGGCGGTGGGGGCAGTACGGTCCACACTTCTATGTGATGGCACGAAAATTATGGAATGTCGATATTTCGGCGGACGAGGTACTTGATCAGTACTTCGACGGGATGTTCGGTCGAGGATCGCCCCCGGTACGGAGTGCATACGACCGGCTCTGGAACGCCCTTCAGAATGCGGACCATGCGGTCGATCGCCACCCCCTCACCGAACTCCGCCCGGTCTTCACTGATGGCCTCATCGAAAGCGTGGTTTCTTCACTCGATACTGCGGTTTCGGCGACGACGACGCCCCGAACACGACGGAACGTCCGTGCGATGCGGCTGGGCGCAGCGTACACCAAACACTACTTCGCCTTCCGGCAAGCGATCGTCGACCATGAGGAAGGTGACCGTACCTCACTTCGGCGCGTCGTAGACGCGTACAATGATATCGCGGAGCTGGTTGACCTCGGTGAGGAATGGGACTTGGACGCACTCCCCCGTTCACTAGTTGATCCGGATGGATACTTTTCGCTCCACGGATATGCCGCCCACTTAGGCGAGGAGGTCGATACGACGGGGCCCCGGTGGACAGTCTCGTAGTCACCTTGTCACAGACACGGAGAACGGTTCCAACAATGCGGTCGCGACACTACCCCGAGGGAGTCGGGACCCATGAGCTAGCTTTACGACTCGTTTGTACGGTCTTGAGCGTGCTCCTCTGGATTTGCTCTGAGCAGGTGTTCGTACACCGCACCTCGGAGTCTGTTTGGGAGCGTCCGCACTACAACCCTAGTGGCTGCGTTGAAGACTGCCAGCCACAGTGGAATGAACCCCCAGCGGTAGAAGTCGTACTGCATGCCGATTTCGCTCCTCGCGTATGCCATTCCCCCTCGTCGCTCGTGCATATTCTCTCCGGCACGAACGTGCACGAGCGACTCCGGGATGTTCCCGAACGTGGCGCCGTTCACGAGCAGTCGGACCCACAGTCGATAGTCCTCCAGCCGTCGTACGTCCTCGTAGTTGCCGACCTCCATCACCGGCTCCTTCCGGAACATCACCGTCGCCTGGTTAATCGGACTCCGGTAGCGAGCAACTGACGCGATCTCCTCATGGCGTTCCGGAACCTCGCGGACTGCGTACCGCTCTTCCGAGTCGGGGTCGAATTCTGTGAAGTAGCTCCCCACGACATCGGTTTCCAGGTTCGTGTTCAGATACTCAAGTTGCAACTCGAACCGATCCCGCCGGCAGATGTCGTCGGCATCCATCATCGCCACGATGTCGTTGGTCGTCCGCTTCACACCCTCCTGTCGCGCCTTTCCTTTTCCCCGGTTCTCCGGTAGCTGGAAGAGCTTGACCCGCTTGGGATGTTTCTCCTCGAATCGAGCGACCGTCGTCTTCAACTCGGCGGTGAGCGGTCCGTCACCGACGACGACGACCTCGTCCGGCGGGACCGTCTGGTCAAGTACGCTCTTGAGTGCCTTGGCGAGGTCTCCCGGGTCGTCGTTTTCGTAGGTTGGAATGACGACCGATAGGCAATCCATCAGGAGCCGATACGACGAAACGGGTGTAAAGATTGACGAAGAGGCTACGCCGGTTGGCTTACGAGAGTGACTGCCCGATTGGCTGCCAGTCGAAGTCGTTTAGAAGTCGCCGGAGCCGGTCCTCTGTGCGGTCGAGGTTCGTGTAATGTCGGAGCCTGTAGCTCAGTGGAATCTCTTTCTGTCGGGGCTGCCCCGGATCTATATCCCATGGGTGGAGGTAGAAGACGAACGTACGCTGGCTGTGGATTCGTTCGACACCACGCCTGTAAATCTCGTAGGGGATGAACCTGAAGTAGCCGCCACCCGCCCATGGTATCCGCTTACCGAGGTTGAGTTGTGGCAGCGTCACCTCCTGAATCCCACAGTCCAGCGTCACAATGTCCTCGTTCGACGGCATGGACAGTGTCCCGTATCGGTCGTGACCGGTAACCGGAAACGAACTTGAGTCGTAGCTCAGCTCTAGGTCGGCCAGAATTTGGACCGCTTCGTCAGTGATCGAAAAGCTTGGAGCACGATAGCCATCTACCTCTCCCTGAATGAGCGGGTTCAACACACGTATCGACCGCCTGATATCTGCTCGAATCTCCGCTGGCGACTGCTCGTACAGGAGCTCATGGTTATATCCGTGGCTCGCCACTTCGTGCCCCTGGCGATCTATCTCTCGAACGACTTCGGGGTGGTTCTCTGCGACCCACCCGAGTACAAAGAACGTTGCAGAGACATCGTAGTCTGACAAGAGCTCAAGGATACGCCGTGTCCGCCCAAGGACTCTCGACTCGACGGCCTCCCATTGGTCCCTACTTACCGCAGGGCGTATATTGTGCGCGTGGAACCAATCCTCAACGTCGAACGACAACAGGTAGGTCATCGCATTTGCCACCCGCTGGACTCAAGCTCTTTGCGCTCCCCGGCGGTCGGGAATGAGTGATACGAGCCGGACCCAGTCATCTCCTCGAGCGTGATCTCACCTGCTGCAATACGTGAGAGTGTCTCGGCAGACAGCCTCCCACCTATCCGCTTCCCTCTTTGGATAACCCCGTGGAGGCTGTTTAGATCGGTCACGTCAAACGTCGTTTGGGCTGCAATTCGACCGGCGTCGAGTTCCTCAACCATCTCGTGGATCGTCACACCCACCTCCGTCTCGCCGTGGTACAGTGCCCAAAACGTCGGCATCATCCCACGGTACTTTGGCAGCTCAGCGGTGTGGACGTTGAGACATCCCCAGCTTGGAGCGGAGAGCAGCGACTCATCGAAGATTTCGGGGGCACTCGCGGATAGAACCACGTCGATCTCCTTTTCTTCCACAGAATCTACGAACTCCACCGTGTTTACGCTCTGAACGTGATCGACCGGAACGCCGTGTGATTTCGAAACTCTGCCGACCGAACATCGTCTCACGCCAACGGTGTCGAGCAGGGTCCGTGACACGTACGAGACGCCGTGACGGAGGAACCCGCCGGCCCCGAACAGCCGATATGTTCGCCAGACGAGCTCCGGAAACGACTCGTTGAACGGATCAAGACACACGACCCGCGACACCGTAACGTCCTCACCCAGCTGTTCGAAGAACTCCTCAAGCAGCAAGGGGACGTAGAATGGATCGTCCTGTGTCACTATAAGCACATCTAATTTCGTGGACATTTATCCGAACCTCCGACGTGATGTGACCGACCGTCACGTCCTAATCGGTCGCCAGTTTCCGGTCTCTCTCGGTCACCAGGCGCTCGCATTTGCACCACCGGATACATGATATCCCCTCGTGGTCAAGGGTGTTCCGGCCTGCACCGGGCAGTGCTCCTCTTCCCCCCCAATTGTCCAATGGCTATGCTATACGGTGACGTTCCCCCCCGTATTGACAGCCTGCTCCGACACCCGTACCGTCTCTTCACTAACAGTGTAGTTACCTGGGTACGGGACGGTAACCCGGTAGCTCCCGTCCGCCCTGACCCTGACTTTGCGCTCGTAGGTGACAGACCGGTCATTAAGTTTCAGGGTTGTCGTCACAGTAATAGTTGAGCTCGGTGCTGCATTCCCTGAGATGGTCGCCCCGGGTACGAGCGTGAATACACGATATTGCCCCGAAACGTGGACTGCACGGTAGTGTGCGAGCCCAGTCGCGTTCGTGGTCCGACTACCGAATGCGGCCAGTTGTGCGCCAACGCTCCCCGGTGGCGTCGCTTCTCCGGCGAATACGACGAACCCAGTCCGATCGCGCAGTCGCTCGTACCAGCGCTCGGGGTCTTCGCTGACAAGAAACCGTGCGTAGTTGTCCTGTGCGAAGGTGTACGAACGCGACTCGCCGTTCACGAAGTAGTTATACATCCTGTTGCGGTCCCACTGGCTGAATACGTAATCTTGCGGATACTCCCAGCCCGCCTCGTCTGAGTACCCGTTCATCCATGCTGCAGTTTGGTATTGGGTATCGGTGACTGTGAGTTGGTTGATTTTAATTGGGACCTGCACAATGCCTAACCCACCGACGAGCAGGAACAGCACGAGTAGTGTGATTATTTGCCGTCGCCCCGGAACAACGAACGACCGTCCGTCTGAGCTTGGGTCAAATGGAACTGGAGGCCGTGCTACGTCGATACGTTCGGCAAGATGGACGAACCCGAGCCCGGCGAACAGCGCGGAAAATATCGAAAACTCACCAACGAAGCGAATCTGGAGTGTTGCCAGTCCAAGGAGGTACCACCCAAAGACTACCGGTACAACCCAGCGAAGGTCCTCAAGCGCCCTCCAAGACGCCCACGCCAAATATGGGACTGCAAGAACGAGAACGAAGCCGAACAGGAGCAACCAACCGAACGACGGGCCGAAGAGGTTCTGGGTCTCGACAATCACCCCTTCACGGACCAACCTGACGGTCACGCTCCGCACGACCAACCGCCAGAGATCGGGACGCAGAACCGACACCAGTCCGATTGCCAGACCCCCAGCAAAGACCTCTCCGAGAAACACATACCGTGCGGTCAGCTCCGTCCTGTGAACAGCCTCACCGATGGCTGCGACAGCAAGGCCACCCCCCAGCACAATCAACGGCGCAGCCGCCCCCAGCGACGTGTGCCACCCGAGCACCGTGTGGACAATCCAGACGACTACACCACCTCCCCCAACCCCCAACAGTACGGGTGCTATCGTTCTGGCTGGCGATCGACTATGATAAACGGCTAGGATGGACAGTACGGCTATTGTGAGTCCGACCGGGATGAGTAGCAAGACACTCGCGTCCCAGGCGAGCGTCTGTCCGGCCACACCTACCCCCAACCCACAGACCCCGAGAATGGTTTGATCGGACCGGTGTGCGCTGGCGATTAACACGGCCATCGACAGCACGACAAGTGCGAGCCAGATATAATCGAAGGCGTGGTGGTCTGCGAACCCGAGACTCGTACGCATCGCGTGGCCGGGGAGGACGCCGAGAAGTGCGACCGAAGCAATGCCAACTCGCTGGTCACCGCTAATCTTGACACCCAGCAGGTAGAGCATGACTGCGGTGAGACCGGCGGAGACGACCGGATACCAGCTCATAACATGCCCCACCGCTGCTCTTGTCCCCCCGAACACCTCTGCCCCCGCCCATAACGCCACGATTAACAGTGGTTCCCCATTTGCCACGCCTCCCGGGAGATTGCCCACCGATATTTCTGAACCGCTGACCAGCTGCTCAACCCAGTATCTGTACAGGTACGGATCGTTCCCAGAGAGAATGATGGTTCCCTCCTGAAAAATCCTTGGCCAAGAGACCAAGCGAAGCGCAATGACAAGTAGTACTGCGCCACCGAGTGTGGCGGTAAGCTGCGGGTCCAGCGAGGGGACTGAAATCCTCGGGCCGGCCTCGCCCCCCGTTTCGAGATCACTGTCTAGCGCTCGACGGACGGCCTCCCGGTCAACGACGCGGTAGGCTCCGTCCTCGGTTTTCGTAATCGCACTTGATGCAGCAATCTCACCGAACGTACCTGAGCTGAGGTTCAGATCATCGAACCTGAACGGCTCGTCGGCAGCAAGAACCGCACGAAATGCGGACTCAAGCTCGGGCCGATTATCCACGAGTGAGCGAACCTCGCGGGTGATACTCATGAAAGGACCTCCAACGTGTTGTGAATAAATCCACCGCCTTCGAGATTACTCGGGAAAGCTATTAGTACACGGCTACAGCGACCGGCTCTCTTGCCATCGCCTGAAGTGGGTCATTTCTCATCGTCTCGAAATGCGTATACTACGTCTCTCCCTACCATCCAGAGCTGTCTGACGAGTATCTTTAGATCGAACCAGAAAGACTGTTGCCGAATGTACGCGATATCGTGCCGGAGCTTCTTTTCAGGGTTGAATCCCGTGATACCGTTGATTTGTGCGAGGCCTGTCAGTCCTGGCTTCACGAACCACCGGCGCCGCCACTTTTCGGTCCCTTCCTCTATCTCGTTGTCCAGTTCCGGACGTTCTGGCCGAGGCCCTACGACGCTCATTTCGCCGCGGAGGATCGCCAGTAACTGCGGAATCTCGTCAAAATGTGTCCGCCGCAGGACTCGCCCGACACGCGTCACCCGCGGATCCGTCCCGCCAGCATCCTCTTCGCTAAGTGTTGCTCCGGTCTCCATCTCTGCCTCCGTCACCATGCTCCGAAACTTCGCGACGGTGAACATATTCCCGAACGCCGCGGTCCTGGTTTGGCGGTACAGCACTGGTCCCGGACTATCGAGTTTAATTGCTGCCGCAATCACGAGTAGCAGCGGACTCAGTATGATTAACGCCGTCACAGCAAATGTTAGGTCGAAAATGCGCTTCGTGATGTGATCGAGCCAGTCCCACGGCTCCAACTCAATATCTACTAACTGACCGTCTGCTGTCCCCGTAGTCAACACCACATCGGCGTGATCACGATGTGCCTTGGCTGCGACACCGTGCTCGTAGCAGGTGTCAAGCGTCCCGAAGAACTCCGCTCTATCGGGCTGGGCGAAGGCGAGCACAGCCGTCCCGACATCATACTCTACAAGCACGTCTTCTAACCGTGACAAGCCGCCCAAGTTCGGCAACGCGTCCAGTTGGGTAGGTGACCCACCGTCGGTGAGCTCAGCGGGCACCACTGTCTGGTCGCCGGGTTCCTGATACGGCGACGGTGGGGACACGTACCCGAGGACAGTCCCCTCGACGACAGTCAAAATGTCCTCCATCGTCTCGGGGTCGTCGCCGACGATAATCGTCCGCTCACCCTCCGGATGTGGCCGCCGGCGAATCACGACGAACCACGCAGGTACAGCCATCAACACCAACACCCCACTTACGAGCAACGTTGCCCGCGGGAGTGCATACGTGTAATCGAAGTAACCGATGGCCGCCATCGCCAGCAGCGCAACTGTCACGCGTTTCATCGCATACAGCCCGATATCGAGAATTCGACGCGGCCGCGGCTTATAGAGCGGAAACAGGGCGCTAACGACAACCACAGCTGCAATGCCCGCCTCGTAGGCAAACTCTTTGCCCGCCGATCCGTCGAAGGGAAGATGGCCGATAACGGGGATCATGGAAAACCCAGCCTGCACAACCTCGGTGTTCGCGACCCCCACCGCGGCAACGGTCAACACGGCGACTCCGGCGACGCTCAACAGCCGGTACCGCCAGCCCCCGTCCATTATATAATACCTGCCACACCAGCGGTTTAATCATATCGGCTTCTCGGCTGAGATAGCACTGTTACCATGCAAGATTGCAAACCGACTACCGGCCAGCTTGATGCTATACCGAGCAGTCCTCCGCATGAATCTCAAGCGCTTCACACCACCATAGCCACTGATTTATATTCCAGAACGGCTTTGACAGTCCTCCGAGTTACCGGAAATAATGCCTCCACAGGGTGAGCCGTCGTGGAACTAATCGACGACAAGGGAAACCTCTTCGGCGTCATCAACGTCGTTGACGCGCTCGTCGTCCTGTTCGTCCTCGCGGCCGTCGTCGCAGGCGCAGCACTCGTCTTCCAACCGGATTCGGGGCCAGAAACCGCGACGACGAACGTTACCCTCGACCTGGGCACCCAGCCAACCTACATCGTCTCGGCGATCAACGCGGGCGATACGTACAACGCCACGCAGAACAGCCGCCTCACCCTCACGGACGTATACCTCACGCCGCAGGGCGATCGAACACGCGTCATCGTCCGCGCCGAAGTACAAGCACCCACAGACGACGGCATCTCCTACGCGAACGCCCCGCTCCGGCTGGGCCGCACGCTCACGATTGCCACGAACCGCTATCAGGTGCGCGGCCAACTCCGCGACGTCGGTCGAAACGACACCCTCACGCGCGAATCAACGACGGTCGTCATCCGCGACCGAATAGGCGCGGCCGACGCCCGCGAACTCGCGGCCGGCGATGAAATCCGACTCGCCGGCCGGACCGTCGCGACCATCGAGGACGTCGCCGTCTACGCGACGGGCAACCCGACGCAACGCGACGTATTCGTCGAAGCGACGCTCGAAACCTACCGCTCACAGGATGAACGCCGGTTCGGCGGCACCCCCCTACACCGTGGCCAGACGGTCACCCTCCCGACCGCCGAGTACACGCTGAACGGCCAAATTGAACGCGTCGACGGTGGCCTCGCGCTCGACAGCGCCGACGTCGTCATCGAGACCACTGTCGACGCCGAGACGGCCCAGCGACTCGCCGCGGGCGACACCGCGACGGTCGCGGGCTACGACACCGCCGAAGTGGCGAGCGTCACGGCGTACGCCACCCGCGACCCCGACCGCGTGCGCGTCGTCGTCGGCCTCTCGCTGCGGACGCTCGCGTACGGCGAGCGCGAACGCTTCGGCACGACACCGATTCAGCGCGGCGCCGGCGTCACCGTCGACACCGGCCAGTACACGCTCTCCGGGCGCATCGAGCGGACGGGCACGCTCGAACCGGCCGGCACGGCGACCACCCGCACGGTCACCCTGCGGATGAGCGAGGTGCGCGAGGACATGGCCGATGCTATCGAACCGGGTATGACCGAGCGTGCGAACGGCGAGACGGTCGCCCGCGTCACCGCGGTGGATACGCAGCCGTCGCTCATCATCACGACCGGCGAGAATGGCTCCGTGAACGTCGTCGACCACCCGTTCAACCGAGAGGTAGAAATCACGACGGCGCTTCGAGTGCGCGAGACGACGACCGGCCCACGGTTCAAAGGCGAGCCGCTCCGGCAGGGCTCGACGGTCGTCATCGACCTCGGCACCATCGTTATCGAAGCAGAGGTCGTCAGCGTCAGTGGCTAACCTCGGTTCGTCCGGCAGGGCCACTGTCGCAAACGTGGCCTTCTTATGCCGGCCAGTCAACTCACGTGTATGACGCCGGCTGACAAATCCGAGGAGTCGGCCGGTCCCACCGAGAAGACACGCGACCGCGTCACCAAGGGCAGCGACCTACTGGGCGCGTCCCGGGCTGTCAGTGATCGCGTCGGCACCGCCGTCCGCAACTCGTATCTCTACCGCTGGCTCACCAAGGAACCCGAGCCGGAGGTCATCGTTATCGACCTTCGGGAGACCTGGACTGTCGGCCCGATTATCGCGCTGTTTGACCGGCTCATCGAGTGGCTCGCTCCCTACTGGCGCGAGTCGACGCCGAAGCGAGCACTCGATCGAGTCGTCACACTCGCCGACCGGACCGCCGGGACGCGTGCCGGACAGTTACTCGGAACATTCCTTGCACCGCCGGAGCCCCCCGACTCCGACGGCGATGGCCCCGCCGACGCTCACGGCGACGCGGACTCGTCGCTATCAGCAGAAACGAGCGACGGAGAGACACCGCCGCCAAGTAATCGTTGACGCGGCGATGGCTAACACGCCGAACGCCTACGCGCCCGCGATGTCCGTGTTCACGATCGCGTCCGTGTCCACGTCGAGCGCCGAGAGCACCTCCGCGACGGAGCTCTCGCTCGCTCCTTCGCCGCTCGTATCGTCGACGGCGCCCAACACCGCCCGCTCCAGCTCATCGAGTCGCTCGGTCACCTTCTCCAGGTTCAGCACGCGCGGCGCGAGCGTCAGATACGTCGTGTCGCCGCGGTCGTAGAGGTCCTCGGTCGTCATCTCCGGGAGCCGGCCAGAGGCGTCGTCCGCGTCGGACTCGTCCCCCTCGTCGCCCTCGACCGTCACGTCCAGCTCGCCGAGGCCGGCGACCGTGACGGGCGACGCAAGCTCCACGGGGCCGTCACAGATGGCCTGGGGGAGAATCGTGGTCGCGCCGTCGAGCCGCGTGTCGCCGTGGCTCCGGAACGTGTAACACAGCGAGTCCTCGACGGCGAGGCTCCGGTCGGCCGTGACGATGCCGAGGACGACACAGTTCTCTAAGACCAACTCGGTGCCGACGACGTTGCCGCGGACGACGCAGTCGGTCAGGCGGACGCGCTTGCCGGTGACCGTCCCCTCGACGGTCGCGTCCGAGCCGACGACCTTGCCGGGCGTGCCGACCTCGCCGTGGACGCGGCCGCCCTCCAGTTCGACGGCGTCGGCGGCCATCACCGACCCCTCGACGGTCGCGTCGGCGTCGGTCTCGACGGTCGCCCCGTAGACGCTCCCCTGGACGGTCGCGCCCTCGCGGATGCGAACGGGGCGGTCGAGCTCCGCCTGCACCGTCGGAATCACCTTCCCGTCGAACGTCTCGCCCGCCTCGACGACCGCGCGGGTCCGCTCGATGTCAGCCATCAGTCGTCACCCCCTTCGATCCGCACCGGCACCGAGCCGTCGTCGGGCATCGCCTCGCGAACGGCCTCGCCGTACGACGGCGCGAGCGGCGTGGATTCGCTGTAGTCGGAGAGGTGTCGGGCCACCGCGTCGGCCGATAGCGACTCGGTTCGGCTCGGCTCCGAGACGCCCGGTGCGCCGGCCAGGAGCTGTTCCGCCCCCTCGAACGGGTCGAGCGAGACGCGACACCACTCGCTGTCGGCGTCCGTCGCGAGCGACGACGGCACGACGACCTCGCGCTGGGTGACGCCGTCTGCCTCGTACTCGACGACGTAATAGGGGACCTGCAGGCGCTCGCGCTCGTCGGTCGGGAGCCTGGTTCCCTCGGCGTCGAACCGGTGGTCGCGGACGGTCTCGATGAGCGACTCCTGGCGGTCCACGAAGTCGTGGATCGTCTGGACGGTGTCGCCCGCGGCCTCGCGGACGCGGTCGCTCCGCTCGTCGCCCACGGATTCGTTGTGCGCCTGGAGTGTCCGCCACGTCGGCGTCACCTGCTCGGTGAACGGCTCCTCGATGCCGGCCTCGAACTGCTCCTCGTCGAGCGCGAAGATGTGTTCGCCGAGGTCGCGGATGCGCTCGCGGGCCTTCTCGTCGAGTTCGCGCTGCTGGCGCTCGTAGCGGTCGCCGATGGAGGCGAGCCGTTCGTCGAGTTCCGCCTGTTCGGCGTCGATCTGCTCGTGTTCGGCCTCGATCTGTGGCTCCACCGCTTTCACCTCCATCACGTGGTCCATCAGCTTCAGCTCCGCCTGTGCGTGGATGTTCTCGTGAATCGCATCCCGAACCGTCTCGGCCGCCTCGCGGATCACCGAGTGGACCTTCTTGACCTCGCCGGTGAGCGTCTGGACGTCCTCGCGGAGCTTCGCGATTGTCTTGTTAATCGCCTTCAGCGGCTTGTGGAGGTCGTCGTTCGCCATCAGTCGTCACCCCCCTCGTAGGCAGTAGCTCGCATCAGCGGCAGCCGGTCTTTCCCCATCTTGAACTGGTCAATGCGGTCGATCAGTCCCGTGCCGCCGCGGGTCTCTATCATCCAGTTCTCCCGGTGGTGACGCTTCTCCATGTCCATCTCCTCGCTGTGTAGCTCGCCCCGCTGTTGCATCTCCGCCATCGTCCGCCGGTCCTCGCGCTCCTGCCGCGCCATGAACATCTCGGCTTCGCGGCGCCGCTTTTCGGCTCGCATCGTCTCGGCTTTCTCCTCGGCCGCTTTCTGTGCGGCGTCGATGCGTTCCTGCTCCTGGTTGCGCGTCTCCTCCAGGATGCGGTCGGTTTTGCGGTCGATCTCCGCGAACGACTCCTCGACCTCGCCGCGGAACGCCTCCTTGCGCTCCTCCTGGATGCGGTCGTACTTCACCATCAGTTCGCCGATCTCGTCGACCTTCCCTCGCGATGCCTTGGCGTCGGTCTTCAGGTCGCGGATGCGCGAGCGGAGGTCGCGGATGCGGTCGGTCGAAGAGCGGATCTCCTCGCTGCGCTGCTCGAACTCCCGCTCTTCGAGCTCGGCCTTCTGATCCTCGATGTTCTCGTAGATGCGGCGGCGCTCGTCGTCCTTCTCGATCCACAGCTGGTCCCACACCGGGTTGACGAGGTCGTCCTTGATGCGGTGGCGCGGGACGACCGCCTCCGTCTCGTGGTGGCTCCGGCAGGTGTCGCAGTACCACTCGCCGGCCTCGGGGTCCGAGAGCTCGACGAGCGAGTCGATCTCGTCGGTCAGACAGTCCGGGCAGTAGAAGTTGTAGCTCACCAGCCCGAACGCGTCGGCGGTCGTCCCGATGTGGTTGTTCAACAGGTCGACGGCGGACTCGTGGGCGCCGGACAGCTCGCCGACGAGCTCGCGGCTCCGCTCGGAGACGGCTTCGAGCTCCGCGGCGCCGTCGGCGGTCGCGGCCATCCGTTCGAGTTCGGCGAGTTCCGCGACGTCGGCCTCGGCGTCGTCGGCGTCCACCTCGACGTCGGCGGCCACGGTCGTACCCTCATCGGCCCGTGAAGCGAACGCCTCGACGGCGGCCGCCTCGGGACCGCTCGCGGGCACGACGGGCGCCTCGACGGTCGTCCGGTTCGCGTTCTCGATCTCCGACTTGATGCCGTCGAGCGTCCGGGTGAACTCCGCCTCGACGTTCCGGTCGTGCGGCATTACAACCGGGAAGTCGCCCATCGCGTCGAGTTCTTCGCGGACGGCGCCGACGGCGTCCTCGTCGTCGAGCCGTTCGAGGTCGAAGCTCGTCGTCTCGACGGAGTCGGTCGCGTCGTAGACGACGACGCCCGCCTCGTCGGGAATCGTGTAGCCGGTCCAGTACCCCCGATCGACGCTCTTCACCGTGACGTCCGGCGTCTGTCGCTGCGCGTAGAGGTAGGCGCCACCGCCGGCGGCGAGCCCGAGAACTATCAGGACGGCGCCGACCGCGACGCCGACGTTGGCCGCGATGGCCCCGATACCGAGAACGACGCCGGCGACCGCCGCCGCCGCACCCAGCCGGCGCGTCGAGCGCTGGTCGTCGAGCGCCGCCGACACCGGCTCCCGGAGGACCTCGTTGACGGCGAGCGCGCGGGCCCGCTCCTCGTCCACGGGGTCGTCGGCCTCGTAGAGGACATCCGTTACGCGCATGTGTCCCCCTCCACCGAACCTGCGGCGGTGTCACGGTCGGTCGTCACCGCGCCGTCGGGCCGGATGCCCGACGACACGTCGGTTCCCCCTTCGTCTCGTGTGTGATATCGTCGCATGCTCTCAGTCGATGTTCCGCAGTGCCCGCGTGGCCGCTTTGCTCACGTCGCTGTTCGGGTCGAGCCGGGTCCGTTCGAGCGTCGCCCTGACGCCGTCGCTTCCGGTGCCGAGCCGCCCCAGCGCCTCACACGCCGCGACACGGACATCCGGGTCGTCGTCGTGCATCCGCTCGGTCAGGGCGTCGATTGCCGCCTGTGAGTGGACGCCGTCGCCCGCGTCGTCGGCGAGCGCCGCGACGGCCTCACGGCGGGTCGCGGGGTCGTCCGCGTGCAGCCGGTCGCGGTAGGCATCGACCGTCGCGTCGCCGGTCGACCCCGTCGTCGGCTCGTACTCGCCGGCCGACGCGGTCTCGCCGGTCGTTTCCTCATCTCTCCCCGTCTCGTCGTTCGGACTGCTCGCTGTCGTTTCGTCGTCGTTCGCCGCGCTCGGCTCCGCCGTCTCGCTCGTGGACGCACGTGACTCGGTCGCGGTCGACGTCGTCGCCGTCGACGTCGTCGCCGTCGAGGTACCCGAGTCGGACGACGATACGGTAGCGCCGTCCGTCGGCTCCGCTGATGCCTCGGCGGAGGACTCCGTCGTCCCCGACCGGGTTGGCGCGTCGTCCGTCCGACCGCTCGCCGACCCCCACGTCGCGGGCCGTGTTCGGTACCCCGACCACAGCAGACCGGCGCTCGCGGCCGCGCCGCCGAGTAGCGCCGCCGGCTCGTAGCCGCCGGAGCCGAGCAGGGCGTAGCCGAGTGCTCCGGGACCGTCCCACAGGCCGACGACCGACGCGAGCAGGAAGTCGGGGAGCGAGCCCCGGATCAGATACGACGGGACGACGAACGCCGCCCACGCGGCGCCGAGATACCAGCCCCACGAACTCCCCCGAGTGAGGCCGAACGCGGCCGCGCCGGTCACGGCGACCGGGCCGACCACCCATATCGGCTGTGCGGCGACGGCCTCGATCGGCGAGAACGCCACGCCGTCGAGGTACAGCACCGGCGCGAAGACGTTCGCGACGACCGTGACGAGGCCCGCCACGAACAGGTGGCGACGGAACCGGAGTCGGCCGGCGTCCCTCGCCGTCGAGGCACCGAGTGTCGTCGCCGTCGCGGCGCTCGTTGCGGCCGTCCCGGCGTCGTCGGACTCGTCGTCGTCAGTTCCACCGCCCGTCGTCTCGGGCTCGGCCTCCGTGTCGTCGAGGTCGAACTCGTCCCACGTCTCGTCGTCTCCCCCGCGACGGCCGAGGACCCAGCGGACGACCGTCACCGGCAGCAACAGGAGTTTGACGAACGCTCGAACTAGGAACCGTAGCAACTTCAGCGTGAAGTACACCATCTATCCCCCACGGGAACACGGCACACGGGGGTCGGCAAAAATGTTCCGTCGGTGACAAGGGAGGGCGGAAACAGGATACCGGACCGGGCTACGCCGACACCGTCTCGCCGTCCTCGACCGCTGCGTCCTCGACGGTCACCGTCCGGTTCCCGATCTCGTACGTCGCGGCGTAGGGGACCGTCACCCGGTACGTGCCGTTCGCATCGACCGCGACCCGGCGCTCGTACGTGAACTCCGTCCCGCTCACCTCGACGGTCGCCGCGAGGTCGAGCGTCGTGTTCGCCGTCGCGTTGCCGACGACCGTCGCCCCCGGCACGAGCGTGAACGCGGTGTACTCGCCGTCCGGCGAGACGTGTATCGCCCGGTAGTGTGCCAACCCCGAGGCGTTCGCCGTCCGGCTCCCGTACGCCTCCAGCCGTTCCGCGATACTCCCCGACGGGGCGTCGAGGGTCGGGTACACGACGAAGCCCGCGCGCCCGCGGAGGCGTTCGTACCACGTCGTCTCGTTCGTCGACGCGAGGAACGACTCGTAGTTCGCGCGTGCGTAGCCGTACGAGCGTGCCTCCCCGCTCACGACGTAGTTGTACATGCGGTTGTTGCTCCACGGACTGAACACGTACGCCGGGCGGTCGCTCCGGTTCGCCGTCTCGGTGTATTCGTCGATGGCCGCGGCCGTGTCGTACATCGCGGGCGGCGTCGTTACCTGCCCGGTCTTGACGGGCACCTGGACGAGGCCGAGGCCGCCGACGAGCAGGAAGAGGACGACGAGCGCGCCGGCCTGTCGTGCCGACGGACGCGTCACGAGCGAGCCGTCGACCCCGGAATCGAACGGCTTCGGCAGGCGTGCCACGTCGATGCGCTCCGCGAGGTGGACGAACCCGAGGCCGGCGAAGACGCTAATGAACGTCGCGAACTCCCCGACGAACCGGATTTGGATCGCCGAGAGCGCGAAGAAGGCCCACGCGTAGACGACGGGGACGACCCACGCGTCGTCGTCGAGCGCGCGTCGCGTCGCCCAGACGAGATACGGGAGCGCGAGGAAGAGCACGAAGCCGAACAGCAGGAGCCAGCCCGCGGAGTCCGAGAACAGCCCCTTGCGTCTCGGCGATGGCGTCGGAGCGGAACAGCGCGGAGTCGGCCCGCGAGGTCAGCGTGTTCCACGCGTCGGGGAGGAAGACCGCGATGCCGCCGACGCTCACCGCCCCCGTCCCGAGAATCGCTCCCGTGGCCACGCGTGCGTCCGACCGTACCCGAAAGACGAGTTCGCCGACGACGAGCACGCCGAGGGCCCCCGCGAACAGGAGTGCCGGTGCCGACGCGACGACGGGCGTGTGCCAGCCGAGGCTCGTGTGGGCCAGCCACGTGAGTGCGCCCGCGCCGGCTAGCCCGACGAGCATCGGGGCCCCGGACCGGAGCGGCGACCTGTCGGCGCGAACCCACACGACGGCGAGCGTCGCGACGGCCAGGCCGACCGGAACCACCAGCAGCGGGCCGGCTTCC
This sequence comes from Halosegnis marinus, assembly GCF_029338355.1. Classification (GTDB taxonomy): domain Archaea; phylum Halobacteriota; class Halobacteria; order Halobacteriales; family Haloarculaceae; genus Halosegnis; species Halosegnis marinus. Next base: position 1,724,990 of record NZ_CP119802.1, read on the forward strand.
CACGCGAGCACCTGGCCCGTGACGCCGACGGCGAGCCCGAGCGTCCCGAAGACGGTCCGTCCCGACCGGAGCTCGCCCCGGACGAGCGCGACGAGCGACAGCGCCGTGACGCCGAGCCACGGGTAGTCGAAGGCGTGGTGGTCGGCGAAGCCGAGGCTCGTTCGCAGTGCGTGGCCCGCGACGACCGCGAACATGACGACGGCCGCGAGCCCGACGCGGCGGTCCTCGGTGACCTCGGTCGCGAGCAGATACACGAGCGCGCCGGAGACGAGCGCCGAGACGACGGGGTACCACGCGAGCAGCGAGCCGGCGACGGCCTCGCCGCCGAGCACCGATGCGAGGAGCCACATCGTCGCGACGTAGAGCGGCTCGCCCTTCGCGACCGCGCCCGGCAGCGACGAGACGGTGAGGTCCGGGTTCGCCAGCAGCTGTTCGACCCAGTAGCGGTAGTAGTACGGGTCGTTCCCGGAGAGGACGACCGCGCTGTCTTGGAACACCGGGCCGACGGAGAACACGGTTCGCAGGAGAACGACGAAGGCGAGCGCACCCGCGAGCGCGAGCGCGTGCATGAGATTGATGTCGAGACTCGGCGTCGCCAGCCCGGTTCCCGATTCCGTCGGTTCCCGTCCGGTTTCGCCGGCGAGCCCTCGCCGGACGGCCTCGCGGTCCGCGACCCGGTAGCCGTCGTCGGTCTTCTCGACGACACCCGTCGAAACGACCTCGCCGAACGCGCCCGAGTCGATATCGAGGTCGTCGAAGGCGAACGGCTCCTCGGCCTCTACCACCGCCTCGACGGCGTCTTCGAGCGCGGGGCGCTCGTCGACCAGCTCCCGAACGTCCGCGGCGGTGACCATACGCACGCGTGCGGTCACGGTCGAATAAATGCCCCTGTTCGCCCGCGGTTTCGCTGTTCTCGCTGGAGCTACTTCCCCCTCAAACCCGCCACCCATGCTAAAGCGTCACAAACGCACGCTACGGGGCTTGTAACGGCTGATTCCACCCTTGATTCACACAAGGCTTATTACACGAACGCTAGAATGGACGTATACCCCTACCCATGGTAGCAGTACGGAGTACCGCTGTCGGGTTTCACAGCCCCACAGTGCGGAACGATACTGTTGCCGATTGGAACTAATAAAACATGACTGACACATCGACAAAGGTTCGCAGCCTGTTCCTGACGGCGCTGATGGTCGTCTCCGTCTTCGGAGGCACCATCGCGTTCGCCGGGAGCGCGGCTGCAGCTACGAACGCGCAGGCCGTCTCCCTGTCCAATACGACAATGGTGGGCGGTTCCTTCGCGGTAGATGAGAATACGACTGTAAACCACGACCTGGTGTTCAACGTTGATAACGTGAGCACCGACGGTGGCACGGACACAATCCGTGTTACCATCCCGGCTGGCGAGTACTCCAGCCTCCAAGACGTGACCGTTACCAACCGCTCTGACAACAGCAATGTCGCTATTACCGGCAGCGCGGAGGTTGTCAACAACGGCCGGACGCTCACGTTCGACATCAGCGAGGACGGCAGCACCCAGGGTATCGACATCCAGGTTGCTGTCGACTTCACGGCTAACTGGCCCGAGGTCTCCTCGGACACCAGCGGCCCGCTGAACGTTGAGGTTCAGGACAGCCAGTTCGAGGATGTCGACGCCGACATCGCGACGCTCCTGATCCGCGACGACGCGACCACCTCGGCTGACTCCGGCATCACGAACGGCACGACCTATTGGCAGGGCCAAGTTCTGACCTACGAGAACAGCTCCGCCATCTCTGCTAACGACGACGTCGAGATCCGCCGCGTCAGCGACGACGGCCTCGTCACGCAGGTCGAGGCGAACTCCAACGGTCAGGTCACGATTCGCACGGGCAACCTCAACGGTAACTACTACGTTGAGGGCCCGAGCAACAACCAGCTCGTCTTCTTCGAGGTCGCTGTCCAGACGCTGGACATCAGCTTCGACCAGGACAGTGTCCGCCTCGGTGGTGACGAGACGGCCAACCTGGACGTCGAGTCCAACCGTGCGACCTACAACCACACCATCTCCGCGACGCTGGACGGCTCCGCTGTGAGCGCGAGCACGCTCCAGACGATTCTCGGTGGCGGTACGGTTATCGACGACACGACGGTGCGTGTCCCCGGTTCCAACAGCCAGTCGCTGCCCGCTAACTTCAGCGCGGCACCGGCCGGCAACCTGACGCTGAGCGTCCAGGTCGAGGACTCCACTGCCTCCGACGACGCCAGCCTCACGATTAATCCGGCCATCGAGGGCCAGGCTAGCTTCACCAACAGCGTCTTCTCCGAGGAGGAGGGCGACGTTGCTGAGATAACATTCGACCTGCAGGGCTCCGACACGGCGACGGTTGTCGTCGGGTCCGACACGGTCAACTACAACGCGCAGGTTACGGTCGAGGATACGGACGGTGACGGCACCGTCACGCTCCAGATGAACACGTACCTCGCCGGCGTGGGCAACAACGAGAACAGCACCACGACCGATGTGTACACGGCTGTCGGTGACGACACCGTGACCAACGAGGTCCGCTACACCGAGGCCGTTCCGAATCGCCTCGCCGCGACCGATTACGACCTCAGCCTCCTGCTCGGCGGCGCTGACGGCTCCGAGGAGGACGTTGCGGTTCTCGCGCTGACCGACCGCCAGACGACCGGTGCCCAGACGTGGACGGCACCCGGTAACGCTGGCTCGGTCAACGTCGACAAGTACGACGGGAACGTCACCGAGCTTCTCGATGACGTCACCCAGCGCAACCAGATCGCCGAGGGCGACCTCTCGGTGATTCAGGTGCAGGCTTCGGGTATCTACGCGTACCTGGGCGACAACACGAGCGACCTCTCCAGCGACATCACGGTCAACGTGACGCAGGAGGGCACCTCGATCAACCAGGCTCCGAAGACCATCCCGGTCACGAACGCGCAGCTCATCGAGGACGCCGACAACAACCAGTTCTTCCTGGTGTTCGACGCGGACCAGATGGCTGACCGTAACGGCAACTCCGTCGGCATCGACGCCGGCGAGACGTACAACGTGACCTTCACGCTCGACAACGAGTACACCGGCTCCTCGACCGAGTCCGTCTCGACGACCTTCAACGTCGTCGAGCGCACGGCCTCGTTCGATGTCGGCTCCGACGGTAACGTCACCGTCGAAGCCTCGGCCGGTCAGGAGATCACGGGCACGACGACCGCCGCGCCCGGTACGCCCATCACGGTGCGTGCCCGCGCGACCGGCTCCAGCCCGTTCCTGAAGTCCAACTCGACGACCGTCTCCGCGGACGGGACCTTCACGACGACGTTCGACTTCACGAACGTCTCCGAGGGTACCGACTTCACGCTGAGCACGTCCACCTCCGGCCTCTCCGCTGAGGCTACCGGTGTCGTCGCTCCGCGCCCGACCGCGACGGTCAGCATCAACGACCAGACCACCGACGGCACGACCGTCACGGTCGCGTCCGCCAGCCTCTCCGAGGGTGGCTTCGTGACCATCCACGACGGCTCGCTGCTCGACGGTGCGACGTTCGACTCCGTCCGCGGCACGTCCGCCTACCTGGACGCCGGGGACAGCTCGAGCATCGAAGTCTCCCTCGACACTCCGTACGAGGAGGACGGCACGGTCATCGCCATGCCGCACCTCGACACGGACGGTGACGAGACGTACGACTTCGTCACCTCCGAGGGTGCCGACGACGGTCCGTACACGACCGCCGAAGGCGACATCGTCACGGACTCCGCGTCCCTGACGGTTGACGCCGGCGCGACGCCGACGCCGACCGCGACGGCCACGCCGACGGCCACGGCCACTGCGACGGCCACGCCGACGGCGACCGCCACCGCGACGGCTACGGCGACCGCCACCGCCACCGCGACGGCGACTGACACCGCGACCGAGACGCCGGGCCAGCCCGGCTTCGGCTTCGCTGTCGCCATCATCGCGCTCGTCGGTGCCGCGCTCCTGGCGCTGCGCCGCGAGTAACTCGGCTGACTAACCGGGACCCCTAACCCGGTCACAAAAATCGGGATTTTCTTTCGGACGCTACGCCGGACAGCCCCGGCGCCACTCATCGCCGCATACCTTCACGCCCCGAACTGGCCGCTCCGATTCTGGGTGCCTTTATATCCTTCCGCCCCGCGTTGGGATGTAGTGACACCGCCAGCCGACTCCGTCGAGATCCAGAACGTGGTCGCTTCGACCGGCATCGAACAGGAGCTCGACCTCGACGCGCTCGCCATGGACCTCACCGGGTCGAGCTACGACCCCGAGAACTTCCCGGGCGTCGTCTACCGGCTCCAGGAGCCGAAGGCCGCGATGCTCATCTTCCGGTCGGGGAAGATCGTCTGTACGGGCGCGAACAGCATCGACGCCGTCCACGAGGCGCTCTCGATCGCGTTCGACCGCCTGCGCGAGCTGAACATCCCCGTGCCGGAGGACCCCGAGATCACGGTCCAGAACATCGTCTCCACGGCCGACCTGGGCGCGACGTTGAACCTCAACGCCATCGCCATCGGGTTCGGCTTGGAGAACGTCGAGTACGAGCCCGAGCAGTTCCCGGGGCTCGTCTATCGACTCGACGAGCCGGACGTGGTCGTCCTGCTGTTCGGCTCCGGGAAGCTCGTCATCACCGGGGGGAAGACGGTTGACGACGCCTCCGAGGCCGCGACCGTGGTCACGGACGAACTCGAAAGCCTCGGCCTGCTCGGGTAACGCTCAGCTCTCCTCGACGGTCACGCCCGACGGCAGGGGGACGTACCGGACGACGCGTTCGAGCGCGAGCCACGCCGTCGCCACGACGCCGCCCGCGAGGTTCGCGAGGATGTCGCCAACCCCGAAGTAGCGCCGCGGCAGCGTCCACTGAACGAGCTCGATACCGCTTCCGTACACGAACACCGCGCCGAGTATCACCGCGACCCGGAGCCACAGCCGGCGTTCGTCGAGCGTCGCGTACGCGAGCGCCAGGCCCAGGCCCGCGTACGCGACGAGGTGGAGTCGCTTGTCCCACCACGGGCCGGCGTCGGGAACCCGCGGCGGCCGCCCGGTGAGTGAAAAGTACGCGATGACGGCCGCGACGAGCAGGACGCTCCCGTACCGGACGACACGGGGGAGCGCGGGAACCGGAAGCCGTCGCATACAGAAAGAGGCGAACCGGGCGAGTTAGTTCCTCCGCTACAGCAGCACGAACACGTTCCACGCCGTCACGCCGACGCCGACGACCGAGAGCGCGAGCGGGATGGCGACACGGCCGGGGTTCGGCGCGACGCGCCAGAGCAACGCGAAGACGGCGAGGCTCCCGAGCTTGAGGAGGACGATACCGGCGAGGCCGTATCGGCCCAACAAGCCCGCTGCGAGCGGCCCGGCCTCGGCGCCACGGCCCGCGGCCAGCCCGACGAGCGTCGTCGCGAGGTCGCCGAGCCCGTAGCTCGCCAGCGCGAGGAGCCAGAGCCGACGCTGACGGTCGGCGAGCCGCCGGACAGTCGCGTCGAGCCGGGCGGCCACGGCCTACAACACGAGCGTGCCGGCCGCGACCGCGAGCAGGAGCGTCGCGGCGCCGATGAGCAGGAAGTCGACGCCGGGAGAGACGACCGACGTGTCCGCGCGACGGGCCGCCATCAGTCGTCACCCTCCGCCGTGACCGGCGACTCGTTCGCCTCGGCGCCCGCGTGTTCGGACGGGTTCACGCCGGCGCGGTGTTTCGCGAGCTGTGTGCGGAGCGTGTCTGCTTCGAGGTCGTCGTCCGCGAGCTCGGCGATGAACTCCAGCGACTTCGCGTGCGCGCCGAACGGCGTCCCGGACAGCGGTTCGAGCGGGCCCGAGAGCAGGCCGGGCTCGTCGTACTTCTTCGAGTGGATCTCGTCGAGCGAGAGCCCCCGGAGCTGGCGCTCGACGTCGTGGCGCACGTCGGTGGATATCCACGAGAGCCGCTCGTAGTAGCGGAGCGCACACAGCGCCCCGGAGGTACCGAAGGTCGTCCCGAGGTACTTCGCCCACCGAACGAGCGTCTCCGAGCGGGAGAACTCGACCCGGTCTTCGAGGTACGGGCGGCCGGACGCGTCTGTCATACCCGTGCTTCCGGCTATCGCCTATAAAAAGCGCGTTCCGTATCGAGACGTGAGTCGGGGGTCGAACGAACCGTGGGCTCGACGCTCACGAGTTTCCCCTCTCATCGTACCGGACGAGCGGAGCGAACCGTCTAGATGAGCCCCGCGACGACCCGCTGTGTGACGGCCGCGACGACGGTTCCGGCCCACGTGAGGCCGACGAAGTGCGGGAGCGCGTTCACGAAGTGGCCCCGGTCGGTGAGCCGGATCATCAGCGAGGAGAGCAGCGCGTTGAGGAGGACGACACACAGCAGGAGGAACTCCATCACCTCGATGTCGTAGTTGCCCGTCGAGAACAGCGAATCGACGAACTCCCCGTTCTGGCTCGCGATCTCGGAGGTGATGGTGAGCATCTGCCCGGCGATCTCGAGGCCGATGAACGCCGAGAACATCGAGGCGGCGGTGATGCCGTACACGACGCCGATGAACGTCGTGCTCGCCTGCTGGCGCTGCTCGCGGACCCGTAGCACCTCGTTGATGTTCGTCGAGATGACCTGTCCCAGGCGACGGGGGTCGCCGCCCATCCGCCGGCCGACGACGTACATGTCGCCGAACTTCTGGATGAGATACGAGCCCGTCTCGGCGGCGAACAGCGTCCACGCCCCCTCGGCGTCGATGCGGGTGCGCAGCCGCTTGTAGAGGTTGTTCACGTTCGGGGTGAGCGCGCCGAAGTCCTTCGTGCGCAGCGTCTCGAGGACGTTCGCCGTCGAGGTCTGTTTCACCGACTCGACGCCGCCGAGCGCCCGGATGAACGAGGGGAAGCCCGCGTCGCGGTCGGTCACCTTCCGCTCCTCGCGGCGCATCGCCAGGCCGGGAAGCAACAGCGGCGTCGTCGGAATCGCGAGGTAGATGGGCCGCGGGAGCGTGTCGGGCGCGAGCGGCGTGAAGCCGAGCCCGACGGCCGCGACCGCGACCGTCGCGACGACCGACAGCGCGACGCCGACGACGAGCGGGAGCCACACGCGGTGCATCGGCGAGTGGTCGGTCTCGGGGTCGAGCCACACCGGGTCGCGCGGCGCGACGGTGTGGATGACGAACAGGAACCCCACCTGCACCAGCGCGAACATCACGATGACGCCGCCCACGAGCAGCGTCGGCGGCACGCCCAACAGGAGCGGCAACACGGTCGCGAACACGAGGATGAACGTCGTCGAGAGCATCAGCGAGAGGTACAGCTCCTGAAGCACGTCGAGCTTCGAGAGGTCCGACTCGTAGCGGATGACGAACTCCTGGATGTTCGACTCCTGTTCGTCCACGAGGAAGTCGCTCAGGCTCTGGCCCGCTCCCACCGTATAGGCGAGCCGTTCGAGGAAGTCGCCCAACAGTTCGGAGGGGACGCGTTTCGACCGACGACGGCAGGCGTCGTCGAGCGACTGGTTCCACGTATCGACGAGCGCGGTGATGCGACCCATCTCCTCGGCGAGCGCCCCGTACTCCTCGACCTGCGCGAGCGTGCGGAACACCTCGACCCGCTCGATGTTCGTGAGCGAGAGCACCGTGATGTGCGTGAGAAAGAGGTGGAACTGCTCGCGTATCTCCCGGCGGCGGCGGTCGGCGACCACCTTCGGGTAGACGAGCGCGCCGAGCAGGGGCACGAGGCCGAGCACGCCGAGCGGCGCGGCGAGGAACGCGGGGAGGTCGAGGGCGACGGCCGCGCCCCCGAGGACAAGCCCGAACAGGACCGAGGGCGCGAGGACGAGCAGCGCGTACCGCTCGACGGGCATCTCCATGTAGCGGAAGGCCGTCGCGACCGACGCGACCAGCTCGCGCAGGTCGGGTAGCTCGGCCCCCTCGCCCTCGGCGGCCATCTCAGGCGTTCACCCGGTCGGTCAGCCCGTGGATATCCACGGGGAGGGCCTCGACGCCGTCGCGCTGGAACGTCTCGATGGCGTCGTTCACCTCGTGGTAGCCCAGCACGTCGGCGTCGATGAGCCGGCGGATGAGTTCGGCGCGGCGGTCCAGTTCGTCGTATATCTTCCGCGTGTCGTCGTAGCCGAGCAGCGTCGCGATCTGGTTCTCCAGGACGTGGCTGTTGTTGCGCCCCTTGAACGTCACGTCGTCGTCGCGGGGGTCCCACGAGAACGCCTCGCGGGTGACGACCCCGCCCTCGTGGCTGGAGTAGCCCTCTATCTCCTGGACGCTCGTGACGCGCCGGAGCACGTCGTCGCCCTGCTTCACCCGGTTTTGAAACAGCGCCACGTCGCAGTTGTCCATGAACGTCTCGGGGACGTTGATGGGGTTCGAGGTGAACCGCTGTATCATCGAGACGATGTCGCTCGCGTGGAACGTGATGAGCACCGGGTGGCCCGTCTGGGCGGCCTGGAACGCCATCTGCGCCTCCGCGCCCCGGACCTCGCCCACGCAGATGTAGTCCGGGCGCGACCGGAGCGCCGCGGCCACGAGGTCGAACATGTCCACGTCCGAGCCCTCGCCGTTCCCCTCCCGCGTCAGGAGCTGTTGCCAGTTCTCGTGGGGCGGCTTCACCTCGGCGGTGTCCTCCGCGGTGTAGATCTTGTGGTCGCGGGGGATGAACGAGAACATCGAGTTGAGCGTCGTCGTCTTGCCGGAGGCCGTCTCGCCGACGACGAACACGGTCTGCTCGTTCTCCATACAGAGCCACAGGTACGCCGCCAGCTCCGGCGAGATGGTGCCCCACTTCGTTATCTGGAAGATGGAGAGCGGCACGTCCTCGCCCTGCCGGATGGTGAGCGACGGCCCCTTGATGGAGACGTCGTCGGAGTAGATGATGTTGATGCGCGACCCGTTCGGCAGCGTCGAGTCGATGATGGGGTTCGAATCGGAGACGGGGTGGTTCATCCGCTCGCCCATGTTGCGGATCCAGTTCGAGAACTGCTCGTTGTCGCCGAAGTCGACGGTCGTCTCGACCATACCGAAGACGCCGTGGTCGACGTAACACGCGTGCGGGCCGATGACGTGGATGTCCTCGTTATCTGGGTCGGCCATCACGGGTTCGAGCGGGCCGAGGCCGACGATGTCGCGCTGGAGGACGTACCGGAGCCGGTCGTACGTCTGCGGGTCGACGGTGAAGCGGTCGCCGAGCAGCGAGGCGCGGAGGCGGTCGGGGAGCGAGCCGGCCCCCTCGCCCACGGCGAGTATCTCGTCGACGAGTTCGTCCAGGTGGCTCGTGAAGTCGCCGCCCTCGACGGGGGCGGGCTTCGTCACCGAGCGGTCGAGCACCTCCGCGCGGACGCGCTCGTAGAGCCCCTCGTCCTCGGCCGAGAGCGTCGGCTCCAGACAGTAGTACGTCGTGTCCTGGCCGGGGCGGCCGTGGACGTGCCCGAAGATGGGCGGCTCCGCCGGGAACAGTACGTTCGGCTTCGACGTCGCGTGCTCGTCGGTCGGCTCCTCGGCGTACACGGGGTACGTGTTCGTCCGCTCGTAGAACGCCTCCAAGTGGGCGCGAACGTGCGGGTGCTCGTCGGTGACGGCGCGCAGGTCGTCGGTGAGTCTGGTGTTCGCCTTCATGGTCACGCGATGGTCCGCGATTCGATGACGATGCCCCGCCCCTGCTGGACGGAGAAGCCGATGGTGTCGTCGACGGGCTGTTTCATGCCGGCGAAGCGCCGGACGAGCGCCTTCTTGCGTATCTCCTGGCCGACCGCCTCGCTGTGGAGTTCGAGGTACACGTCCGCGGCGCCGCGCAGCGGCCGGAGCGCCCGCTCCGTCAGCGTCGCCGGGTCGACCGTCACGACGGCGACCTTGCCGGCCGCGAGCGGCCGGTCGAGCCGCCCGAGGAACCGTTGCATCGCGCGGTCCTCGTCGCCGCTCCCGAGAACGGGGCCGAATCGCGGGTCGTTGCGGCACAGCCGGCCGAAGCCGTCCGCGACGAGCGCGTCGCCGGTCCACACGCCGCCCGTTTCCGTCAGCGGCGCGAGTAGCGGCCGGTCGCCGTCCACGGGCGCGTGGTAGTAGCGGAGCCGCTCCGCGAGCAGGTGTTCGACCACGTCGTACGACAGCGAGTGCATCTGGTCGACGTACTCCCGTGCCGTCGCGTCCGTCGCGACGACCGTCACCCGGGTTCCCTCCTCGGCCAGGCCGTAGGCGAACCGCGAGGCGAGCACGGACTTGCCCGCGCCCGTCCCGCCCTCGACGAGGACGAGACTCCCCTCGGGGAAGCCGCCCCCGACCGCGTGGTTGACGCGGTCGCGCGACTCCAGCCCGATGGAGAGGTGGTTCACGGCGCCACCCGGAACGCGAGGGTCTCGCGCTCGCTCCCCACGATGACGGTCGCGCGGTGGTCGCCGGCATCCAGCGTCCGAGTGACGGTGACGCGGACGACCGCGCCCTCGCGCCACGCCGTGTCGCCGCCGAGCACCTCGACCGAGTCGGGCGTCGTGTACCGACCGTCCACGAGTACCTCGATGCCCGTCCCCTCGGTCTCGATGGTCCGGTCGCCCGTGTTCTTTACGAGCAGCGTCACGGTGTCGGAGCCGTCGTACACCGCGCCGCTCCCGGGGTCGCTGATTATCTCCACGTCGGTGTCGATGCTGCGGGCCACGTCCGCGCCGCGGTCGTCGAGCGAGTCGGAGATGCCGCCGACCGTCGTCACCATCGCGCCGGAGACGCCCGCGGCGATGCTCACGGCCGCGATGAAGATGACGAGCGTCGAGACGGAGGCGCTCGCCACGTCAGGCCACCTCCGCCGTCGCCGCGACGCCCGGCCCGGTCGTCACCTTCACGCGGTTCCCGTCCAGTCCGTCCACGTTCACGACGAGCGTCTCGCCGGGCGCCCACACGTCCGTCGCGGCGTCGCCATCGACGGTCGTCTCGTCGGGCGTCACGTACTCGCCGTCGACGAGTAGGTCCACTGCATCGACGGAGAGCGTGTTCGCGCCGGTGTTCTCTATCTCGACGGTGAGGCGGTCGTCGGTCAGGGTCGGCGAATCCGTGTTCGTGATGGCGACGGCCGTGTTCTGTCGCGCCAGCGCCCGCTCGTCGTTCGCCGAGAGCGCGTCCGACCGCCGCTCCGTGAAGCGGTCGACGGCGGGGTAGAGGGTCGCGGCGCTCACCAACAGCCCGATGAACACGACCGCGGTCGCCCCGCTCACGCTGAAGCCCATTCAGTTCAGATGTCGTCGAGTTCGCCCAGCACCGTGAGGTAGCGGTGGGAGGTGGTGTGTTCGTGCGCGGTCGGCTCGCGCGGCTGCATCGGGTCGACGAACACGTCGAGCGACGGGCCGCCGATGACGCTCACGAGCCGCTCCTTCACCGAGGCGGAGATCCACCCCGTCTGTTCGTAGTGGTCGACCGCGCGGAGCGCGCCCGCGGGCCCGGAGCGCTCCATCAGCGCGGCCAGCCACTCCATCACCAACACGTCGCCGGCGTACCCCTCCGGCACCGCCGTCAGCATCGGCTCGCGTTCCGGCGGTTCCGTCGCCGCCGGCCCGCCGTCTGCGGCTGTCGGCTCGGGTTCGGGCTCCTCGCCCGGCGCGTAGTCGTCGAACAGGTCGTCGTCCATCGCCGCGTCGTCGGCCCCCTCGTCGGTCGGCTCCGCCTCGTCGTAGAGGTCGTCGAACGAGACGACGTCCTCGTCGTCCGCCGGCACCGACGCGTCGGGTGTCGTCTCTCCCGACCCGTGGCCTTCGACGAACGGGTTGTCCTCGGCGACGAGCCGGTCGTACACGCCGGTGAGCCGGCGCACCGTCTCGTGCATCTCGTCCATCGACTCGGTCATCTCCTCCTGCGAGCTCCGGATGGCCCGCACCGTCGACTCCGTCGAGTCGATATCCTCCTCCAGCTCGTCGATGCGAACGCCGAGCTCCGTCGTGTCCGGCCCCCGCTGTTCCGCGGGCTCCGTCTCCGGCGGCTCCGGCGTCGCCTCGTCCGCCTCGCCGTCCTGTGCGTCGTCGTCGTCCGTGTTGCGTCCGAACATGAGTGGATGTTCACGCGCGTGCCCCGTGCGCGCCGTGTCTTACCCACACGTCGGGCCCTCGGACACATAGGTCGGCAGTCGGTTTCGGCGGGCGTTTCGAGTCTCGATTCGAGCCCCGACTCCGCGGCCGAAAGCGTTCGCCGGTCTAAGTGGGTATCGTCCGTCGTCGGGAGTGGGAAGAACCCAACCGCCCGCTCGGGGTGGGAACACAGACAACCCATGAAACTACCAACAACCGACGATTCCGACCGCGGGCAGGTCGGCATCGGCACGCTGATCATCTTCATCGCGCTGGTGCTGGTCGCCGCGGTCGCCGCGGGTGTGCTCGTCAACACGGCCGGCGAGCTCCAGTCGCGGGCTTCGGACACGGGCAGCGACGCACAGGCACAGGTCTCCAATCAGATCGACGTCGTCTCAGCGACGGGCGCGGACGACAAGGACGACGGGCTGGTCAATAACCTCACGCTGGTCGTGAAGAAGTCGCCGGGCTCGGACCCGATCGACCTCTCGGAGGCGACCATCCAGTACACGAGCGGCCAGACAGCGACGACGCTCCAGTACGGCGCTACCGCCAACGCGACGCACTTCAGCACGGCTCTCATCGAAGGTGACGACGCGACCATCCTCGACTCGAACGGCGAGCGCGTGGAGATAGCAGTCAGTCCGGCGCTCATCGAGACTGCCGACGGACTTTCGGCCGGCGACGACGTCTCGCTCGAGATCGTCGACCAGTCGGGTGCATCGACGGTGTACGGCGTCAACGTTCCGGACGTTATCACGGGAACCTTCGTGGAGGTCTGAGATGTTCGACAACCTATTCAACGACGAGAACCGCGGACAGGTCGGTATCGGCACGCTGATCATCTTCATCGCGCTGGTGCTGGTCGCCGCGGTGGCGGCCGGCGTCCTCGTGAACACGGCGGGCGAACTGCAGTCGCGTGCCTCCGACACGGGCAGCGACGCGCAGGCGCAGGTCTCCAACCAGATCGACGTGGTCTCGGCGAGCGGGGACGCCTCGACCGGCAACGTCAACGAGGTCACGCTGGTCGTGAAGAAGTCGCCGGGCTCCGACCCTATCGACTTAGAGGAGATGACGATCCAGTACACGAGTTCGGCGGATTCGGTGACACTGACGAGCTCGGAGTTCGACATCCAGGACCTCAGCGACACGGCGGTGAGCGGTGCCGGCGCGGTGCTGGACGAGAACGGCGAGCGCCGTCAAATCGTCCTGACGCTTGACGGAACCGACCCGAACCCATCCGCTCTCGGCGAGGGTGAGGACGCGACCCTCCGACTCGTCGACCAGTCCGGCGCCACGACCGTCTACGGCGTGAACGTTCCGGACGTCCTCTCGACCGACGTCGTTCAGGTCTAACTCCGACGACCACCCACTGCGGGCGAACGGCGACAGCGATCGCCGCCGTCCCGCCGTGTTTCGATACCTGTCCGGGCGACGCCGGGTCGTCCCGGCCGGCGAGGCACGACACCGACACACGAAAACCTCTCATGACCACCGACGACCCACCTGAGGGCGTTCTCTCGCCCGACGACCTCGATTCGACCGACGACCGACTCCGGGAACTCGACGGCGACCGGTACGTCGTCACGACCGACGGCGACGACGACGATGTCGACCCGACCGACACCGAGCCGTCGCCGCCTCCCGACGCCGACGACGGGTCCATGGAACAGACGCTCCCGGCCCCCGACGGGGCCTACGGCGTCGTCGGCCGGGGACGTATCGACGGGGACGAGGTCGCGGTCGCGGTCGAGTCGAACGACGTGGCCGAGACGTTCGAGTCGCTCGTCCGCTGGTACGCCGGGGCGGTCGCGCCGGACGTCCCACCCGAGGAGGCCGTCGCGGTGTTGCTCGACAACGCCGACATCGCCGTCGACGCGGAGGTGTCGCGGTGAGCGACCGTCCGCTCGTCCTCGTCGCGGACGACGAACCGGCGCTCGCGGAGCTGTACACGGTCTGGCTCGCGGGGTACGAGACGAGGACGGTCCACGACGGCGACGCGGCCGTCGCGGCGTTCGACGGCACGGTCGATGCGGCCGTGCTCGACCGCCGGATGCCCGGCCGCTCCGGGGCCGAGGTGCTCGAACACGTCCGTTCGCGCCGGCCCGCCTGTCCCGTCGCGATGGTGACGGCGACGGACCCGGACCCCGAGGTCGCCGCGCTCGGCTTCGACGAGTACCTGCTCAAGCCGGCGACGCGCGAGGAGCTGCGCTCGCTCGTCGAGTCGCTGCTCGCGCTCCCGATGCACGACGACGAGCGCCGCCGGTACCGGCGGCTCTCGCGTGCACTGAGCGTGCTCCGGGAGGCGTGGACGCCGGCGCGGCTCTCGGGGCACGACCTCTACGTCGACCTCCGGGCCGAACTGGAGGCGCTGTCGGCGGAGCTGGACGGACGAACGGCCGACTGAGAACGCGATCGGACCGTTACTCGTCGAGTTCCGCGAGCGCCGCCTGGAAGAAGAGTCCGAGCACGAGGTGCTGTTCCATCGCGTCCGCGACGCGGTCGCGCAGTCCCTCGGTGTCAGCCACCCGGTACTCCTTCGTGCGGACGAGCTCCTGGACGCCGAGGAGGTCGGCCTCCTCGAGGTCGTGGAGCCGGGGATACACCGTCCCCGGGCTGAGCCGCGTGTCGAACACCGTCGCGAGGTCGCCCATCAGCCCCTTGCCGTGGCTGTCGTGCTCGCGGTGGGCGACGAGCGTCAGCAGTATCTCCTCCAGGTTCCCCTTCACCGTCGATTCGTCGAACCGGAAGCCGGCGCTGCCGACGGCCGAGAGCACGTCGTCGAGTATCGCCTCCGCCTCCTGGTCGGGGGCGAGACGGACACCGCCGTCCGCCCCGGACCCGAGTTCGTTGCGAAGTTGCTCTACCGTGACCCCACCGTTCGTCTCCGTCCCCCGGTCGGCGATCCCCGACGTCGGTCGCTTCGTCATCGAGTTTACGGACTCACCCTACTAACATAAACCGGGTCGCGTGTTCTCACGACGTGAAACCGCTCCGGTGTGTGGGTTCTCACGCCCGGCGGACGAACACCGCCTCGGTCGGGTCGGCCGCGACGCCGAGCGCCGCCGCCAGCCGCCGGTGGACCTCGCGGGCCGCCACCTCCGCGGCCGGCGTCAGCCCGCAGGCGGCCGCGACCGCGTTCCAGCCGTCGACCGGGAGCCGGTGGACGGCGAGGCCGTCGCGGACCGTCGCGGCCGAGTCCGCGGGCGGACCGTGCGCGTCAGCGCGAGCGAGCGCCGCGACCAGTCGGCCGCGCGAGACGGGAGCTTCGAGCGCGACCTCGTCGATGAGGTCGCCGAACAGCTCCTCGACCGCGCCGTACTCGTCCATTACAGTACGGACAGCCTTGTGCGGCATATATCATGTGGCCGTTCGCCACACAGGTTTATCACCGACGGCGTCCTCCCGACGCCATGACAGCTGTTCAGCCGGCGCTCCAGACGCAGGTCGGCGGCTCGCTCGACGCCGCCGCCGGGCTCGTCGGGGGTGCCTTCGGCGCGTTCGTCACCACGCTCGTCGTCGGCGCCATTCTGGTCGCGGTCGCGCCCGAGTACCTCGAGCGGATGATGGCCGACGTGCGCGAGGAGCCGGTCGGCTCGTTCGTTTACGGGCTCGTGTGTCTCCTCCTCGTGCTGCTCGTGACCGTCGTCCTCGTCATCACGGTCATCGGGGTGCTGTTCGCGATACCGTTCGCGCTCGTCGCGGTGCTCGTGTGGGCCGTCGGCGCGGCCATCGCCTACCTCGTCATCGCCGAGCAGCTGGTGAGCCGCGAGGACGGGTGGGGGAAGCCGCTGCTCGTCGCGGCGGCGCTCAACGGCGCGCTCGCGCTCACCGGGGTCGGCGGACTGGTCTCCTTCTGCGTCGGCGCGGCCGGCTTCGGCGCGGTCCTCCGCGACCGGCTCGACTGACTCGCCGGTGTCCGGTCTTTTTCAGCGATGCCGGACTTGGGTTCGGTATATGGGGGACGAACACGCGACGGAACGTCGGTGGGCGGAGCGGTCGTGGGTCGGTGTCTCCGTCCTCGGTCTGCTCGTACTGGTCGTTCCGGCCTACGACATCTGGGACGACCTGACCAACCTCTCGTGGGACGTCGGGGCGACGCTCGTCGAGAACGCGCCGCTCATCGTGCTCGCGCTCGCGCTCGTCGCGGGCGGCGTCTGGCTCGGACGACAGGAGTGGGCCGCCGCGTACGGCGCGACCGTCGTCAAGTGGAACCTCGGCGTCGCCGCCGCCGTCGCCGCGCTCTACGCGTTCGTCATCGCGCTCCAGACGTGGGCGATGGGCGAACTGAAGCCGATGGTGCTCGCGCTCGACGGCGTGCTGTTCGGCTCCGTCCTCGCCTTCGCCGTCGGGCTGTACGACGCCCGGCGGCGGATGACCACCGACGAACTCGAGGAGAGCCGCGAGCGCTACCGGACCATCACCGACGACGTCCTCGACGCCTCCGACGTGGCGACGTTCGTCCTCGACGACGAGTTCCGGGTCGTCTGGGCCAACGAAGCCGCGATGGAGTACTTCGGGCTCGACCGCGAGACGACGGTCGGCCAGTACAAACGCGAACTGATCGCCGACCGCATCGCCGACCGCATCGACGACAGCGACCGGTTCCGCGAGCGCGTGACGGACACGTACGACGACAACAGCTACACCGAGGAGTTCGAGTGTCACGTCCTGCCCGGCGAGGACCGCGAGGAGCGCCACCTCGAACACTGGAGCCAGCCCATCGAGTCCGGGCTGTACGAGGGGGGTAGAATCGAGCAGTACACCGACGTCACCTCGATAAAACGGCGGGAGCGCGAGCTGAAGCTTCGCGAGCGCTCGCTCCGGCAGCTGTACGACACCATCTCCGATACGTCCTCGACGTTCGACGACCGCCTCGACGCGCTGCTCGAAACGGGGTCGGACATGCTCGGCGCGGACGCGGCGGCGTTCCTCCGGCTCCGCGCGGACGGCGACGCGCTCGACGTCCGGGCGGCACACGGGGAGGCCGACGGCCTCGCGGTCGGCGACACGGTCGACGCCGACTCGTCGCCGTACGCGGCGGTCCTCGACACGGGCGACCCGGTTCGCCTGTCGCTCGACACCGACGGGTTCGACGCGCCCGACGGCTTCTCCCGGTACGTCGGCGTTCCCGTCGCCGTCGGCGACTCGACCGGGGGCGTGTTGTGTTTCCTCTCGCGGCCCGGCGACGGCTTCGACGAGTGGCAGACGACGATGGTCGAGCTGATGGGCAACTGGGTCGGCTACGAACTCGACCGCAAGCGCCTCCGCGAGACCCAGCGCCGACGGCTCCGCGAACAGGAGGACAAGTTCGAGCAGTTCGTCGAGGCGGTCGACAACTACGCCATCTTCACGCTCGACATCGACGGCCGCGTCACGTCGTGGAACCCCGGCGCGGAGCTCATCAAGGGGTACCGCGCCGAGGAGATACTCGACGAGCACTTCCGCGTCTTCTACACCGAGGAGGACACCGAGGACGGGCTTCCCGGGCGGCTCCTCGCGGAGGCCGCGGACGAGGGGGTCGTCCGCCACGAGGGCGAACGCGTCCGCGAGGACGGCTCGACGTTCGTCGCCGACGTGACCATCGCGGCCCGGTACGACACCGACGGCAACCACATCGGCTACACGAAGATCGTCCGCGACCTCACCGACCAGCGCGAGTACGAGGAGGCCATCGAGCGCGAGCGCGAGCGGCTGGAGTTCATGAACCGCATCCTCAGACACAACATCCTCAACGGGCTGAACGTCATCAACATGCGGACGGACTTCCTCGGCCGGACGAGCGACGACGAGGAGGTCCTCGACCACGTCGAGACCATCGGCGACCGCGTGGACGACCTCTCGGAGCTCATCGAGACGATGCGGTCGTTCATGGACGCCATCGTCTCCGACGGGAGCTACCGGGCGGAGCCGACCCCGCTCCGGCCGGAACTCGACACGAAGGTGTCGCTCGCCGCGGAGTCGTACCCGGCCGCCGAGTTCGTGACACACGACCTCCCCGACGAGGACACGGCGGTGCTGGCCGACGACCTCGTCGGCGAGGTGTTCGAGAACGTGCTGTCGAACGCCGTCGTCCACAACGACGCCGACGAGCCGACCGTCGAGGTGTGGGTCTCGGAGACGACGCTCCCCGTGACGGTCGATTCGGCGACGGGCGAGCCGCGGGTCGCACAGCCCGGCGAGCCGGCGGGCGAGGTCACGGACACGGAGCGGCCCGCCCTCGCCGTCCACATCGCGGACAACGGCCCCGGCGTCCCCGACGAGCAGAAGGACGCCGTCCTCCGGAAGGGCATCTCGGAGCTGAGCGAGCCGGGCAACGGCTTCGGTCTCTACCTCGTCAAGGAGATGATGGCGGCCTACGACGGGGAGATCAGTGTCCGCGACTACGGCGAGGAGACGGGGGGGTCGGCCATCGACCCGGCGGACGGCGGGGCCGTGTTCGACCTCGTCTTCCCCCGCGCTCCGGACGACGCGTAGCGGCCGCGGGCGATGCTGCCGTTTCTCCACACACTGGCAACGGGTCTTTTTATTAGCGTCACCCTTCCTTATTGGATAGATGACTCCCCCCGCGGTCGATGACCCCCCCGACCCGACGCCTCCCCGCCGCCCGGACGGCGGCAGCCCGTCGGACGCGACCGATACCGTCCCCGCGACCGGGACCGTCCTCATCGTCGAGGACGACGACGACTTCGCGCAGGCCGCCGAGATGTGGCTGACGGACGCGCTCGGGGTCGAGGTGCTGTTGGCGACCGACGGCGGCGAGGGTATCGAGATGTATGGCCCGGGGGTGGACGTGGTGCTGCTCGACCGCCGGATGCCGGTGAAGTCGGGCGACGAGGTGCTCGCCTCCATCCGCCGACAGGACGGCGACGCCTGCGTCGCCATGATGACCGCCGTCGAGCCGGCGTGGGACACCGTCGGGATGCGCTTCGACGCGTACCTCCGCAAGCCCGTCACGCCCGACGAGATACTCGACGCGGTCGAGCGGCTGTTCGAGCGGAAGTCCTACCCGCAGGAGGTGCGCGAACTGCTCCAGCTCCGTACGGAACTCGACCTGCTGCGCGACCGCTACGCGTCGGAGGAACTCGACGACGACGACCGGTACACCCGGCTCGACGCCGAGTTCGAGCGCGCCTGCGAGGACGCGATGGCGTCGATCGACGGCTTCGACCCCGACGACATCGAGCGACTCGTCGCCGGGGCCGACGCCGAGTAAGGCCGGGCGCGGTCAGGCGGAGGCGCTGCCGCTCGCGCTCCCGCCGCGTTCGCTGCCGTTCTCGTCCGTTTCCTCCTCCTCGCCGTCGCCGGCGACCTCGTACTCTATCGCGAGGTCGTCGGGGACGCTGTAGGGCACGCCGTCCGCGTCGACGACCCACGCGATGCCGACGTCGGCGGTGTTCGTCCCGCTCCCGGAGTCGCGGTACTCGCTGTCCTCGACGGTGAACGTCGCGGCGACGAAGCTCCCGTTCGGCGCCGACCGGACTTCGAGCGACTGGGTGGACGCCGTCGCCTCGTCGCTCGACCAGCCCGCGCTGCCGCGGGCGGACCCGTACTCGACCGCGTCGGTGAGGTCGAGCCGCAGCCCGACCGCCGGGCCGCCGCTCCGGTTCGCGTCGAACCGGAGCGCGCCGATGCCGTTATCGACTCCGGCGAGCGTCAGGTTCGTCGTCGCGGAGCCGTTCTCGGGCACCGTCAGCGACGTGTCCGCCGCCGTCAGCGACACCAGCCGTTCCTCGCGGACGACGACCAGCACCGTGCTGCCGGCGTCGGTCGCCTCGCCCGTCTCGGCGCCGTCGACGCGGACCCGGTACAGCCCCGCGTCGAGCGCGCCGGCGTCGACGGTGAGGTTCCGGTCGGCGTCGTCACCGATCTCGACGTGCGTCGGGGCCTCGGTCCCGCCCCAGCCGTCGTCGCCCGAGAGCGCCTCGCCGGTCGTGCTCGCGTTCACCGTGCCCCCGCGCAGCCGGTAGAGGGACACGTCGGCGGTGAAGTTCGCGGGCCGCGCCTCCACGCCGAACTCGACGGTCGTGTTCCCCTCGTAGGTGCGCACGACCCGCTCCTCGACGGGCGGCGAGTAGCGGCGCTCGCTCGACCGGTCGACCAGCCGCACGGACTGCTCGTCGAGGCCGAAGGCGGCCTCGTCGGCCGAGCCGGCGAGGCCCGTCACCTCGCCGTCCTCGACGGTGAGCCACAGGCCCGCGTCGTTGCGGATCGCGTACTCGCCGCGGGCGAGCGTCGCGGTCTCGAAGACGGCCTCGCCGTCCTCGGCGTCGAGGGTGCGGACGCGCCGCGGCTCGTCGTAGTCGTCGTACTCGCCGGGCACCTCGTAGAGGCCGTACGTCGCGGAGCCCGACAGTTCGAGGTTCTGCCCGCGGAGGAACGTCGCGTTCGTGGAGACGCCCGCGTCGGCCCGGAAGGCCGTGTTCTCGGGCGTCGGCACCGCGGCGGTCCGCACGGTCGCCTCGCTCGTCCGGTTCAGGTAACGGATGCCGTACAGCGCGACCGTGCCGTCGTCGCGGAGCCGCTGTGCCGTCGTCGCGGACACCGTGGTGTCACCCTCGACCGCGCGGCTCGCGTAGTCGCCGTCCGCCGTGACGTGCGTCAGGCGGGCGCCGCGCTCGCGGAACTCGCCGTCGACGTCGTTGAGGAGCAACAGCCCCTCGTCGGTCGCGACCGCCGCGCGGGCGTAGGACCGCTGGCTCTCGCCGAAGGTGCGGCTCCAGGCCACGTCGCCCTCCGCGGTGAGCCGCGCCGCCCAGACGCTCGACCGGGCGAACGCCGTCTCGGCGCTGCCGCCCACGAGCACGCCGCCGTCGTCGGTCGCCGTCGCGCCGGAGACGGTCCGGTCGTCGAACGGTCCGCCGACCGACGCGTTCACCAGCACGTCGCCGTCGGCGTCGGTGCGGAGGACCCAGCCCTCGCCGTAGCTCACCTCGCCCGCGACGACGAGGCCGCCGTCGTCGGTCCGCGAGACGGACCGCGGGGTGCCGCCGTCGTAGCGCCGGTCGCTCGTCGTCTCGCCGTTCGGGGAGACGACCCGGATTCGGGTGCCGCGGCGCTCGGCCTCGCGGTCGAGGTAGCCCGTCGCCACCGTCACGCCGCCCCGCGGCGAGGCGAGGAGGTCACCCGCGCTCGCGTAGCCGGTGACGTTCCCCAGCGACTTCGTCCACATCGTCTCGCCGTCGGGGGCGACGCGGCGCAGTCGGAGCGTCGGGGGCGTCTCGTAGTCGTAGGGGCTTCCCTGTACCACCCGTTCGAGGACGTACGCGCCCGGCAGCGGCCCGGACGCGACCGCCATCCCCGAACTCAGCGTGTCGTTCGAGCCGAACGTCCGCCGCCAGCGGGTCTCGCCGTCGGGGCCGCGGCGCACGAGCGTCGTGTTCCGGCCCGTGACGGACTCGGCGCCGACGAGGTACTCGCCGCCGTCGCCCGCCGTCGCCACGCCGGTCACGGCCGCGAACCCGGCCAGCGTCTCGTTCGTGTTCGATGCGTCGTGCCCGTCCGCGGCCGGCGTGCCCGCGGCGGCGACGCCCGGAAGCATCGCCATCGGGGCCGCGACCAGCAGGGCCGCGAACAGGAGGGGGACCAATCGTCGCGTCATTCGAACGGAGGTTCAGATTCGCTGCCCCTTTCACTTTCGGTTGGTCAGAGCGGCCTTTGTGTTACGCCGTGGCGCGACCGAAGGCTCATGCCCACGAGCGCCCGCCCCTGACGTATGGCCCCCACCCGCCGCCGCGCCCTCCACGCGCTCGGTGCCGGTACCGTCGCCGCGCTCGCCGGCTGTAACGGCCCGCTCGACGGGACGGCCCCCACGGAGCGGGAGTACACGCTCGACCTGAACCGCATCGACGCCCCGCTCGCAGAACACGTCCTCTTCGAGCCCTCGACGGGCGACCTGTTCGGCGACCCCCAGCGCGCGGCGCTCGATACCCTCTACGCGGAGGGGAGCGTCACGACAGCCGGCTGGGAACCCCTGCCGGACGGCGGCTACGTCGAGAACGACGGCCTCTACTACGAATTGGCGACGGCCGTCGTGGACCGGCGGGAGACGGAGCGGACCGTCGTCACGGCGACGGACGTGCCCGAGGGGGACGTCCCCGAGGACGCCCTCGACCCGGAGTCGCTCCCGCGGCCGAGCAGGCGTGTCGCGCTGATACTCCACTCGGGGGCGCGCTCGGGCTACGACCCGCGGACGACCGGCCTGCGCCGCGACGGCCGCTACGTCCTGCGGCTCCCGGCCGAACTCGACGACCCCATCGCGGGCGAACTCGACGGCCGCGTCGTCGTGCTCGCGCCCGACGGCCCGTGGGCGATTCGGCTCGATATCGGCACCGAACGGGTCACCGAGCCGGTGTACCGGACCGCCCTCCTCCCCGTCGCCGACGACGAGGCGGCGTTCCGCGAGGTCGCCCGCGCCGACCGCGTCGATACCTACCTCCCCGAGTACGACCTCGCCGCGGCGTCGCGCGAGGTGCTCGACGAGGCGACAGCGCGCGGCGAGTACGTCGAGACGGCGCCGCTGTCAGAGGCGTACCGCGCCCTGCTCGACACGCTGCTGTTGGCGGACGACACCGAGAACGGCCTGCTGCTCGAAACCGACGAGGCGCTGTTCCGCTACGGGCTGTACGTGAACGAGGCCTGACTACCAGTTGTACAGCGCGTCCTCGAACACGTCGTAGGCGTCCGCCTCCGTGACGGGCCGGGGGTTACACCGGAGCAGGCGCTGTTGGGTCTCGACCGTCCGGCTCGCCAGCCAGCCGATGTCGTCCTCGTCGATGCCCGCCAGTTCCGCCAGCCCGCTCGGCAGGACGTTCAGGTCCTGCTGGAGCCGGACGTACTGCTCCTTCGCGGCATCGGCGGCGGCGCGGTTGCTCATCCCGGCGGTTTCGACCCCCAGCAGCGAGGCGATTTCGGCGTAGCGGTCCGGGTCGGAGGCGGCGTTGTAGCCGAGCGTGCTCGCCGGGGTGAGGACGCCGATGGTCTCGCCGTGGTACGTGTGATAGCGGTTTCCCACCGGATAGGCCATCGCGTGCGCGAGGTTCGCGCCCGCGGTCAGTCCGGCGATGGCGCCGAACAGCGCCCCCCGGAGCATGTTCGTCCGCGCCGCGAGGTCGTCGCCGTTGTGGACCGCCTTCCGGACGTTCGAGGAGAGCAGCGTGATGGCCTCCCGCGAGAACAGCTCCGTGACGGGCGTGCGCCCGGCGTAGACGGGGCGGTCGGCCGCGTCCTCGGGGCGGAGCATGCTGTCGAACTCGTGGGTCGTGAACCCCTCGATGGCGTGGCCGAGCGCGTCCATCGCCGTCTTGGCCGTCTGCTCCGCGGGCAGGGTCGTCGTCAGCGTCGGGTCGAGCACGGCGGCGTCGGCGCGGACGTGGTGGCTCGATATCCCCTCCTTCGTCTCCTCGCTCGGGACCGAGAGGATGGCGAGCGGCGATATCTCCGAGCCGGTCCCCGCCGTCGTCGGCAGGAGGACGAGCGGCGCGCCGGACTCGGTCACCGCCTCGCCGCGGCCGGTCGGCTCCGCGATGTAGTCGAGCGGCTCGCCCCCGTTGGCGACGACCGCCCGGGTCGCCTTCGCGGTGTCCATCACGCTGCCGCCGCCCACGCCGACGTAGAAGTCGTAGCCGTCCTCGCCGGCCTCGTCTCGGACGAACTCGACACAGCGGTCGATGGCCGCGACGGAGGGCTCGCGCTCGCACTCGTCGTAGCGGTCGGCGTCGTAGTCCGCCTCGGCGAGCGCCTCGGCCACGCGCTCGGCGTGGCCCACGTCGGCGAGGGTCGGGTCGGTGACGAGCAGTCCCGTCGCGTCGTCGTCCACCCCGAGGTCGCGGAGCTGGGACCCGAGCTCCTCGACCGCGCCCGCGCCGAAGCGAACGCGCGGCATCTGGAAGCTCCAGACGCTCTCGGCGAGCAGGTCGTGGTTCGCCGCGGAGACGGACCGGTCGTAGCTCACGGCGACCACCCGTGTGTGTGTCGCATACTCGTGTGTCAGCGAGGGTCACAATAAGGGTAGCGCGGCCGCTCGACGGGGTAGAGTGCCGGGGCGGGCAGCCCCGGCGGGAACTATGGTACGAGCGGGACGTGTGGTACAACCGCGCCCGCTCAGCCCGTACTCACTCGCTATCGGTTATATGTTTTCCGGGAGAGGTCACTCAACCGAGGACGCGTTCCCGGTACTGGGCGTCGGTGAGTTCGCCGTTCGCGTACGCCCGAGCGTCGGCGGCCGCGACCGTCACGCGGGCCTCGCCGCCCGGCGTCTCCATCGTCAGGGTCAGCGACGCGGCCTCGCCGCCGCTCCCGACGTACTCGGCGTAGGTGCGCGCGACGCTCAGTATCTCCTCGGAGACGGGACCACCCCCGGTCGCCTCGGTTCGGACACGCATGTCGAGCCCCGTGCCGCCCCACGCCAGCCGCTCGACCTCGTGGGTCGCCGCGACCCGTGTGCGGAACTCGCCGGCGGTGAGCGTCCCGTCGTCGTCCACCGGCTCTGCCGGTACCGTCCCGAACCGGTACGTGCCGGTCGGGTCGGCCACCACGAGCACGCCGCCGTACGCGAGCGCCGCGAGGACGATACCGAGCACGACGACGACGATGCCGGCCGCGACGCCGGGGTTGTCGCGGACGACGGCGAGCGTGCTCCCGCCGCGTATCTCGTCGTCGAAGTCGCTCGCCCGGACCTCCACGCGCTCGAAGTCGTAGCCGCCGCACCTGTCACACGGCGGCGTGTTCTTCGGCGTCGTCCGGCCGCAGTTCGTACACCGGTACTCCGTGTAGCCGGCCTCGTCGTCGCTCACGGGGTCCCTCCGCGCATACCGGAGGGAGGTGCCCCGGCTACTTCGCGCTTCGGCTTTCGCCCGCCGGCAGACTCTTGTGGGGTCGCGAACATCCCCCGCCAACGCCCTCCTGAACATGCATTCGATTTCCGCGACCGACCTGACGAAACGCTACGGCGACACCGTCGCCGTGGACGGCCTCGACCTCGCGGTCCCCGACGGGGTCGTCTACGGCTTCCTCGGCCCGAACGGGGCCGGCAAGTCCACGACGATGCGGATGCTCACCGGCCTCACAGCGCCGACGAGCGGCACGGCGACCGTCGGCGGCGCGGACACCCGCGACCGCCCGGCGCTCATCGACACCATCGGCTACCTCCCCGAGGAGCCGCCGCTCCACGACGAACTCACGGGCCGCGAACAGCTCACCTACGCCGCCGGGCTACGCGACCTCCCCGACGGGGTCGCCCGCGAACGCATCGCCGACCTGCTCGACCGCGTCGACCTCGCGGAGGACGCGGATACGCGTATCGACGCCTACTCCAAGGGGATGCGACAGAAGGCCGCCTTCGTGCAGGCGACGCTCCACGACCCGGACGTGCTCTTCCTCGACGAGCCGACGAGCGGGCTCGACCCCCGGGCGGCCCGCTCCATCCGGGAGTTCATCGACTCGCTCGCCGACGGCGGCACCACGGTGTTCCTCTCGACGCACATCCTCCCCGTCGTGGACGAACACGCCGACACCGTCGGGGTGCTCTACGACGGGCGGCTGGTTGCCGAGGGCGCGCCCGCGGACCTGAAGCGCCGGGCGGACGACGCCGAGCCGGGCGACCGCACCCTGGAGGACGTGTTTCTCGAAGTCACCGCCGAGGACCCGGCGAGCGACGCGGGCGAGCCGACCGACGCGACCGAGGCGGCCTGATGCCGACCGGCCACCTCCGCGGCGGCGTCCGCATCGCCGCTGTCGAGTTCCGCCGCAGCCTCCGCACCGCGACGAACCGCGTCTCGCAGCTGCTCGGGCTCGGCTTCGGGCTCCTCGTCTTCGGCGGGATGGCCACCGTCGGCGCGTACTTCCTCGTGACGCTCTCGCCCGACCTCTCGGGCCTCGCCGTCGGCGACGGCATCCGGAGCGCCGTCGCCTTCCAGTGGCTGTTCGCCTCGGCGCTGTTCACCCAGCGGGTCGCGACGGTCCACGCCCGCCCCGACGCCGACGCGTTCCTGCTCACGACCGTCCGCCCGACCACGGCGCTCGTGGGGCTGATGCTCGCCGAACTCGCCCGCGCGGTCGCCTACCTCGGGGTGCCCGTCCTCGTGCTCGCGGCCGCGCTCGCCTACACCGCCGGCTCGCCGGCGACGTTCCTCCTGGTCTCGGGCGCCGTGCTCGCCTCGCTCGCGGCGGCGGTCGTCACGGGGCACGTCCTCGGGCTGACCGCCAAACTCCTCGTGGCGCGGGTCCCGGCCATCGCCCGGCGCCGGTCGCTGCTCGGCGGGCTGGCGGCCGCCGCCTTCTTCGGCGGCTACATCGTCCTCCAGTCGGCCGGCATGACGACGAGCGGGCTCGGGGTCGTCCCCGTCGGCTGGCTCGCCGACGTCGCCGTCCTCGCCTCGCCGGTCGGGAGCTCGCTCCCCCACGCCGTCGCCGGCCTCGCCGTCGTCGTCGCGTGGCTCGTCGCCGGGAGCGCGCTGTGTGCCCGGCTCGCGACCGCCTTCTGGCTCGGCGACTCCGTCGCCCCCGCGGTCGAGGCCGAGCAAGCGGTCGTCGGCAGCGACGGCGCCGACCCCCTCGCGGCCGCGCTCGGTCGGATTCGCGTTCCGAGCGTGTGGGGCGAGCCGAGCCGCCGGGTCGCCCAGCGGTCGATACTGCTCGCGAGGCGCGCGCCCGCGAAGCTCACCTACCTGATACTCCCGCTCGCGGGGCTGTTCCCGACCGCGATACAGGTCGCGCTCGGCGAGGCGAGCGTCCCGACGCGGCTCCTCGCGCCGGGGCTCGCCGTCGCGGTTCCGTGGTTCGCCGCCGGCGCCTTCGCGCTCAATCCGCTCGGCGACGAGGGACGCGTCCTCCCGCAGACGCTCACCTCGCTCGCGGACGGTCGCGCCTACGTCCGGGGGCTCGCGCTGCCGCCGCTGCTGTTCGGCCTCCCCGCGGCCCTGCTCGCGCCGGCCGTCGCCCTCGCGACGGGCTACGGGCCGACCGACGCCGTGCTCGTCGCCGCCGCGGCGCTCGTCGGCGTCGTCGTCGCCGCGTTCGTCGGGCCGACGCTCGGCTTCCTCGTCCCCCGCACCGACGCGGTGCGCGTCGCCCGCGGCCGCGAGGTGGTGCCGCCGACGCTCACCGCGATGGCGCTTCACACCCTCGTCGTGGTGCTGTTCGTCGCGCTCCCGGCCTTCGCGGCGCTGGCCCCCGACCTCGCCCGCGCGACCGCCGGCTTCGTCGTGGGCGGCCTGTTCGCGTTCCCCTTCGACCTCGCGGGCGTCATCCCCATCGCGGACGCGCTCCGGTCGGCGGCCCGCGCGGTCGTCGGCGTCCCGCTCCCGGCGGTGCGGTGGGGCGGCTTCGCCGGCCCGCTCGTCGCCGGCCTCGCCGTCGCCGCGCTCGCGGCCCGCGTCGCCCGCCGGCGCTTCGAGGGGTACACGCTGTAACCGCGGATTCGCAATCGTTAAACGGGGGAAGGGACTCCTATTCGATGCGGGCCGGTGGGGTAGCTTGGTATCCTTCGAGGATCGGGTCCTCGGTACCTCGGTTCAAATCCGGGCCGGCCCATTTCTGACGACTCCGCCCCACGAGCGTGCCGAGCGACGGCGAGGCCGCGAGCGAACGCGCGGCGTCGAACGGACCGGTCCGTTTCCGTTCTCACGCCGCTCAGCGGCGCTTGCGCTCCTCGACGTACGCCGCCAGCCCGAACAGATTGACGAGCGGCATCGCGGCGACGTGGACCCACACCGGGTCGAGGTTCCGCCGACGCACGTCGACGAGTATCCACGCGGGCACGGCGAGTTCGACGAGGACGAACCCGAGCACGAGCGCCCGAACCGTGCGGGAGTAGCCGGCGAGGAAGCCGCCCGACCCGGCGACGCTCGCGGCGAGCAGGAGGGCCAGCCAGCCGAGGAGGACTATCTCGCCGACCGTGGCCCACCACAGGTATCGCTCGGCGGGCGCGTTCGCGTCCATACCGGGGGGACGGCCCCCTCCGTGATAACGGCGACTCCCTCCCCCGAACCAAACCATATACCGCTCGGGCGACTTCTCCCCCTATGGCAGACGTAGCGGTGGTCGGCGGCGGTCCCGCCGGCCTCTCAGCGGCGTTGTTCACACAGAAGAACGGCCTCGACACCGTCGTCTTCGACACCGACGGGACGTGGATGCACAAGGCGCACCTGTTCAACTACCCGGGCATCGGCTCGCAGGACGGGACGGCGTTCCTCGAAACCCTCCGCGAGCAGGTCGACAGCTTCGGCGTCGACCGCCGGCAGGGCGCGGCGGTCACGTCGGTCGAGGAGACGGACGACGGCTTCTCGGTCGCGACCGACGACGACAGCCTCGACGCCGAGTTCGTCGTGCTCGCGACGGGCGCGAACCGTGACCTCGCGGAGTCGCTCGGCTGTGCGTTCGACGGCGACCTCGTCGAGGCCGACCTGACGATGGAGACGAGCGTCGAGAACGCCTACGCGACCGGCGCGATGGTCCGGGCCGAGGAGTGGCAGGCCGTCATCTCCGCCGGCGACGGTGCGGCCGCCGCGCTCAACATCCTCACGAAGGTGAAGGGCGACCACTACCACGACTTCGACGTGCCCGACACCGCCGCACAGGTGTTCGGCGACCTCGCGGACGAGGACGCGGGCGCGGAGTAGCTCGCTTTCCCGGCCGGACCGTGTCGGCGGCCCGGCCAGCATACCTATGCCCCCGCGTGCCGTGGGTATCGGTGACGATGCGACCCCTTCTCCACCCCCCTGCCCTCCCTCCCGAGCGGTCCGTCGCGGCCGCGACCGGCGGGTCGGTGTCCGGGTGACGACGGACGGGGGCGACGACCTGTCGGCGCTCGGGCCGTTCCGCGACGCCGCGGACCGCCGGGTCGAACTCCGTCCCTGTGCCGGCCCCGACGACCGCGCGCCGCTCGCCGCGCTGTACGGCTGTTTCGACGCGGCATCGCGGGCGGGCGGCGTCCCCCCGGCGGCCCCGCCCGCGCTCGACCGGTGGCTCGACGTCGTCCTCCGGTTCCCCTCGGTCGTCGCGTGGCACGGCACGGACGCCGTCGGGCAGGTCTTCCTCGCGCCGGACGGCGACGGCCACGAGCTCTCGGTGTTCATCGACCCGGCGTACCACCACGCGGGCGTCGGGGGTCGGCTCGTGGACGCGGCCCTCGCGCTCGCCGCGGCGCGCGGCGGCGGCCGGGTCGGCGTCCTGACGCGCGGGGATAACCGCCCGATGCTCGCGCTGGCGCTGGCCCACGGCTTCGTCGTCACCGGCACCGCCGACGGACAGGTGGAACTCGCCCGCGACGTGCCGGCGGCGGAGTAGCGGTCCCGCCCCCGCGCCCCGAGGGCACGACGGTGCGGCACAGTTATGCACGCTCCGCCGCCATCGTGGGCCATGTCAGCAGCCGCGGACGTCCTCGTCCTCGGCGGCGAGGAGTGGGTCGGCGACGCGGTGACCGAGCGCCTCGCGGCCACCGACCTCGCCGTCGAGTGCGCGGAGGGACTCGACGCCGAGCAGTCGGCCGACTGCGTCGTGGTCGGCCACACCCCGGACACCGTCGACTCGGCCCTGGACCTCTGTGCGGACCTCGTCGAGTACGACCCGACGCTCCCGGTCGTCCTCCTCGGCGAGTCCGCGGACGGGGGGTTCGCCGGCCGCGCCGCCGACGCGGGCGCGGCCGACTGGTTCGCCCGCGACGACCCGCGCCTCGACGTGCTCGCCTCGCGGCTCTCCGACGCCGTCGAGGGACGACGCGCGGCCCGCTCCGACGCCCCCGACCGCCCGACCGAGAGCGCCATGCTCGACGCCGTCGGCGGCGGGCCGTACGCCGTCCTCGTCACCGACCCGACCGAGACGATCCACTACGCCGGCGGCGGCGTCGAGGAACTGCTCGGCTACGCGCCCGAGGAACTGGTGGGCGAGCGCGTCGACACCATCGTCCCGGAGGCGTTCGCGGACGACCACCACGAGGCGATGTCGCGGTACCTCGCGGGCGGCTCGCGCCACCTCGACTGGAACGGCGTCGGGCTCGTCGTCCAGCACCGCGACGGGAGCACCGTCCCCGTCGAGGTGATGCTCGGCGACGTCGAGGCCGACGAGGGCCACCTGCTCGCGGCCGTCATCCGCGAACGGACGGGCTCCACGGACGCGAACGAGCGGTTCCGCAAACACCGCGCCTTCTCGGCGTCCGTCTTCGAGAACGTCGACGACGGCGTGCTCGTCGCCGACCGCGACGGCGCCGTCCTCGACGCGAACCCGGCCGCGAGCGACACCCTCGGCTACGACTACACCGACCTCGCGGGGAGGGCGGTGTCCGACCTGCTCGCGGACGACGGCGCGGAGCTGTCGCCGCCGTTCGAGCCGGGCGGCCAGGTGACGACGACGATGCGGACGGCCGACGGCGAGGAGATCGTCGTCGAGGCGTCGCTGACCGACATCGAGTACGACGGCGAGGACGCGGTCCTGATAACCGGCCGCGACGTGACCGAGCGGGTCGCCCGCGAGGCGGAACTCGAACGCCAGAACGAGCGGCTGGAGGAGTTCGTCTCCATCGTGAGCCACGACCTTCGCAACCCCCTCAACGCCGCGTCGATGAACGCCGACCTCGTCGCCGAGGGTCACGACCGTATCGACGTGGTTCGGGAGGCGCTCGACGACATGGCGACGCTCATCGACGACCTGCTCGAACTCGCGCGCAGCGGGCGCGTCATCGAGGACCCGAGCCCGTTCTCCCTCGCCGCCGTCGCCGGGAACGCGTGGGACACCATCGAGACGGACGCGCCCGTGACCGTCGAGACCGACGGCGACGCCGAGTTCCGCGGCGACGCCGGCCGCGTCGAGCAGGCGCTCGGCAACCTCTTCCGCAACAGCATCGAACACGGCTACGACGGCGAGAGCGAGCTGACGGTCCGGGTCGGCGCGCTCGACGACGAGTCGGGCTTCTACGTCGAGGACGACGGCGTCGGCATCCCCGAGGACGAGCGCGGGGCGGTGTTCGACTACGGCGTCACCACCGAGGAGGGCGGCACGGGGTACGGGCTCGCCATCGTCTCCGACATCGTCGAAGCCCACGAGTGGACGGTGACGGCGACGGCGAGCGACGCCGGCGGCGCGCGCTTCGAGGTGCGGACGGAGTCCACGCCCGGGACCGAGTGAAAGGGGTATGCCCCTCCGGGCCCTCGCTCGGGCATGACGGGACTCGACTTCGACATCGCCGACGCCGACGCCGTCGCCGCCGACCGCGACGCCGTCGTGGCGGCGGTTCGCGAGCACGCCGGCCGGATGGCCTACGCGCTCGCCAAACTGGAGGGCGGCGACTACGGCTCGCGGGAGTTCGACACCGACGACGGCGAGTGGACGCTGAAGTACGAGGCGGGCGACCTCCAGTACCTCCGGTTCTCGCCGCGCTCGGGCCGGGAGACGTACGTCGTCTCGACGAAACAGCCGCCCGAACCCGCCGCGCTCGCCGAGGCGATGGGCGACTACGCGGCGTTCGTCGACGCGTTCAACGACCACGTCCGCTCGCTCGACGGCGTCCTCGACGACGTGTCCACCGACTTCCCGGACGCGGTCTCGACCGAGGACGTGGTCGCGGAGCGCGACCGCATCGTCGGGCGCATCCGCGACCTCTGTGGCCGGATGGCGGGCGAACTGTACCGGTACGAGATGGACGACTACGGCACCTTCGCCGTCCGCGTGGACGGGACGCGCTGGGAGCTCAAACGCGAGGAGTCGCAGGTGTCCTACCTCCGGGTCGGCGGCTCCGGCGGCACCTACCTGCTCTCGCAGTACGGCCCGCCGTCGGCCCCCGACGTGCGCGAGTTCGCGCCCGACTTCCCGGGCTTCGTCGCCGCGTACAACGACCACGTCGCGGAGCTGGAACTCGACCTCGAACGCATCGACCTCTAGGTCCGAACCCAGACCGGGCCGAGCCACGCCGCGCCGCCGGGGACGCGCGCGTCCGGACGGGCGGCCTGCCGGACGCGCAGGTAGTAGCAGTCGGCCTCGCCGCCGCGCTCGGCGTCGTAGTCCGGGCCGCTCACGGGCGCGTCGTCGGTGACCGTCCCCGACACGGAGAACGCGTCGAGCGGCGCATCGGGGTCGCTCGTCCCGCGCTCGACGTGCCACGGCTCCGTGTTCTTCACCACGGTCACCGCTTCGAGGGGGGCCGTACCGTGGACCTCGTAGGCTATCTCGCGCTCCGCGGTCGGCGCGCCGACGGTCACCTCGCTGCCGGCCTCGCCGACGCGCGTCCCGTTCACCGAGAGGTCGGCGAGGATGCGGTCGGGCTGGGTCGTCGCGTACACCGCCCGCGACCGGAGCGCGTCGAACACGCCGGCGCGGGTCCGGTCGGGAGCGCGAAAGGCCGTCAGCCCGCCCGGGTACGACCGCTCGTTCCACACCCGCCAGATGTGGCCCCAGCCGATACCGTCGCGGTACCACTCGGCGAGCGAGGGGAGGTGCGGCTTCGCGTGGAGCAGCGAGTGGCCCGGGTACGGCCCGTGGTAGTCGGAGCCGCCGAGCAGGCCGACGCGGTAGCCGAGCGCGAGCGCGTCCTGTGCGTAGTGACCCGCGTCCCCTATCTCACCCTGCCCCATCGCCAGCGGCCGGCGGTTCCCGTCGCTCGCGGGCCGCTCGCTCGACCCCCACTGGGAGTACACCTCGACGAGCGGCGCGAGGTCGTCGTCGTACTCCGTCGCGGCGAAGTCAAACGGGTACATCGCCTCCGCGGGGTGGTGGGGTATCGTCACCACGTCGCCGGTGTCGTCGCGCTCGCGCCACGCGCGCAACCGCTCCCACAGTCCCTCGTAGGTGCGCGAGCCGTCGGCCCGCGAATCGACGAGCGTCCCGTCGGCCGAGTCGAAGTAGACGTTGACGTGGCCGCCGTTGTTCGGCTGTTTCGTCCACTCGTAGCCGAACAGCGTGACGAACGCGCCCGGCTCGTTGAACGCCTCGGTCGCCCGCCGCATCTCCCCGAAGTAGCGGCGGTGCATCCGCCGGCGCTGGAGCGACGGCGGGACGAAGAACCCCATCGTGTCGTGGTCGGTGTACGCACAGACGTCGAGCGCCATCACCTCGCGCGCGAAGCGGAAGCCGGTCGCCATCGAGCCCGCGCCGTCGGAGTACTGCGAGTGGAGGTGGATGTCGCCCCACAGCGTCCGCGTCGCCGGCTCGTCGGCGTGGACGCGAACCGGGTTCGACACGTACCGTTCGCCGCCGTGCTCGAACACGAGGTACCGGACGCCGGGGGTGGCGAACGTCGCCTCGATGCGCGTGATTCCCTGCTCGGGGTCGCCGGGGCCGACCGGCGGCCCGTCGCCGTCGAACGTCACGCGGTCGGGGACGGTCGCGTCGGGGTCGGTCGCCGAGACGGCGAGCGCGCCGTCGAACGGGTGGAACCGCTCGTACTCGTCCCACGCCTGGACGACGACCTCGACGGGCTCGCCGGCGACGGCGTCGGAGGGGGCGACCGGGTGGACGCGGTCGAACGACCCCGAGCGCGAGGCCCACAGCCCGCGCAGGGAGGGCCGAGAGGTCGCGAACACGCGCAGCGACTCCAGGGGACCGGGCATACCGGTGGGAGGCCGTCGAGGGTGATAAGCGTCCGCACCCTTTTGTCGCCGCGCGCGACGGGGACGGTATGGACATCGGCTCGGAGCTGAAAGGGGGATTCCTCGCCGGACTGCTGTTGGTCGCACCGCTCGCCGTCACGGCCGTCGTGCTCCAGTTCGTGCTGGCGCGGCTGGCGGTCGTGCTGGACCCGGTCGTCAGGGAGACGCGGCTCACGGCGCTCACCGGGAACGTCGAGGTGGCCGCCCAACTGGTCGCCCTGCTGCTCGTCGCGCTGTTCGTCACCGCGCTCGGCCTGCTGGCCCAGCGGACGCGCGCCCGCGTCGTCTTCGAGTGGTTCGACCGCTTCGTCGGCCTCGTCCCGCTCGTCTCCGTCGTGTACACCGGCGTCCGGCAGGTGTCGAACACGTTGGTCTCGCGGGACACCCGCTACCGGAGCGCCGTCATCGTCGAGTACCCGCGCCCGGAGGTGTACTCGCTCGGCTTCCTCACCGGGGACGCGCCCGAGGCGGCCGCGGACCTCGCGGGCGGGGAGGCGTACACGGTCGTCGTCCCGCACTCGCCGAACCCGACGGCGGGCCACCTCGTCTTCGTCCCCGCCGACCGCGTCCACGAGACGGACCTCTCCGTGCGCGACGCGCTCCGGATGGTCGTCACGACCGGCATCGCGGAGTCGGAGTCCGAGATGGCCGCGTACCGCGACTCCGTGGACGAGGGCGACCTCCCCTCGCTCGACTGAGCCGCGACCGGCGGGCCTTTGCCGCCGCCGAACGGAGCGCGGCCATGGACGGCCCCGACGACCCCCTCGCGTGGGAGACGCTCGCCTCCGAGACGGACTACTCGTGTCCCGGCTTCGACGTGCGCCGCGACGACGTGCGCCTGCCGGACGGCACCGAGACCGACTACCACTCGGTCGCGGAGCCGGACGCCGTGGTCGTGCTCCCGTTCACCGAGGACGGCGACGTGGTCGTCGTCGAGGAGTGGCGACAGGCCGTCGGCCGCGTCAATCTGGGCCTCCCCGCCGGCGGCGTCGAACCGGACGACGACGACCTCGCGGCCGCCGCCCGCCGCGAACTCGCGGAGGAGACGGGCTACGA
Source organism: Halosegnis marinus (assembly GCF_029338355.1). GTDB lineage: Archaea > Halobacteriota > Halobacteria > Halobacteriales > Haloarculaceae > Halosegnis > Halosegnis marinus. The sequence continues at coordinate 1,759,647 of NZ_CP119802.1, forward strand.
GGCCGCCGCGGTCGAGCAGGTCACGAGCGTCGAACCCGCGAACGGCCTGCTCGACGCGACCCACCACCACTTCGTCGCGCACGGCTGTACCCCGACGGCGGAGCGCGACCTCGACGGCAACGAGTCCATCCGGACGGCGACCCGCACCTTCGGCGACCTCCGCGACCGGGCGCTCGCCGGCGACCTGCGCGACGGCCGCGCGGCGCTCGGCGTGTTGCGGCACGCGCTCGCGGCGGAGTGAAACCGACTCCGACGCCGCTTTACTCGCCCGCCGCCACGCCCGACCATGCGACAGTTCGTCGTCGTCGGCCACGACGTCCCCACGACCGAGGGGTTCCCCCTCGACGACCTCCCCTCGGCGGCGGGACGCCTCGACGTGCTCTGCCGGTGTGTCAACAGCGCGCTGTTCCTCTCGCACGGTATCCGCGACGCACGGGTCCACCTCGTGCTCGCCGACGAGTACACCGTGACGTTCGACGGGGCCACGGCCCGGAACCTCAACCCCGACGAGCGCTCGACGGCCGCCCGCATCCGGAACGCGCTCGCCGAGCGCGAGAACGCCATCGGCCACATGCCCGCGGAGCCGTCGCCGGGCGTCGAACTCCGGCGGCTGGGGTTCGAGGCGACGCTCGACCGCCTCGACGGCACGCTCGTCGAACTCCACGAGGAGGGGACGCCGCTCCCCGAGCAGGACCCGCCGACGGACCCGGTGTTCGTCCTCTCGGACCACAACGACTTCACGGGGGAAGAGGCCGACCTGCTCGCCGCGCGGTCGGACGCCCGGGTCCGGGTCGGTCCCGAACTGCTCCACGCCGACCACACCATAACGGTGGCGCACAACTGGCTCGACACCGACGGCTACGCGTCGTACTGAGCGACAGCTAGTAGCCCGCCGGCGGCGTGTACGGGTGCATGAAGCTCCCTCCACTCGTCGGGGCGCTCGCCGCCGGGGTCGTCGCCTTCGCCGTCGTCGCCCTCGGCGTGACGGCCGCGCTCGACCCGTACGTGTGGCCCTCGGCGGTCGTCGGGCTGCCGGCGGGGCTCGTCGCCGGCGCGCTCGCGGCCGTCCTCGTCCGGCACCTGCTCGCGGACGGGTCGGCGGGCTGAGGTCACCCTTCCACCGCGCCGAACGCCGCGCCGACGAGGGTACACGCGAGCACGTCGGCGGGGGGTACGTCCACGCCGCCCGCTTCGACCCGCGGACGGAAGAGAACGGATGGCTTACCGGGTCAGCGGCGCGCCGAACGACTTCTCGCGGTCGAGGACGGCCGCCCACGTCGCCTCGCAGTCGCAGGACACCTGCTCGAACACCGAGGGGTCCTGTCGCAGGTCGAAGTCCTTGATGGCCGTCTGGACGCGGTCGTCGCAGTCCCCGCAGTTGTGCGGCCCGCGGTCGGAGCCGTGGCCCACGGGGTCGGAGACGACGATGGCGTCCGCGTCCGCGGTCGCTTCGAGCACCTCGCAGACCGACCAGAGCCACGGCGGGCGGTAGCCGCCCGCGTCGTGGAGCTGTTCGACCATCGTGTACCGCTGGACGTTGGTCGGGTTCATCGAGACGGTGTGACAGCCGTCAACGTCGGCACACCGGCGGACGCTCGCCTCCATGTCCGCGACGGCCTCCGACTCCGTGAGGAAGGGCGGCTTCATCAGCAGGTAGGCCTTTACGCCCGCACCGGCCGCCCGCGCCTCCGCGCAGGCGGCCTCGAAGTCGGCGAAGTCGAAGTACTTGTTCACGCAGTCGTGGCGCACGCGGTCCGTGGCGGTTTCGAGCCCGACGGCCACGTCCGTTTCGAGGCCCTGCTCGGTGAAGTCGGCCAGCTTCTCCCGGTCCACGAAGTCGGGGAGCGACTCGACGACGATGCGCTCGCGGTCCGCGAACGTCTCGCCGACGGCCGCGCGCGTCTCCGCGGGCACCTCGCGCTCGTCGAGGAACGACCCGGAGGTGTATATCTTGATGAGCTGTGCGGGCTCCTCCGCGTTCTCGGCCTCGTGGTCCAGACAGTGGCGCACCTGCGTCATCAGGTTGTCGTGGCCGACGCTGCCGCCCTCGACGGACTCCGCGACGTAGCCGCACATCGTACAGCCGCCGGCGCGCGCCCACCGACAGCCGCCCGTGTTGAGGATGATGGTGAGCGACTGCTTCACGCCGTCCGGGGTGTTGTCCTCGTCGAGCCACACCCGCGTCGGCTCCGTCGGGTCGTACGTCCGGTCGTTGCGCCCGCGTATCTCGCGCATCACCGCGTTGTGGGCGTCCATCCCGCGGCCCGTCTCGTAGAGCTCGGGACTCGGCTGACTCATTGCCCCGGCTTGCCGGCGCGCCCGGAAAGCGGTGTCGTTCGTTCCGTCGCGACCCCCGACCGTCACAACGGAGGGGCGTGTAGCCCCGGCTATGACACCCGACACCGAGGACGCGACGACAGTCGAAGTCACCGTCGAACGCCGGCTCGACGCCGGAGCCGACCGCGTGTGGGAGGCGCTCGCGGACATCGAGGTGACGGAGGCGACGCTGCCGGGGTGTGACGACCTCGACTTCGGCGTCGACCGCGACTACGTGGAGGCGGGCGACCGGGGCACCGCGACCATCTCCGTCGGCGTCGGCCCCGTCTCGCCGTCGTTCGACACGGACGTGGCCGTCGTCCGGCGCGACTACCCGGAGATGACGGTCACCGCGGAGGGGGAGGCCGCGGGGTCGTCGTTCGCCACGACCGCGGACCTCTCGGTCGCCGAGGCGGACGAGCGGACGGACGTGACGTGGCACGCCACGGCCACGGTGTCGGGCCGCGTCGAGGCGTTCGCGGGCGCGCTCCGCCCGCTGGTCGAGTCCGTCGCCGAGCGGTTCTTCGAGCGCCTGGACGAGCGATTCACCGCGGCCTGACGCCCAGCCACGGGAGCGTGCCGACGACCGCGCCGACGGCGTTGGCCGCCGCGTCCGCGAGGTCCGCGGTCCGCGCCGCGAGCGGTGCCTGTATCCCCTCGATAGCGAGCCCGTAGGCAGCGACGAGCGCGACGACGGCGAGCGCCCGGCGGGCGTCGAGGCCCTCCCGGTCGAACGCGGCGTACGCGGCCGCGGCCCCGAGGAGCGCGTAGCCAGCCGCATGGAGCCACTTGTCCGTCGGAACGCCGAGGAGCGTTCCCGTCGCCCCGTCGCCCGGCGGCGTGACCACGGAGGCGACGAGCACGGCGAGGGCCGCACACGCGACGAGCGCGTACCGGGCCCGCGGCGGGGCGAGCGGGACGCGAGGGCGGTCCATGCGACCCGTGGTTCCGTCGGCGACAAAACCGCATCGAAGCGCCCGGATACGGACTCGCGGTACCCCGTAACTGTTGGCGGTTACGCTCCCGTGGCAAGACCTACCGCGTCACAGTCCTAATATAAGCTGTACCATTAACCATGACTGATCTTGGAGGGTTCCACGACCACGTCGCCCGCGTCGATCTGACGTCCGGGGACGTGGCGTACGAGGGTGTGGCACAGGAGGACGCGGAGAAGTACATCGGGGCGCGCGGCCTCGGCGTGAAGTACGTGTTCGAGCAGGGGCCGGACGTGGACCCGATGGGGCCGGAGAACCTCCTCGCGTTCATGAACGGCCCGCTCACGGGCACGCAGGTGACGATGTCCGGACGGCTCGCCGTCTGCACGAAGTCGCCGCTGACGAACACCGTCACGGACAGCCACATGGGCGGCTGGTCCGCGGCGCGGCTCAAGTGGGCGGGCTTCGACGGCCTGCTCTTCGAGGGGAAGGCGGACTCGCCCGTCTACGCCGTCGTCGAGGACGGCGAGGTCGAACTCCACGACGCCTCCGACCTCTGGGGCAAGGGCGTCCACGACACGATGGACGCGCTGGAGGAGCGCCACGAGGGCGCGTACGGCAAGAACATGTCGACGATGGCCATCGGCGACGCCGCGGAGAACGGCGTCAAGTACGCCTGCATCATCAACGAGGACGACCGCGCCGCGGGCCGCGGCGGCACGGGCACGGTCATGGGGTCGAAGAACCTCAAGGCCGTGGTCGTCAAGTCCACGACGAAGATGCAGAAACCCGCGGACCCGGAGACGTTCCGCGAGGGCCACAAGCAGGCGATGGAGGTCATCACGGAGTCCGAGGTCACCGCCCCGAACGAGGGCGGCCTCTCGCTGTACGGGACGAACGTCCTGATGAACGCGACCGAGGAGATGTCCGGCCTGCCGGCCCGCAACGCGAAGTACACCTCCACGGGCGACGCGCGCGACGACGGCTGGGGCGGCGACGACTTCGACTCCGAGAAGGTGTCCGGCGAGAACGTCCGCGAGAACATCCTCGTGGACGAGCCGACCTGTCACTCCTGCCCGGTCGCCTGTAAGAAGGAGGTCGAGGTGTCGGTGATGCACAAGGGCGAGGAGATGAACGTCCGCACCGAGTCGTACGAGTACGAGTCCGCGTGGGCGCTCGGCCCGAACTCCGGCCACACGGAGCGCGACGAGATCGCCGTCATGCTCCAGAAGTGCAACGACCACGGCATCGACACCATCGAGGCGGGCAACACGCTCGCGATGGCCATGGAGATGACCGAGGAGGGCAAGCTCGACGACCTCGGCGAGGGCATCGACTGGGGCGACGCCCACGAGATGATCGACATGCTGACGCGCATCGCGGAGCGCGACGGCGAACTCGCCACCCACCTCGGCGAGGGCCCCAACCACATGGCCGAGGAGTTCGACGCCCACGACAACTCGCTGGCCGTCAAGGGCCAGTCCATCGCGGCGTACGACCCCCGCTGTATGAAGGGGATGGGCATCGCCTTCGCGACCTCGAACCGCGGCGCGTGCCACCTGCGCGCGTACACCCCGGCCGCCGAGATTCTCGGCATCCCGGAGAAGGTCGACCCCTACGCGTGGGAGGGCAAGGGCGAACTCACCGCCCTCTTCCACGACATGCACGCCGTCTCGGACTCGTTCGACATCTGCAAGTTCAACGCCTTCGCGGAGGGCGTCGAGGAGTACGTGCTCCAGTACAACGGCATGACGGGCCGTGACGTCTCCGAGGAGGAGCTGATGGAGGCGGGCGAGCGCATCTACAACCTCGAACGCTACTACAACAACCTCGTCGGCTTCGACGGGAGCGACGACACGCTCCCGGCCCGCTTCCTCGACGGCGAGGGCGGCGTCGCCGGCCAGGGCGCGAGCGAGGGCCAGTTCGTCGAACTCGACGAGATGAAGGCCGAGTACTACGGCGTCCGCGGCTGGGTGGACGGCGTCGTCCCCGACGAGAAGCTCGACGACCTCGGCATCGACATCGGTCCCGGTACCGGCGTCTCCAGCGGCGACTCGGCGGCCCCGGCGGACGACTGACCACGGTCCGGTTCCCTTCTTTCGCGTCGCGCTCGACCCCGTAGCGGCCGTGCCGGGTCGCTTTTCATCCCGACCCGTGTAGCCGGCGGCGTGCAAACCCTCGAACTCGCCGTCCGCCTGCTGGCCGGCGTGGCCCTCATCCTCGCCAACGGCTTCTTCGTCGCCATCGAGTTCGCGCTCACGCGGGCGCGGCAGTTCTCCGAGTCCCAGTTCGTCGGCGGCAACCCCAAGCTCGAACGCGCCTGGGAGATGACGAACGACCTCGAGCTGTACCTGACGACGTGCCAGGTCGGGATTACGGCCTCCTCCATCGCGGTCGGTATCGTCGCCGAGCCGGCGCTGGCGGCCCTCTTCGAGCCGCTGTTCGTCGGCACGACCCTCGCCTCCGTCGGCGCGGGCGCGGTCATCGCCTTCCTCATCATCAACCTCGTCCACCTGACGCACGGCGAGCAGACGCCGACCTACCTCGGCGTCGAGCGCTCCCGGTTCGTCTGCCGCTACGGCGCGACCCCGCTCTACTGGTTCCAGCGGCTCATCTCGCCGCTCATCACGCTGGGCGACGGCGTGGCGAAGTGGACACTGAAGCTGTTCGGCATCGAGATGACCGGCGCGTGGCTCGAAACCGAGGAGGATGTCATCGAGTCGCGCGCGGACCTCCGGACGCGGCTCTCCAGCGTGCTCGACCGCGGCGACCTCTCCCAGGAGCGGGTCGCCGAGGTGTTGAGCGCGCTCACGGCGGGCGAGACGCCCGTCTCCTCGGTGATGGTCCCGGCCGAGGACATCGCCTACCTCCGTGTCGGGGAGACGGAGAGGAACCTCGAAACGCTCTCCGAGCGGACGTTCACGCGCTACCCCCTCGTGGGCGACGCGCCCGAGGACTTCCGCGGCGTCGTCTACGTCCCCTCCATCGTCGAACACCTCGACGAACTGCGCTCGGGCGACCGCACCTTCGAGGACCTCGCGACGGAACAGATGGTCGTCTCGCCGGAGACGAGCGTCAGCGACGCGGTCGACCAGTTCCAGACCCAACACCAGGAGCTCGCGCTCGTGATGGGCGACGGCGAGGTGGTCGGCCTGCTCACGGCGACGGACGCGCTCGAGTCCGTGATGGGCGAGATAGAGGACCCCTACGACGTGGCGGGCGACTCGGACCCCGCCGCCGCCTGAACGCTCTTTGTCCCCGGGGTCGTCGCTCCGGTATGAACACCGCCGAGGAGTGGGCCGAGGCGCAGGGGTTCGAGACGGGCGTGGCGGAGACGTCCGAGGTGTCGCTCCACTACGTCGCGGCCGGCCCCGAGACCGCCCCGATGGTCGTCCTCCTGCACGGCTTCCCGGAGTTCTGGTACACGTGGCGCAAGCAGCTCGCGCCGCTGGCCGAGGAGTTCCGCGTCGTCGCGCCGGACCTCCGCGGCTACAACCGCTCCGACCGGCCCCGGGGGGTCGAGGCGTACGGTCTCTCGCGGCTCCGAAACGACGTGTACGAGCTCATCCAGTCGTTCGGCCGCGGGAGCGCCCACCTCGTCGGCCACGACTGGGGCGGGTCGCTCGCGCTCTCCTTCGCCCGGCACCACCCGGCCCACGTCGACCGGCTGGTCGTCGCCAACACGCTCGACCCCGAGCGCCTCGGCGCACAGATACGGGGGACACAGCTCCTCCGGTCGTGGTACACCGGGCTGTTCCAGCTCCCGCGCGTGCCGGAGGCCGCGCTCTCGGCCGACGACTTCCGGGCGCTGCGCGCGCTGTTCGACGCGACGGCCACGGAGGACGCCTACACCGACGCGGACCTCGACCGCTACCGGGTCGCGTGGGAGCGCGAGGGGGCGCTCCGTGCCGGCGTCAACTACTACCGGGCGCTCGGGCGCTCGACGCTCCGTGACGCCCTCTCGCTGCGCGGCCCCGAGCGCATCTACGTCCCGACGCGCGTGCTGTGGGGACAGGACGACGAGGCCCTGCGGCCCGCCGTCGCCGACGCGCTCTGTGACGGCATCGACGACCCCGACCTGAAGCGGTACGACGACGCCACCCACTGGCTCCACGCCGAGCGCCCGGAACGCTTCGTCGAGGACGTGCGGGCGTTCCTCGCGTAGGTGTCAGTGCGGTTCCGCGATGCCCTGCATCCAGACGATACCGATGTGAACCGCGATGACCGTCGTGGTGACGAACGGGAAGACGAACACGTGGAGGATGTACATCCGCTGCAGCGTCGCCCCGCTGAGCGAGAAGCCGCCGAACAGTAGCTGCGCTATCCACTCGCCCGCCACCGGCACCGACAGGAACAGTTCGACGCCGATCTGGCCGGCCCAGAAGGCGAGCTGGTCCCACGGAAGCAGGTAGCCCGAGTAGCCGAACAGCAACACGAGCGAGATGAGGACGATGCCGATGATCCAGTTGAGTTCGCGCGGTTCCTTGTACGCGCCGGTGAAGTAGACGCGCAGCATGTGGAGGAACACGGCCGCGACCATCACCTGGGCGGACCAGCGGTGGAGGCTCCGGAGGAAGAAGCCGAACCGGAGCTCCGTCATGACGAACGTCACCGAGTTGTACGCGGCAGAGGGGTCGCCCGTCGTGGCCGGCGAGTAGTAGAAGCCGAGCAGCGCGCCCGACACCGCCGCGACGACGTACGCGATGACGGAGAAGGAGCCCAGCGCGTAGAGGGGGTACCAGTACCAGAACTTGTTGTCGAGGTCGTACTGTTCGGTGTGGCTCTTCGGCATCTGCATGTTGACCTTGTAGTAGAGCCCCTCCAGCAGTTCGAGGTAATCCACCACCCGGAGCCGCCTGTCGAGCCACAGCAGGGCGGTCAGGTAGCCGCGCTCCAGCGGCGTGAGGTCGCGCTCCCGCATCCACCCCTTGTGGTCGTGCGGGTCCTTCCGTTCGAGGCTCATCGGCGCCCCCGTCGCCGCGCTCGTTCGTCCCGCGCGCTCCACCCCCGGCCGCGTCCGTTCGTCGTCGTCATCGTCACACCGTGTTAGAGATACACACGACGGGCGATAACGATGCTCCGTGAAAGGATTTCACCGGGTGACAGAACGCGCCGAACGCCCGCCTCGGGCCGTCTCGGGCGTTCTCGACGTTTTTTCCTGCAAAAAACGCCGGTAGTTTCTTGCCGGTACGTGTCGTCCGTCTAGCGAGTACGGTCGTCCGCCGACCGTGGAGCACGACGCATGTACACCCAGACGCCGCTCGACGACGTGGAGTTCCTCGCCCGGTCCGACCACCGGCTGGCGGTGTTGCGGACGCTGGGCGACGGCCCCCGGACGCGGCGCGACCTCCACGACCTGACGGGCGTCTCCCAGCCGACGCTGGGGCGCGTCCTCGGCGACTTCGAGGACCGCAACTGGGCCGAGCGTCGCGGCCGCGAGTACGCGCTCACCGCGCTCGGCGATATCGTCCGCGAGGAGTTCGAGGGGCTGCTCGACACCGTCGGGACGGTGCGCGCGCTCGGCGACGTCATCCCGCACCTCCCGACGGGGGAGATGGACTTCGACGTGCGCGAGTTCGCCGACGCCCGGGTGACGAAGCCGGAACCGGGCGACGCCTTCGCCCCGACCGACCGGCTGGGCGAACTCGTCTACGGGGCCGACCGCGTGCGCACCCTGACCGACACGCTCCCCCCGGGGACGGTCGCCGACCACGAGAACCGGGCCGCGGCGTTCGCCGAGAGCGACCGCTACGCGGAGGGAATCAACGCCGGGGACGTGCTCGACCGGGCGCTCTCGGACCCCGACACGCGGGCGTTTCTCCGCCCGGCGCTGGAGACGGGCCGGATACGGCTGTTCGCGTACGACGGCGAGATACCCCTCGTGCTCGCCGTCGCGGACGGGACGGCCCTGCTCGCGCCCACCGACGAGCGGGGGCTGCCGGTCGCGCTCATCGAGACGGAGAACGAGGCGGTCCGTTCGTGGGTCGTCGGCGTGCTCGACGACTACCGCGACCGCTCGACGGAGGTCACGCTCGACGACGTCCCCGCGGCGTAGTCACCGGCGGAACGCCGCGACCACGGCCTCCGGGTCCTCGATGTCGCCCGCGTCGAACGCCATCGCCGGCTTCCACCCCGCCCGCTCGATACGGAGCGCGCCGTCCGCGAGCGTCACCCCGCGAACGTCGTCGCGGTCCAGCACGGTGAGCGACTGGACGTTGCCGTACACGAGCGCCTCGTCCGTGAGGTGACACTCCCGGCGGTTCGACCCCTGTGCCGCGAGCGACACCGTCGCGCCGAGCGTTCCGACCAGCACCGGCGCGCGCCACGCGACGATACCCGCCGCCAGTGCGAGCGTGAGCGCGCCGCTCGCGGCGTAGTAGGCCCGACGGCGGCCCGGCGCGGGCCGCGCCTCCCACTCGGCGCGTATCGGCGCGTCGAGGTACGCCCGCGCGTCGGCGTTGCGGGCCATCAGTCGCACGACGCCGCCGACCATCGCCAGCGCGACGCCCGCGAACGCCGCGAGCAACCCCGCGCCCTCGGGCACGAGGTCCGCGAACAGCGCCGCGAGCGCCCCGACGCCCACGACCGCGCCGAGCACCGTCGGAAGAAAGGACGCGCCGCTCGCGTACAGTCGCCGGGGACCGAGCGGTCCGGGAAGCCCCCGGAGGCCGACGAGCGCGCCGACGAGCGCGAGCACGCCGATGCCGCCGAGCAGGACGGCGACGGCCCCCGTTCGCGTGTCGATACCGCGGACGGCGAGCGCGACCGCGCCGGCCCCGACGACCGCGACCGTGACGTAACAGGCGGCGACGAACCGATAGGTCGGGCCGGCGTCGGCCGAGGTGGCGGTGGCCGTGGAGGTGGAGGACATACGCGGCGGTTGTTCGCAGGTCGGCAAAAGGGTTCCCGCGTCAGCGACCGACCACGACGACCTCGCGCAGCTCCAGCGCGGACTCGAACTCGTCGCGGCGCCCCTCGCGGCGGCCGGCCTGCAGGAGGTGGGCGCGGTGGGCGCGCGCCGCGGCCTCGTGTTCCCGGCGGTTCCAGCCGAACTCGTCGCCGAGGCCGGCCCAGTGGCCCTGCTCGACGAAGAACGCCTCCGCCGCGTCGCCGTCGAGCGCGCGCTCGTAGCCGCGGCGGTACGCGTCGCGGCGGCCGGCGAGGGTCGCCTGCGCCTCGGCGAGCAGTTCCGGCAGGCGGCTCGGCCCCACGCTCGCCCGCGCCGCCGCCAGCACGAGCGCGTTCCCCTCGATGGGGTGGCTCATCCGCCCGCGCGCATCGCCTTCCGCGCGAAGTCCTCGATGAGGGGGTCGAGCACCGCCTCCGGCCCGACGAAGACGACCGTCACCTCCGTCAGCGTGATGGAGGCGACGGGGTTCACCTGCTCGGCGGAGAGTTCGGCGTGCCAGCCGTCCCCCTCGATGCGGTCGTCCGTCTCCCCCTCGCCGCCGAGGTTGCGGAGGTAGTGGGCCGCGAGCCGCTGGCTGATGCCGCGGAAGCGCCGCTCGCGTCTCATCCCCCGGCCACCGGCGGGAAGACGCTCACCGTGTCCTCGGCCCCGACGGGCGTCGCCGGCCCGTCGAGGTGGGCAACCTCGCGGCCGTTCTTCAGCACGCTCAGTTGCGGGCGTATCTCCCCCTCGTCGTCGAGCAGTTGCCCCGCGAGTTCCGGCCACTCCTCCTCGATGGCGCGCAACACCTCGCCCACCGTCTCGGCGTCGTAGTCGCGCTCCACGGTCTTCTGCCCCACGGCGGCGCGATACGTGGCGAAGAAGCGCAGTTCGGTCATTACCCCATCCTCGACCGGCACCGGATAAAGCCTGTCGGGGAGGCGGGCGCGGTGGGCTTTTGCCCCCGGCCCGCGGCTCCCGGACATGGACACCACGGTCAGCGTCCTCGACCGCGGGACGATGCGTATCGACCTGAACTACCCGATAGAGGGCGCGGTCACCGCCACCGACTCGGAGCCGAACCCCGACGCCGTCCGCGCCGACGGTCCCGTGTTCAACCTCGTCATCGACACGCCCGAACACACCCTCCTGTGGGACACCGGCTCGCACCCCGAGGCCGCCGAGGGCCACTGGTCGGCGGAGACGTACGACACGTTCACCCACGCCGACGCCGCGGCCCACCCGCTCCCGGACGCGCTCGCCGACGCCGGCTACGCGCTCGCAGACATCGACGCGGTCGTGCAGTCGCACCTCCACCTCGACCACGCCGGCGGCCTCCACAACTTCGCCGGGACGGACGTGCCCGTCTTCGTCCACGAGCGGGAACTGAAGGAGGCGTACTTCGCCGCCGCGACCGGGCGCGAGGGCGCCTACATCAGGGGCGACTTCGACCACGACCTCGCGTGGGAGCCGCTGTACGGCGACGGCGGCCTCCTCGTCTCGGGCGTCGAGTGGCTCCACCTCCCCGGTCACACCCCCGGCATGGTCGGTCTGCTCGTCGAGGACGGCGCGGCCGACGGCCGCGACCTGCTCGTCGTCGGCGACCTCGCCTACAGCTCGGTCAACTACGAGGAGGGCCACCCGATGGGCCGCGACCTGCTCGACTCCCGGCACGACTGGCGCGAGAGCCTGCGGCGCGCCCGCGACGTCGAGAAGCGCCGGGACGCGCTCGTCGTCTACGGCCACGACCCCGAACAGGTCGCCGCCCTCCCGGCCCTGCTCTGATTACTTCCCGCGGCCCATCCGGATGCCGTCGTCCACGATGCGGTGGTTCCGCTCGCGGTCCAGCCGTTCCCCGAGGTCGCCGTGCGCGTACAGTTGGTCGACGAGCGCGACGCAGAAGTTCCGCCACGCGATGGCGTGGATGGGCGACTGGCCCCACGCGCGGAGTTCGGGGACGAACTCGTCGTAGCGCTCGGCGCGCGACTCCAGGTGCTCGACCACGTCGAGGACGCCGCTCGCGGCCGCCGCGTCGTCCTCGGCGGCCGCGATGAGCCCGTTCACCCGGCGCTCGTACCCCTCCAGCGCGCGCTCCATGTCCTGCGGCGTGACGCTCTCCTCGGGCAGCGAGTCGAGGATTCCCCGCGGAATACCGAGATCTACCTCGTCCATGCGCCGAGATGGCACGGCGGCGACGAAAGGGTTCCGTCTACGCCGTCGCGCGGAGGCGGGCGACGGCCGCGCCCGCGACGACGGCGACGGCGATACTGACGGCGGCGAGCGTCGAATCCACGGCGAACGCCGCCGCCCGGACCGCCACCGGCGACGCGGCCGTCACCGAGTCCGGGGAGAACAGCGCCGCGACCAGCCGCCCGACGCCGTAGCCGACGTCCGCGACGACGACCGTCGCGACGACGACGAGCGGGAGGCGGTCGGTCAGGTCGAACGCCGCCGCGAACCGCGCCCCGACGGCGACGGGGAGCAGCGGCGACACGACGACGCCGAACGCCTCGACGGCGAGGAGGAACGCCGGGGCGACGCCGCGGTCGGAGACGAGGAACGGGAGGTACACCCCCACGCCGGTGTAGAGCCCGGCGAGGAGGGCGGCGACGCCGACGGCGGCGAACGCGAGGGCGGGCGAGCGGGAGGACACACGGGGGAGAGCGGGGCCCCGACCGTAGGTCTTCGGGCGGCTACTCGCGCTCCTCGCAGTGCCGCACTTCCACCGCGACGCCGCGCGTCGAGCCGGCCATCTCCGGGCCGGACATCTCCGCACGGCCGACGGCGAACGCCTTCGGTCCCTCGATGACGACCTCGTCGCCGACGCGGATGTCGTCGCTCGCGTCCACGACGCCCGGCGCGAGGACGCTTCCCTGCGGGACGAACGCGTCTATCTCGACGCGCTTCGTCGGGGCGTCGGACTCGACCCAGTGGCGCGCGCCTTCGAGCGTGAAGGAGAGGGTGCCGTACTGCGCGACGAGGGTGGCCAGCTGTTCGTCCTCGTGGTTGACGCGGAGTTTGGGGTAGCGCGACCCGGTCTGCACGTCCGCGAACAGGTCGTCGCCGGCCCCGTCGCCGACGAGGTAGTCCGCGACGGCCCGGACGGTGGCGAGTTCGCGCTCCCGCTTGGAGTAGGCGTCCACGCCGTCGAGCGTCGCGTCGAGGTTGGCGAGCGAGGCGTCGTCGGTCGGGTGCCCCTCGACGGTGTACGTGAACTCGACGCCCAGCGACTCCTCGACGCGCTCGCAGATGGGCCGGTAGTCGTCGGGGACGTGCGCGACGAGGTCGGTGTAGGCGTCGCGGTTGCGGTCGAGGTACCGTTCGAGGACGCGCGCCACGAAGTCGTACTCCCCCTCCGTCCAGTCGCCGGTCACGACCGAGTCGTAGTGCTGGGCCGGATAGGTGAGTTCGAGTTCGTTCGGCACGACCCCGATGGGCGAGGTCATCGACACCATGTGGCCCCGGTACGAGTTCGCCTGCGAGTAGCGGTAGTGGCTCTGCGACTCGCTGTACGGCTTGCGCGCCGAACAGGGGACCAGAACGAGGGGGCGGTCCGTCAGCCGCGGCCGGTAGCGCTCCGTCACGCGCTGTGCGAACCGCTGTATCTCCGCGCGCCGGAGCGTGTCCTCGCTGGCGGCGAGCAGTTCCGCCCGCCGCAGGGTCGGGGTGCGCTCCTCGACGTAGGCGTACTGCCGGTCGAGCCGCCGGAACAGCGCCGTCGTCCACGCCTCGTGGCGCGCCTGTCCCTCGACGTAGTCGCGCAGGCGGCCGTCGCGGATGCGCTGGCGGACGCGCGCGAGTTCGGCCTCCAGCGCGTTCACGTTGTGCTCCGCACAGTCCGTGTGGTCGAACTCGTCGCGGGGCGTCCGGCACGCCTCGCAGGCGCAGGGAAGTTCGTCGAGGTCCTCCAGGAAGTGCTCGCCGTCGCCCGCGAGGTAGAACCCCTGCGTCCCGCGGACGTAGGCGTAGTCCGAGTCGAACAGGTCCACGCCGGCGTACGCCATCGTGGCGACGTTCGCGGGGGTGGCCGCGCCCGCGACGTACAGCGCGCTGTCGGGCGGGGTGGCCGCCTTCGTCTCCAGCAGCGCGTCCACGAACCCCTCGGCGTAGCCGCGCAGGCCGGGGCCGCCCGACAGTACGTAGGCGTCGGCCCCGTAGTCGGCGGCCGTCTCGGGCGAGACGACGGCCGCGCTCGGGTAGTCGACGGGGTCGTACTCGACCTGGAACGCCTCCTTCACCTCGTCGGCGGTCCCGCTCGGGAACGCGCGGTGCGGGAGGACGGTCAGCACGGAGTCGTCGCCCTCGGGCACCGCGCGCTCCTCGCGCCACAGGCTGCCGGCGTCGCGGAGAACGTCGTCGACCAGCGCGGGCGTCCGGAGCGGCTCCGACAGGCGGAGCTCCGCCAGCCGCGCCGGCCCGTCGCGCGCGTGGACCTCGAAACGGTCGGTCATCGCCCGTCCTCCTCGGTCGCGGGGCTTCCGCCTTGTGACTCGGGGCCCTCCTCCTCGGTCAGGTCGATGGTGTCGAGGGCCGGCAGGCGAGCGAGCGCGCTCCCCGGCCAGTCGAAGTGCGCGACGGTGAACGCCGTCTCCGAGTTCGCCTCGACCAGCCGCGCGATACCGTCGGCGGCCGCCTCGTACGCCTCCCGCGAGAGCCGGTCGGGGACCTGTGCCGTCAGGGGGTAGGTGTTCGACAGCGAGCGCGGGAACGGGCCGAACGGGGGCTTCACGCGCCACGAGGCGTCGAACCGGCTGTTGTTCTCCCCCTCGGTCAGCAGCACCGCGCCGTCGGGGACGTCGAGGCGGTCAAGCCGCTCGTGGTGGCGACGCACTTCGGGCCGGCGCGCGCTCTCGGCGGAGGTGTGGAAGAAGGAGTCCTTCCGGACGGGGTCCGTCTCGTTCAGCTGGTCGGCGTGGTCGAGCAGCGCCCGGTAGCCGTCGGCCATCGCCGGGTGCGAGCGGGCGCGCTCCTCGACGAGTTCGAGCAGGTCCCCCCGCCTGATCGCCTGCTTCACGCGCCGGAGCTCCTCGTAGGTGACGTGGAGGTTGTGGCGGGCGAGCAGTTCCTCGCGCTCGGCGTCGCCGCGCTCCGCGACCTCGGCGGGCGTGTGCTCGGTACACACCGGACACGAGCAGGGGAAGTAGTCGAGGTCCGCGAGGTGTTCGGTGCCGCGGACGGTGAGGTAGCGGTCGTCGCGGGCGTACAGCGCGTACGCGGCCGAGTCGAACAGGTCACAGCCGGCCGCGACGGCGAGCGCGAACATCATCGGGTGGCCCGCGCCGAACAGGTGGACCGGCGCGTCCGCGCCGAGGCCGCGTTTCGACGCCGCGACCACGTCCACCATGTCGTCGTACCGGTAGTCGTTCAGTAGGGGGACGACCGCCCCGACGGGGAACACGTCGAGGTCGGTCGCGTCGGCGTGCCGGGCGGCCTGCTCGCGTAAGTCGAGGTGCGTCGAGCCCTGTATCGGTGCGTTGACGAGCATCTCGCCCACGTCCACCTCCTCGGCGGCGGCGAGCGCCGCCTCCGTCTCCGCGAGGTCGCGCTCGGCCTGCTCGCGCGAGACGTCCGGCGGGGTCGGGATATCGACGGGCGTGCCGATGTCGCTCCCGATGTCGTGCTGGAACCGGAGTATCTCCTCCGTGTCCACGTCTATCTCGCCGTACTCGGCCAGCTGGAAGGAGCCGGAGTCGGTCATGATGGCCCCGGAGAAGTCGTAGAGGTCGTGGAGCCCCTCCGAGAGCGCGCGCTCGCGGTAGTCGTCGGAGCCGTAGAGGATGTAGCCGTTCGTGATGAGTATCTCCGCGCCGAACTCCCGCTCCAGCTGGCGGGGCTCGACGGTCCGCAGGTGGGGATTGATGACGGGGAGCAGCGCCGGCGTCTCCACGGTGACGCCCGCGCGGGGGACGGTCAGCTCGCCGATGCGGCCGGCGGCGTCCCAGTCCCGCGTCTCGAAGTGGTC
The DNA here is from genome assembly GCF_029338355.1 of Halosegnis marinus. GTDB lineage: Archaea > Halobacteriota > Halobacteria > Halobacteriales > Haloarculaceae > Halosegnis > Halosegnis marinus. The sequence goes on from NZ_CP119802.1 coordinate 1,775,749, forward strand.
GCGCATGGGTGAACTGGAACCGAGCCGCCGGTAAGGGTGTCGTTGTACCGCTATCGCGTGTCCTCGTCCTCGCCGCTCCCCACGTCGATGCGGGTCGGCTCGTCGTCGGCCTCCTCGCCCGCGCGCCGCTCGCCGCCGAGCACGCGTTCGCGGATGTCCTCGGCGAACGACTCCACCTGATTCCGGAGCGTGGCGACCTCCTCGCGGAACTCGCCGACGGGTCGCTCCACGTAGTGGACACGCTCGCGGGGAATCCGCCGCACCACGTCGCCCTCCTCGTGTTCCTCGGCCTTCAGTATCCAGTGGTCCTGGAAGTACGCGAGGTGCTCGTTCTCGACGCGCTTCTCGACGGTGCCGTCCGGCGTCTCGTACACGATGGTCGCCGTACCGAGTTCCTCGTCCATACTGTCGTTTGCCGCTCGACGGGATTATGTCCTGTGGCTTCAGAAGTACTCGGCCAGCCGGTCGGCCGCCTCCGCGGCCCGGGGCGTGACGAGCGCGAAGCGCATCCACTCCTCGCGCGCGCTCCCGAACGCCTCGCCGGGCATCCCCGCGACGCCCGCCTCGTCGATGAGCCGCTTCGTGTTGTCGAGCGTGCCCGGGAAGCCGTCGAACCGCGCCAGCACGTAGAACGAGCCGCGCGGCTGGATGTAGTCGGCTCCGGCGTCGTCCAGCGCCGCACAGAACGCCGAGATGCGCTCCTCCAGCATCTCTCGCGTCCCCGCGTAGTAGGAGTCGGGCGTCTCCCGAAGCGCCTTCAGCGCCGCGTGCTGGCCCGGCGCGGTGACGGCCACGTTCGTCAGCATGTGGCGGGTGCGCGCCGGGTCCACGAGGTGCTCGGGGAGTATCGCGTAGCCGACCCTGAGCCCGGTCGTCCCCATCGACTTCGAGAAGGAGTTGGTGACGGCGACGTTGTCGGAGTCGAAGGCGAGCGCCGAGCGGAACTCGCCCGAGAAGTCGAACTCGTCGTACACCTCGTCGGAGACGAACAGCGCGTCGTGCGCCTCGGCTATCGCCGTCAGTTCCCGCTTGACTTCCTCGCCGTACACGGCTCCCGTGGGGTTGTTCGGCGAACACGCCACCACGAGCGCGGTGTCGTCGCTGGCGGCCGCGCGCACGTCCGCCGGGTCGAGCGTCCCGTCGTCGGCGACGGGCACGTAGACGGCCTCCGCGTCGAGCAGTTCCGTCCGGCCCGCGTAGTAGGGGTACACCGGGTCCGTGAGTATCACCTCGTTCCCGGCGTGGGCCTCCAGGCCGCAGGCCATCGCGAGGTGGTTCGCCTCGCCCGCGCCGTTCGTCACGACGACGCGCTCGACCGGCACGTCGTGGCGCTCGGCGAGTTCCGCGCGGAGCTCCGCGTTCCCCTCGCTCGGCGGGTACTGGTAGTCGGCGACGGGCGCGTCGGCGAACTCGCGGATGCCGTCGCGGAGCGCGGCCGGCGGCTCCCAGTCGGGGTTGCCGCTCACCATGTCCACCACGTCGCGGTCGGCGTCGTCGGCGTAGGCCATCACGTGGAAGAAGAGCGGCCTGTCGTCGTCCATGTCCCCGCCTACGAGCGCTCCGTGTTCGGTGTTGTGTTCCCGGGCGCGTGGCGTGGCTTCAAGCCGCCGCGCCCACAACTGCGACCATGCGCGAGTTCGCGGACGACCCGCCGGTCGAGGAGCGCGTCGGCGAGGCGCTCCGGCGCGCCGATGCCACCGTCACGACCGCCGAGTCCTGTACGGGCGGGCTCATCGGCTCGCTGTTGACCGACGTGCCCGGGTCCTCCGACTACTTCGACCGGGCGCTCGCGACGTACAGCTACGAGTCGAAGATGGAACTCGTCGGCGTCGCGCGCGAGACGCTCGACGACCACGGCGCGGTCTCCGAGCCAGTCGCGCGGCAGATGGCCCGCGGCGCGCGCGATACGGCCGGCACGACGTGGGGGCTGTCCACGACGGGTATCGCCGGGCCCTCGGGCGGCACGCCGGACAAGCCCGTCGGCACGGTGTACGTCGGCGTCGCCTTCCGGGGGGAGTGGGGAACCGGTGACTCCTTCGCGCGGGTCGAGCGCTACGAGTTCGACGGGTCGCGGACCGAGGTGAAGGAGCGTATCGCGCGCCGCGCGCTCGCGGACCTCCTCGCGGCCGTGGAGTCGGCGTAGGGCGCGGCCGGGGCCGGGGCCTTTGTAACCCCTCCGTCCGTCGGCCGGGTATGAACAAGGAAGGCCACGTCCTCAACGGAGTGCTGCTCGCCATCGGTCTCGGCTACGTCCTCGAACCCGCGGGCGACGTGGAGACGTTCCGCACCATCGCCGCGACGCTCGTTCCGGTCACGCTCGGGGCGCTGTTCCCGGACGTGGACACCGCGTTCGGCAAACACCGCAAGACCCTCCACAACCTCCCGGTGCTCGCTATCTTCCTGGCGTACCCCATCTACTTCGGCAACCTCCAGTACGTCTGGGTCGGCGTCGTCACCCACTACGTCCTCGACATCGTCGGCTCGAAGCGGGGTATCGCGCTGTTCTACCCGCTCTCGACCAAGGAGTACGGCTTCCCGACGGGCGTGACCACGTCCTCGAAGTACGCGAACCTCGTCACCGTCGTCGTGACGGTGCTCGAACTCGCGGTCATCGCCGCGTTCGTCCACGTCGCGCCGGGCGCGCTGGACTCGATAATCTCGTCGCTCCCCTTCGACCCCGCCATCAACGCGACGAACACGACGGCGGCGTTCGGTCAGTAAACCGCGACGTCGTCGAACCGCCCGTCGTAGGCGACGTTCGACGGGTGGGTCGGCTCGGTCCCCGACAGGAACAGCCGGTCGGCCTTCTTCCACGTGTTCTCGTACCCGAGGTGGGCGAACTCGACGTGTCGCCGGAGCGTATGGACCGGGCCGTCGCGGTGGAACACCCGCCGGGGCGCGCCCTCGCGGAACGCCTCGACAACGTCCTCGCGGCAGCGCAGGGGAGCGTCGAACTCCGTCCACACCTCGCCCACGGTGGAGCGCAGGTGGGCGTACGACGACCCGAACGCCGGCAGCCCCGTCTCCCGGGCCACCTCGCGGGCGCGGTCGTTGTGGCGCGCGCGGTGTTTCGGATTGTACACCTCGACGGCGTGGAGCGCGTCGCGGTACTCGCGTATCTCCTCGGGGCCGAGCGACACCGTGGCGAACTCCGGGTGCGGCACGAGTCCGACCCCGTCCTGGCGGCGGAGTTCGGCCATCGCGCCGTCCAGCGTGACGAAGTCGGGTATCGGGTCGGAGAGTCCGACCATCAGGACGTGTTTGCGGTCGCGCCACGACCCCGTGAACACCTCGCGGCCGGGGACGACGACGAGGTCCTCGTCGGAGAACCGGCGCGCGCGCGCCCGTATCTCGTCCAGCCGCCGGAAGTGCGGGGCGTAGACCAGCGCGTCGAGGCCGCGCCGCTTGGCCCGCTCGGCGACGCGCTCGTCGAGCACCTTCACGTGGGGGTCGACGCGGAACACACCGGGGTTGGGGGCGGTCGCAGTATATCGGTTCCGCTCCCGGATGGGGGCGATACGGCCCCTGCGTGGCGTCCCGAACCTCTTTACCCCCCGAACGCCTCGCCCCGCTCATGTGGTCGTGTGCTATCGAGGGCTGCGGGGCGGAGGCCGAGCGGGCCGAGGACCTGCTCGTCCACCAGGCGACCGAACACGAGCGCCTCCAGTGTGGCGTCTGCGGCACCGTCCTCCCGGACGGCTACTTCGCCATCCGCCACGCGTTCGACGAACACTCACGCGCCGAGTACGTCCGCGCGTACGACGCCGACGCCGACGACATCCGGAAACGCGAGTCCGTCCTCGACGCCATCGAGAACGAGGCCGACCTCGACGAGGTCGTCGCCCGCATCAACGGCGGCGGCGACGAGGAGCCGACCGGCTCACACGCGTAGTCGCAGTCCAGCGCCGACGGCCGCGACGCCCGCGGCCGCGAGCAGCCCCAACCCCGCCGCGTACGACCCCGTCGCGTCGTACAGCGCCCCCACGACGACCGGCCCGAGGAACCCCCCGACTTCTCCGCCCGCGAACACGACCCCGACGGCGACGCCCGTGAGCCGCGAGCCGATGCCGTCGAGTTCGGGCGGAATCGCCCGCACGAGCGGCGAGAGCCCGCCGACACCCAGCCCCGCGAACACGACGCCCGCGAGCAGCGCCGGGCCGAGGCCGCCCGTCACGATACCCGAGACGCCGAGCGTCACCGCCGCGCCGCAGGCGACGACGGCCGCCCGACGCGCCCCGTAGCGGTCCGCGAGCGCCGGGACGGCCAGCACGCCCGCCGCGTTCGCCGCGACGAGGAGGCTCGTCGTCCGCCCGGCCGCGTCGCTCCCGAGGCCCCGCGCCTCCAGCACCGTCGGGAGCCACCCCTGGAGCCCGTGGATCACGGAGAGGTAGACGACGCCGAGGACGACGACCAACCGGAGGGGCCGGGAGGCGAAGACGGCCCGGAGGTCCCGGCCCAGCGAGTCGCGGTCGAAGCGGCCGTCCGTCTCCGCCGTCGGGACCGCGCCGCGGGCGACGAGCGCCCACGCGAGGGCGTAGGCGAGCGCGGCGACGCCGCTCCAGAGGAACAGCGCGCGCCAGCCGCCGAGCATCGGGCCGAGGACGGGGCGCCCGAGCGCGTACGCGCTCGCCGTCCCCGCCGACGCGCCGAGCAGATAGAGGGACGACGGGAGCCCGGCCTCGTCGGCGGGGAACAGCGTCGAGACGAGCTTCGGCAGGCCGAACGTGATGGCCGTCCCGCCGACGCCGAGCAGCACCGTGGCCCCGAGCAGGGTGGGGAAGCCGGGCGCGAACGCGCGGGCGACCTGCGCGACGCCGACCAGCGCGAGGCCGACGGCGAGGCTCCGGCCCGCGCCCACGCGGTCCACGGCCAGCCCCGAGAGTATCGACAGCGGGACGTACGTCAGCGGGACGGCCCCGGCGACGAGGCCGGCCTCGGTGCCCGACAGCCCGAGCTCGGTCCGGATGGTCGGCAGGTAGGCGGGGAGGGTGAACCAACAGAAGGTGAGGCCGGTGTAGGTGAGCGCCGCGACGACGACCAGCGCGAGCGCGCGGCGGCGGTTCATACTCGACGGCGGGCGCGGGTCCGCAAAGAGCGCGGCGGTCGGGGCGACCTACTCGGGAGTCGCTCCGTCGCCGAGCGACCGGAGAAACGCGGCCGCTACCGCTCCTCGGAGTCCAGCACGCGGATCTGGTCGCCGCGCACGGTCACGGGGATGGGAACGGTCGCCTCGTACAGTTCGACCGTCACCTGGTCCTTCCCCTCGTCGATGCGCTGGACCTGCGCCTTCTCGCCCTTGAACGGCCCGGCGATGAGCTCCACGATGTCGCCCTCCGCGATGCCCTCCACGTCCGGCTTCGGCGAGAGGAAGTGCTCCACCTCGGAGATGTCCGACATCCCGGGGACGACGCCCCGGGAGTGGGGTATCTCGTCGAGGATGCGCTCGAAGACCGCCTCGTCGTCCGCCTCCACCATCACGTAGGACGTGAGGCTGTCGGGAGCGAGCGCGGCGTGAATCGACGGCTCCTCCTTGTCCATGATCATGTCCGCGACCGTCCGCTCCTGGGAGGCGGTCGTCTTCACGGCGAAGATGGGCATTACGCACCAGCCCCCGGCAGGAAGTTCATGACGACGAAGATGAGGAAGCCGAGCAGCCCGACCAGGACGACGCCGGCCCCCGCGATGAGGGCCACGCGGGAGAACTCCTCCCACGAGGGCGTGCTGGCGAGCTTCAGCACCCGCACGTAGCTGGTGAGGTCGTAGGGAACGTCCATGCGGACCTTTTCCCGGTCGGCCTTTCTATACCTGTTGGTCCGTCAGTACGCCCGCGCGAGCGCCGCACGGTCCTCGACGCCCACGCGGAGGCCCACGACCGTCCCGTCGAGGGTTATCATCGTGAACCCCGGGCGGGTGACGGGCAGGTCGACGCGCACCTCGACCGTCTCGTTCACGCCCACGACGACGGGTTCGACCGGAACCTCGTCGGCGCCGACGACGACGACCGGGGCGTACACGCCCGCGCCGCTGCCGACGTTCGTGACGTTCACGGCGAGCGTGACGGTCCCGCCCACGGGAGCGGGGTTGCCGACCACGGAGACCGTCGTTTCGAGCCGCGAGGCGTCGACGCCGAGCGCGTAGATGCCCAGTCCGGGGGCCTCGGCGCTCACGGTAACCGTCTCGTTGGTGGCCGAGACGAGCGTCACCGCCACCTGTTCGAACGTCTCCGCGTCGGGGTCGTAGCGGTACAGCACGACCGACGACGCGAGGTCGCGGTCCGCCTCGGCGAGCGCCGGGTACCGCGCCGTGTCGAAGGTGAACTCGACGGTCACCCCGTCCACGTCGTCGCCGTCGAGCGCGAACAGCGCGCCCGCGACGGCCCCGCTCGGCAGGGCGAGTCGGGCGTCGACCTCGATACCGTCGTCGAGCCCGTCGGCGTCGCTGTCAGCGTCCTTCGGCGCTTCGGGGTCGGCGAGCAGCGTGTCGAGGTCGCCCGCCTGCCGGAGCCGGAGGTCGTAGTCGTCGTCGCCGGCGGTCACACCGAGGACGTCGAGGGCGACGCCCGTCTCGTTCGCCGCCTCGACGAACGGGACAAGCACGTCGGTTTGCGAGCCGGCGCGCGGCTCGCGTACCTCGATGTTCACCGTCCCGTCGCCGACGACCTCGGTGGAGACCGTCGTCGCGGGGCGGGGTCCGACCACGAACCGCTCCGTCAGCGACCCGATGGTGACGTAGTACGACCCGCGCTCGACGACGAGGGTCGCGGAGACGTTCCGCGACTCGTCGGGCGCGAGCGTCACTTGGACGTTCTCGACGAGTCGGAAGTCGGCGACGAAGCCGCCGCGGAACTCGCCGCTACCGTCGCCGACGTTCGTGACCGTCGCGGTCAGCGTCACCTCGTCGCCGTCGGTCGGCGCGTCGGGCGAGACCACGAGGTTCGTCACGACGAACTGCGCGCCGCCCCGGGCGGCGGCCGGCACCGAGGTGCCGATGTCGAACGGCGTCGTCGCGAACGGGTCGAACCGGACGCTCGACTCGCCGGAGACGATGGTCGCGGCGCTGTAGCCGGCGAACACCTGTCCGCCGCCGAGGGTCCCGACCACCGCGTCGCCGGTCCCGTTGGCGGCCGTGCCGCTCTCGGGGTCGAGCAACGAGGCGCTGGAGGGCCCGGACGCGTTGCCCCACCAGTTGTTCCGCGCGTCGACGTACGCCGAGCCGTTGGCGTTACGGACGCCGCCGGCGACGTTGCCCGCGATGTTGTTGCCGGATATCGTCACCGACTCCACCGAGGTGGTGTAGTCGAGGTCGATACCGTAGTTCGCGTTGTCGGTGAATGCGTTGCCCGTCACGTCGAGCGTGAGGTCGTCGCCCTGGGTCGTATCGACGGCGAGGCCGTCGCCGTTGCTGCCGTCGACGACGTTGCCGGCGACGATGGCCGATACCGACTGCTGCGACGACACGAGCCGGCCGACGTAGAACTCGATGCCCTCGTCGCCCGCGTTCGCGACGGCGTTGTCGCGCACCTGTATCGTGTCCGTCGTGTTCACGCGGTATATCTCGACGTAGATACCCTGGTCCCCGGTGTTCGAGACGGTGTTGTCGCTGACACTGAGACCGCTCACGGTCGTGGTCGAGGAGTCGCCGTACAGCTCGACGTAGATACCCGCGTCGTCGGCCGTCGTCACGGTGTTGCCGTCGGCCGTAGCGCCGTCGAGACTCGCGTCGTCGTCGAGGTCGAAGTACAGGTAGAGCCCCTCGTCGCTGTCGCTCGCGAGGGTGTTACCGTCGACCGAGACGTCGACGACGTCGCCGTTGTCGGCGCTGATGTCCACGTAGACGGCCTCGTAGTAGCTGTCCACGTCGTTGTTCGAGACAGTGACGCCGGTCACGTCGGCGTCGTAGACCTCGATGTCGAGGTAGATGCCGTAGTCGTCCGACGTGACGTCGTTGTTCGAGACGGTCACGCCGGAGACCGCGTCGCCGTCGTCGTAGGGCTCGATGTCGATGTAGATACCCTCGTAGTCGGCGGTGACGTCGTTGTTCGTGACCGTCACGTCGCTCGTCGCGTTGTAGAAGTACGCGTACACGCCGTAGTACTCCGTCAGCATGACGTTGTTCGACACGTCGATGTTCGCGACCGTCCCGTCGATGCTGAAGTAGACGCTCTCGTCGCCGGCGAGGCCGCCGCTCCCGTCGTCGAACCGGTTGTTCGTGATGGAGAGGTCGGTCACGTCGCCGTCGACGCTGAGGTAGATACCGTACTCCGAGACGAAGTGGTTGTTCGTGATTTCGATGTTCGCGAGGCTTCCGTCGACCCCCTGCCCGATGCCGTCGTCGTCGCCGCCGATGCGGTTGTCGCGGATGACGACGTTCGAGAGCGTCGCACCGCTCGCGACGTCGAACTTGATGCCCTCGTCGCCGAAATCGTTGAGGACGAAGCCCTCGATGACGGTGCCGCTCGCGGCGGCGGTCAGGACGAACCCCTCGTCGATGCTCCCCGCGTTCGAGTCCACGAGCGGCGCGTTCGCGCCGGGGCCGAACGAGGAGTCGCCCGTGTCGCCGCGCAGCGTGAGCCGCTTGTCGATGGTGATGTCGCCCGCGTAGGTGCCCGGCGCGACCAGAATCGTGTCGCCGTCGCTGGCGGCGTTCACGGCCGCCTGAATCGTCGTGTAGTCCGCGCCGCCGCTGTCGTCGACGGTCAGCGTCGCCGCGCTCGCCGTGCCCACGAGGGCGAACGGTGTCGCCCCGGAGAGCACGACCAGTGCGGTGACGACGACGGCCAGATACCCTCGCCCGTTCATCGCGCCCCCGTTCGTTCGCCCGTCGATACGATACCCCCGCGAAGTCGAATGTTCATTGTCTCCCCTGTCGGGACTCCGGTTCGGGGGTTAGGTATGGTTCGACTGAAAAACACGAACTGGCGCGGTAGGGGCTTCCTACCGGCAATTTCGGCGGAAAAGGGGGACCGCGGCTACTGGATGAACTCGGTCTCGTCCTCGGAGGCGGAGCGGTCGCCCGCCGAGCGCGACGACCCCATCGAGCCGCGCTGGACGGCCTTCTCGCGCTCGGCCTCGCTCTTGCCGTATATCTGCGGCGACTCGACGCCGGTGACGACGATCATCGTCTCCATCTTCCCGTCGAAGTCGGGGTTCACCGAGGCGCCCCAGATGATGCGCGCGTCGGGGTCGATTCGGTCGTAAATCTCCTCGACGACGCCCTCCGCCTCCTCGATGGACATGTCCGCGCCGCCGACGACGTTGACGAGGGCGGAGTTCGCGCCGTCGAACTCCACGTCGAGCAGCGGCGAGCGGAGCGCCGAGCGTATCGAGTCCTGTGCCTTGTTCTCGGAGTCGGACTCGCCGAGCCCGATCATGGCGACGCCGCCGTTCTCCATGATGGTCTTCACGTCGGCGAAGTCGACGTTGACGAGGCCGGGCTTGGTGATGAGTTCGGTCATCCCCTTCACCGACCGCATCAGCACGCGGTCACAGATCTTGAACGCGTCCTGCAGCGGGAGGTTCGGCGCGTAGTCGAGCAGCCGGTCGTTCGGGATGACGATGACCGTGTCCGCGACGGCGCGCAGCCGTTCGAGCCCCGCGTCGGCGTTTGCGCGGCGGCGCTCGCCCTCCGCCGTGAACGGGATGGTGACGATAGCGATGGTGAGCGCGTCCTGCTCCTGGGCGGCCTGTGCGACGACGGGCGCGGAGCCGGTGCCGGTGCCGCCGCCGAGGCCGGCGGTGATGAACACCATGTCGGAGTCGTCGATGGACGCCTGGATGTCCTCGATGTTCTCCTGGGCGGCCTCCTCGCCGATCTTCGGGACGGAGCCGGCGCCGCGGCCGCCGGTGCGCTGTCGGCCGATGAGTATCTTGGTGTCGGCCTCGACCTCGCCGGCGAGGTGCTGGGCGTCGGTGTTCGCCGCGACGAGTTTCGCCCCGTGGATACCCTCCTGTGCCATCCGGGTCACGGTGTTGCCGCCGGCCCCGCCACAGCCCACGACGGTGATCTTCGTCTCCAGGTCCTTGACGACGCTCGCCAGCTCCTCGTCCGTCATCGTCCCCGAGGTGTTCGGCGACGTGTCGGCCGCGTCGGCGGGAGCCGGCTGCTCCTCCCGCTCCTCCTCGGCCTCGTCGATGGCGTCGTCGATAATCGAGTCCATTTGCAATTGGTTTGCGCCATGCGTGTATTGTATCTTTCCCTCGCGTCGTACGCCCGTCGGACGCCACGACGGCCGATTTCGGGCCGAACCGCCGTTCGGGCGCGCCGGGCGATAAAGCGATAACGACGATACGAAACGTCACGTTCGGCGCCGGTCGCGAGCACGGTCGGTCGGGGCGCCGGCACGCGGTAAGGCGACGTATCCGCCGCGTTGCCCGTGTATACTATTGTAGGCCGGCGGCCAACCCGGAGGCGGAATGGACCCGAACAACCCACACGGACGAGCGACCGGCCGACAGCCGACACAGGGCTCGTTCACACAGGCCCCGGAACAGCAGGCGGCGGGAACCGGGGAGCCGATGCCGGTCGCGGAGATGAGCGTCTCGACGCCGACGCTCCGTCGCGTCTCGATGAACTACCCGAACGAACAGCTCCCGCTGGGCGAGAACGACTACGTCCTCGAGAGCGTCTACAACCCACAGCTCGACGCGTGGGAGGCGCTCGTGCTCGTCCGCCCCGAGGACGACGAGGGGAGCGACGAGTAAGCCCCGGCTTCCGGGGGGCGCCGCCGGCGGCCGGACGGGCGGCCGTGCGTTCCGCTCGGGCCGCTGTCGGGAACGGCCCGCCCGCGGTTTCGGCCTCCTTCCGTCGCCCGAATCGTGCGTCTCAGGTCTTCTCCGTGCCGAGACAGGTAAGAGCGACTTAACGTAGGGGAAAGCTTTCAACGGCGTATTCCATACGTCGGGCCGAATGGACGACAGCAGAAACGGGTCGACTCCCGGCCCGTGTCCCCCCACGACCGACTACCGCGCGTACCACGACCCGGACGGGACGGCCAAACTCAGCACGGCGGTGACCCACGCGCTCGCCGACGCCATGGAACAGGACGTCACGGAGGCCGGCTTCGTTCTCTTCGACACCATCGACCCCGACGCGCTCGACCGACTGTTCTCCCCCTCGCACGAGACCGAAACCCCCTCGCTCGGCCACGCCGCGTTCGTCGTCGACGACTACCGGGTGACGGTGTACAGTACGGGCGAGATCGTCATCACGCCGCCCGGCGGGCCGACGGCCAGCGGGCCGGTCCGGCCCTGAGCGTCGGTCCGTCGATGTCGGCGGTACGACGCCGTTTCGTTCCGGCTCCTCCCCGCCTCCGTCCGTCCTGACCGGCTCGCAGTCCCGCGGTAAGCCCTCCCTTCCCCTTCCTGTCGAATCCGGCCGACGCGACGTGACCGCCCACGGGCCGAAAGGCGGCCGTACTCGCTCGCCCGAGCGGTAGGTCGGATATTACAATGCGGCCGTGCGGGGACCGGTCAGTCGGGCGGTCGCGACGACCGCCACGTGTACCCATGAGACGATACAGCGCCAGACCACACCGACAGCGGATCGGACGGGCCCCGGAGACGACGTACGGACAGCAGTCCGTCGTGACCACCGCCGGCGGGGCCGGACAGCCCGCGTACGGACAGGTGTCCACGAACCCGTACGAGCCGCGCGTCGGGGATAGCCAGTCGATACAGTACGGCCAACAGTCCCCGCAGACACAGGGAGCGTTCCGACAGGAGGCCGCCGCGGGACAGCCGGAACAGCTCCGACAGCCTCGGCAGGGCGAGCAGTTCCAGCCGTCACAGCCGGCCCGACAGAGCCAGCAGGTCCAGCCGGCCCAGCAGGCACAACAGCTCCCGCAACAGGGCCAACAGATACCGCCGGCCCAACAGAGCCAGCAGGTCCAGCCACCGCAGCAGGCACAACAGCTCCCGCAGCAGGCCCCGTCCGGACAGTACTCCCCCACCGAGTACGGGCGTCCGTCGGAGGCGGGCGGGCAGCAACTTCAGGGCATCGAACAGCCGTTCGCGCAGGAGCAGCCCGGGACGGGCCGGGGACGACGGTGACCGACGCCCGACCGAGCGACGGCGACGCGCGAGCGACCGAGCGACGAGGACGCGGACGAGGTATCCGACGATGACACAACCACGACAACAGGCGGGCGGTTACGGGACGATAGGGCCGATGGAACAACAGCAGGGGACCGTGACGGGACAGGGGTTCCCCGCCCCGGGGCCGGACATCACGCTCGAGGAGGCCATCAGCGAGGAGATGCGCGTCGTGCTCCACGACTTCGTGGAGTCGGCGAACGTCGCCGAGTGGTGCGCCGACCGGTGTCTCGACGAGCAGGGCATGGCCGAGTGCGCCCGGCTCTGTCGGGACGTGGCCGACATCGCTCGGCTCAACGTCGAACTGCTCGCCCGCGACTCGGCGTTCGGCGCCGAGCTCGCCGAGGTGTTCGTCGTCGCGGCCGAGGCGGCCGCGCGGGAGTGCGCCCGCCACCCGACCAAGCACTGTCAGGAGTGTGCCGAGGTGCTCCCGCGGGCCGCGCGGGCCACCCGGAAGATGCTCGCTTCGTTCGAACAGGGCGGGCAGATACAGCCGGGACAGGGAATCGGGCAGTTCTGAGGCCGGCGCCCGGCCCCCGAGCGGGCCTCGCGTCGCTGTTTTATCCCCGATAGACGAGCGGTCGATTCGATGCGAACGCTCTTCCCCGACGTTCCGCCCCCCGGTGCCGTCCGTCCCCGAGCCGACGACCGGGTCGCCGCCGCGTCCCGGGGTCAGGCGTCCGAGCCCCGAGCGACGCCGAGGAGGACGCCGACTGTCCCGACGGTCAGCAGCGCGCCGAGCAGGAACGGCGCCGCCGCCGCGACGACGTACAGCGCGGTCATCGCCGGCGGGCCGACGGTGCGTCCGAGCGAGCCGGCGCCCTGGGTGACGCCGAACGCGGTGCCCTGCTGTTCGTCGCTCGCCGTCCGGGAGACGACGGCCGCGATGCCGACGTTGAGCAGGCTGTTCCCCGTCGAGAGCAGCGCGAGCACGAGGAGGAGGACGATGAGCGCCGGCCCGGCACCGAACGGCAGCGCGAGCGTGGGGAGCAGGTCGCCGAGCGGCGCGGCGAACGGCAGCGCCGCGAGCGCGACGGCCAGCATCGCGGCCCCGCCGACGGCCATCCGCGCGTCCGCGACTCGTCGGGACACCTGCCGGACGACGACGCCCTGATTGAGCACGCCGAGGACGCCGATGTAGGTGAGCAGCAGCCCGGCACCCGACTCGTCGTAGCCGAAGCTGTCGGCGACGAACGGGATGAACGCGACCTGCACGCCCGAGAACGCGACGGAGGCGACGAGGAAGACGACGACGAGCGGCCGGAGCGCGGCGTCCGCGAGCGCCTCGCGGAACGGGGCGACGATGCCGGGCGGGCCGGCCGTTCCGCGGGTCCGGTTCGGCTCGGGGAGCGCGACGGCCGCGGCCGCGAGCGCGAGCAGCGAGAAGGCCGCGGCGGCGAAGCTCGGGAGCGAGTAGGCGGTGGTCGGGACGAACGCCGGCAACAGGCCGTCGGCGGCCGCGACGACGGGGTCGGAGGCGAACAGCGCGCCCAGCGCCGGCCCGAACACGAAGCCGAGGCCGAACGCCGCGCCCACGAGACCCAGGGCGCCGGCGCGGTCCTCTCTGGGAGTCACGTCCGCGACGTACGCCTGCGCGGCCGCGATGTTCCCGCCCATCGCCCCGGCGAGGCCGCGCGCGAGAAAGAGGACCGCGAGCGCCGCGACGGGGCCGAACGCGCGGTCGGCCGCGCCGCCGAAGCCGAAGACGACCCACGCGACGGCCGCGCCCGCGAGCGACAGCATCAGGACGGGGCGGCGGCCCCGCTCGTCGGAGAGCCGACCGAGATACGGCGCGGCGAGGAACTGCGTCAGCGAGTAGGAGGCCGCGAGCAGGCCGATGAACACGTCCGAGACGCCGAACGACCGCACGTAGAAGGGGAGGACCGGGATGACGATGCCGAAGCCGAGCAGGTCGATGAAGACGACGGCGATGACGGTCGCCAGCGCCCGCCGCCGGCCCGCCGGGGTCTCCGGCACGCTCCCGCCGCGCATCGACGCCGCCCGGTCGAGCAGACTCACATCGACCGTCCGCCGGCCGCCCGCTTCAGCGCGTCGGTCGGGGAGCCTATACTCGCGGGCCGCGTCCGTCGGGTATGGACCCCGACGAGGTGCGCCGGGACTGGGCGGAGCGGTCCGGCGACTACTCGCCCGCGTACTACGCCGACATCGGCCCCAACGAGGTGAGCGAGACGCTCGCCGAGGTGCTCGGCCACTACGTCGGCGAGGACGCCGCGATACTCGAACTCGGCTGTGCGTCGGGCCGCCACCTCGCGTACCTGCGCGACCACGGCTACGGGAACCTCGCCGGCATCGACGTGAACCCCGACTCGTTCGACGTGATGCGGGAGCGGTACCCCGGGCTCGCGGAGGCGGGCGAGTTCCGCGTCGCCGCCATCGAGGAGTACGTCCCCGACCTGCCGGACGACGCCTTCGACGTCGTCTTCGCCGTCGAGACGCTCCAGCACGTGCCGCCCGACAACGAGTGGGTGTTCGACGAGATAGCCCGGGTTACGGGCGACCTCCTCATCACGGCCGAGAACGAGGGGAACGGCCCCCAGCGCGGCCGCGCCGAGGCTGCCGTCAGCTACGTGGATGACGACTTCCCCCTCTTCCACCGCAACTGGAAGGAGGTGTTCTCGGCGCGCGGGCTGGCACAGCTCATCCGCGAGCCGACGCCCCGCGACACGATTCGCGTGTTCCGCGCGCCCTAGTAGGCAAAGCGCAGTTCGCGCTCCTCGTGGACGGCGTGTGGCTCGATGGTCCGGCCGTCCACCTCGACGGCCTCGCCCGCGGCCAGTTTCCCGAACGCCGGCCCCTCGCCGACCCCGAGCGTCGCGGCCTTCTCCGGGACGAAGGTCTCCTCGCGGGCGAGGACCGCCCCGTCCGCTATCTCGACCGTGTCGTACTTCGCGCGCAGCACGTCGGCCAGCGCCGCGACGAGGTCGTCGGGAGTCGCCCCCGGCGCGAGCGCCACCCTGCCGACGGGTCGGGTCCCGCCCTGCTCCGTCTCGAACGCGAGCGCGACTCCGGCGACGGCGTCGCGCGCGGCGCCGGTATCGACGTTCGCCGCCTCCTCGACCAACTCGGCGGGCAGTTCGGTCGTCGCGAACTCCCCCTCGTACCCCGCCCCGGGGTCGCCGAATCGGAGGCCCTCGTCCACGGGTGCGAGCGCCGACTCCAGTTCCTCGACCGTCCCGAGCGGGACGCCCGTCGTCTCGCGCGCCCACGTCTCGGAGACGACGCGGTAGCCGAGGTCGTCGATGACCTCGCGCAGGACGGGCCGGTCGCCCTCCACGAGCGCGTGCTCGGCCGCGGAGCGCTCGAAGGCGGCGGCGACGACACCGCGTGCCTCGCGCGGGTGGGCCATGTCCTCTAGCGACCAGTCGGCGAGGACGTGGCCGACGGCCCAGTCCGTCTCGCGGACGACGCGCTCGAACCGCGGGGCGTAGTGACCGCCGCCGAACCCCACCAGCTGGCGCTCGCGGTCGGGCGCGACGCCGCGGCAGTCGAGTATCGCCCGCGCGACGGCCGACGCGCCCTCGGGGTCGTCCCACTGTTCGTCGTCGCTCCCGAGTTCCACGAACAGCGACGGCACGTCGAGGTCCGTCGGCCCGTGGTGGGTACACTCCATCGCGACGCCGTACCCCTCGGGCGCGTGCTCGTCGAACGCGGAGAGCAGGGCCGAGAGCGCGTTCGGGGCCGCGCGGGCGAACGACTCGGCCTCGCCACCGAACTCCGCGGGGCCGGGGTTGCCGGTCGGGTGTGCGGTGAGCAGCGGCCCGGTGTCGCCGGAGTGGCGCGACGCGACGAACAGCAGGTCCGGGTCGTCGAACGCCTCCGCCAGCCCCTCGGCGCGGATGTGCAGTTCGTCGAACGTCCGTAGCTCCGCGCCCCCGGTGCGGTAGTAGGTGCCGCCGCCCGCGGCGTCCGCCCTGTCGGCGTCCTCGTGGTCGGTCCAGTCGCCGAGCGCGAGCAGTCGCTCGCCGATGTGTTCGGACGCCCGGTCCGCCCGCGAGACGACGACGGCTAGCATCGCTTCCGGGTCGGGGGCGGGCCGGCAAAGCCCCTGCGACCCGCGGCGGCGCTCACCGGTAGGCCAGCAGCCGGAGCCCGTTCAGCGAGACGAGGACGGTCGACCCCTCGTGCCCGACGACGGCGAGCGGAAGCGGGATGCCCCGCAGGAGTATCGCCCCCACCATCAGGGCGATCGCGCCGAACGCGACGGCGAGGTTGACCGTCAGCGTCCGCCGCGTCCGCCGCCCCAGCCCCAACACGTAGGGTATCTTGCCCAGGTCGTCGCCCATCAACACGACGTCGGCGGTTTCGAGCGCGACGTCCGTCCCGGCGCCGCCCATCGCGATGCCGAGGTCGGCCGTCGCGAGCGCCGGCGCGTCGTTGACGCCGTCCCCGACCATCGCGACGGTGTCGTACCGCGTCGCCAGCTCCTCGACGGTCGCCACCTTCTCCTCGGGCAGGAGTTCCGCCCGCACCTCGTCGATGCCGACCGCCTCGCCGATGCGTCGCGCCACCCGCTCGTTGTCGCCGGTCAGCATCAGTATCCGCTCCACACCCAGCGACCGGAGGTCGGCGACCATCTCGGCGGCCCCGGGCCGCAGGGTGTCGGTGTACGCGAGCCACCCCAGCACGCGCGCGGTACCGTCCGTCTCGCGCACGACGAGGACGCTCGTCTTCCCCTCCGATTCGAGCGCGGCCAGCCGCTCCAGCCCGCGGTCCAGCCCCTCGACGGTCCCGTCGAGGACCGTCTCGACGTAGCTCCGGTTCCCGATGTGGACCGTGCCGTCCCCGACCGCCGCCCGGACGCCCTTCCCGGCCACGGCCCGGAAGTCGCGCGCCTCGGGGACGTCGAGCGCCCGGTCCTCGGCCGCCCGTACCGTCGCCCGCGCGAGGTGGTGTTCGGAGCGGCCCTGGACGGCGGCGGCGAGCGCGAGCAGGTCGCTTTCGCCCTCCGCCCCGTCGCGGACGAGCACGTCGGTCAGTTCCGTGTCGCCCCGGGTGAGCGTCCCCGTCTTGTCGAACGCCACGGCGTCGACGGTCGCCGCCGCCTCGACGTGTTCGCCGCCCTTGAACAGGACGCCCTGCCGGCCGCCCGAGGCGATGGCCGACAGCACCGCGGCGGGCGTCGAGATGATGACCGCACACGGGGAGGCGGCGACCATCAGCGTCATCGCGCGGTAGAACGCCCCCGTGAACTCGCTGCCGAGCGACAGCGGGACGGCGACGGCCGCGACCGTGAGTCCGAACACACCGAGCACGTACGGCTGTTCCAGGCGGTCGATGAGCCGCTGGGTCGGGGCCTTCTCGCTCTGCGCGCGCTCGACCATGTGGATGAGCCGCGTGATGGCCGACTCGTGTGCCCGCCGCGTGGTCTCTATCTCCAGACTCCCGCCCTCGTTGATGGTCCCGGCGAACACCTCGTCGCCGGGCCCCTTCGCGACCGGCATCGACTCGCCGGTGAGCGACGCCTGGTCCACCGCGCTCTCGCCGGCCACGACGACGCCGTCGAGCGGCACCCTGTCGCCCGGCCGGACGACGAACACGTCGCCGACCGCCACCTCGTCTATCGGGACGGCCGTCTCCGACCCGTCGCGTATCACTCGCGCGGACTCCGGGCGCATCTCGACGAGCGACTCGATGGCGCGCCGCGACCGGCCGATGGCGTAGTGCTGGAGCGTGTTCGACAGCGAGAACAGGAACAGCAGCATCGCCCCCTCGAACGGCGCCCCGATGGAGAGCGCGCCGAGCGCGGCGACGATCATCAGCAGGTCGATGTCGACGGCTCGGTGCCGCAGCGTCTCGACCGCGCCCCGGAGCCCGTACCAGCCGCCGAAGGCGTACGCCGCGCCGTAGCCCAGCCACGCCAGCGCCCGCGGCCCGTCGAGCCACCCGGTCGCGAGGCCGACACCCATCCCGACGAGCGCGAGCGCGGTGAAGACGACCTCGCGCCGCAGGTCCGTTCCCGTCCCCGCGTCCGCCCCCTCCGACGCCGGGCCGTCGGTGACGGGCACGTCGTGGTCGCGTACCAGCCGTTCGAGCGCGTCCTCGGTGACGGCCTCCGCGTCGTAGCTGATGCGGACGGTTCCGGTGCGGAACGACACGTCCGCGTCGTGGACGCCGGGCGTCCCCGCGAGCGCCCGCTCGATGGAGCGCGCCCCTGCGTCACCGCGCCCGCCCCGGCGCGCGACGGGGATGACACACACCGACGGACGCGCCGGTTCCTCTGGACGCGCGGAGGCGTCGGAACTCATCGGACGACGGTCACCGGCCGCCGGCCGTCCCGTACCACCCGCTCGGCCACGCTCCCGAGGAGCGCCCGCTCGATGCCCTCGCGCCCGTGGCTCCCCAGCAGTATCAGGTCGACGTCGTGGTCCTCGGCGTAGTCGAGTATCGCCCGCGCGGGCCGGCCGACCGTCGTCGCCGTCGCGAGTTCGACACCGTGTTCGTCCGCGATACCCCGCGCCTCCTCGTGAATCTCCGCCGCCCGCTCCCGTGCCCGCTCGTACCAGCCGTCGGCGACGGGAAGCCCCCCGGCCTCCGCGGCGACTATCGAATCGACCGGGTCGATGACGTGGAGGGTCGTGACGGACGCCCCCGGGAAGTTCTCGACGGCGTAGCGGACGGCGCGGCGGGCGAGCGGCGAGCCGTCGACGGGAACGAGAAGGCTGTCCGGCATACCGGTGATGTGCCACGTGAACATATGAGAATACCGCTCGGGGGGCCGGGCCGCTTCGGGACCGCGTCCGTCGCGGTCGCGCCGCTCGGCAGTCCGGTCGTCGCCCCGGTTCCCGGCCGCTCCCGCCTCCTCCGGGCGGCTTTCGGACGCTCCCTCTCTTCGCCTTTCGCGGCCGGAACACCGATTTGCTATCGCAGTATATCGTTTATGTTTCCTCGCCTCCCCCGCCGGGCGGGCGTATTTTGGTCCCACGGCCCCTCGCTCCGGCCAATGAAGGAGTACGAGCGGGAGATACTGCTCGAACGCATCGGGCGGGAGTCGGCCACCGTCGGCGCCGAGATCCCCGAACGCATCGAGGTGCAGGGGGAGGAGATCGACCTGCGCTCGTTCGTCTTCGAGATAAAGCGGCGCGACACGGTCCCCGCGGGCGAGCGCGAGCGCGTCGAGCGGGCGAAGAAGAACCTCCGGCGCGAGCGCCTCCAGCGGAAACAGCGAATCGAGGAGGACGAGGTGAACTTCGAGGAGGGGGAGGCCCTCGCCGCGGCCGTCATCGGCATCGACCGCGCGCTCAACGCCCTCGAATCGCTGAACCCCGCGGGCATCGAGACGGAGCGCGACCGCCAGGAGGCGATGGACACCAAGCGGTGGATGAACTTCCTCAAGCAGGCGCTCGGCGAGGAGAGCGGCTCCCGGCTGGGTGGCCGATGAGCCGGAACGCGGAGGTGGCCGACCGGCTGGACGAGATGGCCGACCGGCTGGAGGCGCTCGGCGTCGAGTACAAGCCGCGCGCCTACCGGCAGGCGGCCGACAACATCCGCGGGCACACCGTCGCCATCGAGACCCTCGCCGAGCGGGGGCGGGACGCGGTCGAAGAGATAGACCGGGTCGGGGAGGCCATCGCCGCGAAGGTCGTCGAGTACGTCGAGACCGGGGAGATAGCGGAACTGGAGGAGCTCCGCGACGACCTGCCGGTCGACATCGGGGCGCTGATGCGGGTCGAGGGGGTCGGTCCCAAGACCGTCGCGGACCTCTACGAGGCGCTCGGGGTCCGCGACCTCGACGACCTCGAAGCCGCCGCGGAGGCCGGCGAGATACGGGAGGTGAAGGGGTTCGGCCCGAAGACGGAGGAGAACATCCTCGACAACATCGAGTTCGCCCGCGAGAGCCACGAGCGGGCGCTGTTGGGCGAGGCACAGCCGCTCGCGGAGCGCGTCCTCGACCACCTGCGCGACCACGGGGCCGTGACGGCCGCCGACACCGCCGGTTCCCTTCGTCGGTGGCGGCCGACGGTCGGCGACGTGGACGTGCTCGTCGCCAGCGACGCGGGCGAGGCGGTCGTGGAGCACTTCACCGAGTTCGACGCGGAGGTCATCGAGGCGGGGACCTCGAAGGCGAGCCTCCGGGCCGACGGGATGCGCGTGGACCTCCGGGTGGTCGTGGAGGCGGAGTGGGGCGCCGCGCTCCAGTACTTCACGGGGAGCCGCGACCACAACATCGTCCTGCGCAACCGCGCCATCGAGCGCGACCTGAAGGTGAACGAGTACGGCGTCTTCGACGTGTCGGGGGTCGAGGACCCCGACGCCGGCCAGCGGGTGGGCGAGCGCGTCGCGGGCGGGACGGAGGCGTCGATGTACGAGGCGCTCGACCTCCCTCTCATTCCTCCCGAACTGCGCGAGGACCGCGGCGAGGTCGCCGCCGCCGACGCGGGCGACCTCCCCGACCTCGTGGCGCTCGGCGACCTGCGGGGCGACCTCCACACCCACACGGACGCCTCCGACGGCGACGAGTCGGTCGCGGGGATGCTCGCGGGCGCGGCCGAGTTCGGCCACGACTACCTCGCCGTCACCGACCACGCCACCGGGCCGGGGATGGTCGGCGGGGTCGGCGTCTCCGATGACGAACTGCTCGCCGTCGCCGAGGAGGTGCGCGCGGCCGACAGCGAGGTCCGGGCGTTCACCGGGGTCGAGGCGAACATCGCCGCCGACGGGAGCGTGAGCGTCGCGGACGACGTGCTCGCGGAACTCGACTGCGTCGTCGCCTCCCCGCACGCCGCGCTCGACGGCGACGGCACCGACCGGCTGGTGGCCGCCGCCGAACACCCCGCGGTGAACGTCCTCGGCCACCCGACCGGCCGCCTGCTCAACCGTCGGGCGGGGCTGGACATCGACATCGACGCGGTCGCCGCGGCCGCCGCCGCGAACGACACCGCGCTCGAGATCAACGCCAACCCCCACCGGCTGGACCTCCGGGGCGGCTACGTCAAGGCCGCCGTCGATGCCGGCGCGACCATCGCCGTGAACACCGACGCCCACCGGCCGGCCGCGTTCGACTACCTCCGGTTCGGCGTCCACACCGCCCGGCGCGGGTGGGCCGAGGCCGCGGACGTGCTCAACGCGCGCGACGCCGACGGGGTGGCCGACTTCCTCGGCCTGTAGCGGGAAGACCTATGCCCGCGACGCCGCTTCCCCCGACGATGCCCTCCAGACGCACGCTCCTGACCGGCGCGGCGGCCGCGGGCGCGACCGCGCTCGCCGGCTGTTCGACCGGCGACGCGCTCGACCCGGCGACGCAGGGGGACACGCCGACTGCCCCCGAGGACGCGACGGTCGTCGCCACGGCCGAGCGGTCGGTCGACGCCGACCCGCCGAACGGCGCGTTCCGGGTCTCGGCCGCCGTCCACGAACGCCCGGCCGGCGACCGGACCGAACTCCACCTCCTCACCGACCACCGGCTGATTCCCGGGGAGAACCAGCACGCGAACAACGGCTGGCGGCTCGCCGAACTCGGCGTCGAACACGTGAGCGACGCGACCACCGTGACCGGCGGGACGAACTTCCGGCGGCCGGACGAGGGGGAGTCAGCGGCGGTGCGCCTCGGCAGCGAGACGACGCCGTCCGGCCGTCGCTGGACCGTCCGGTTCGGCGACTCGGGGGACGCGACGTGGAGCGTCACCGCCTACACCGTGTCGGAGACGGACCGCGACCCCGCCGCGGGCGACCGCCTCGCGGAGGTCCGGACGCACGTTCGGGAGACGAAGCCGTGGAGCACGGCGTCCTACGAGGCGACCCGCCGGACGAGCCTCGTCTACGGCGAGGACCGCTGAGATGGCTCCCGAGCGGCCGGACCCGCCGTTCCTGCTCGACGTCATGTGCGGGAAGCTCGCCACCTACCTCCGCTTCTGCGGGTACGACGCGGCGTACGCGCTCGACAGGGGCGTCGAGGCCGACGACCGCCTGCTCGCACTGGCGCGCGACGAGGGCCGGACGCTCCTCACCCGCGACCGGGAACTCGCCGACCGGGCCGGCGAGCGCGGCGTCCTGCTCACCGACAGAGGGGTCGAGGGACAGTTGCGCGAACTCGCCGACGCGGGCCTCCCCCTCGCCGTCGCCGCGGAGCCGGCACACTGCGGCGCGTGCAACGGCCCCGTCGAGGCCGTCGCCCCCGGGGCCGAGGTCCCCGAGTACGCGCCCGCCCCCGACGAAACCGAGGCGTGGCGCTGTCGCTCCTGCGGACAGTACTTCTGGAAGGGGTCACACTGGGACCGCGTGGAGGAGACGCTCGCCGGGCTCTAGTCGGTGTTGGGCCGCCACTCGGAGCAGGCGTCCATGTCGTCCATGACCTCCTCGTGGAGGCCGCAGTACGGCGCGAGGCCGTCGTCGGTGCGGACGTAGCTGAACTCGCTGCAGTTGCCGCAGTAGGCGTCGTCGGGGCGCGGGCCGGAGCGCGAGCGGCCCGCGTCCGACTCCGTCGCCCCGCGGTTCGGGCGCGTGGAGACGCGGTCCGGGCCGGCGGGGGCGGACTCGGTGGAGGAGGAGGTCGTCGGCTCGCTCATCGTCGTCACCTCCGCGCCGCCATCGGAGACGGTGGAGGCGTCGGGGCCGTTCGTCTGGGTCGGGGTGTTGCCGTCCGGCGTCTCGCCGAGCAGGCCGATGCCGCCGAGCCCCTGCCGGAGGCGGTCGTTCGACACCTCGACGACGCGGGTCTTCCCCTCCTTCGTCACCTCGAGGCGGACGGTACCGCCGGGGTCGTTGCGCGCCTTGAAGTTCGCGACGGCGACGAACAGACACCAGAACGTCGTGATGACGCCGACGAAGTAGACGGCGGTCACGGGAAGGGTGTAGTCGGTCGGCATCCCGAACCAGTTGCTCGGGTAGACGGCGACGAAGGCGACGACGCCGACGAGCGCGACGGCCGCGCCGAGCCACCCGGCCGCGCGGATGCGCCACGACGCCTTCGGGAGGACGGTCATCCCCCCGAGGAAGACGGCGGGCAGGCCCACGCCGGCGAGGACGCCGGCCAGTTCGCGCGCGCCGAACTTCGAGAGGCCGAGGACGCCGCCGCCGCCGGCGGACGTCCCGACGACGATGCCGACGACGGTCAGGACGGCGCCGACCCCGAACAGCCCGACCCCCGCGTACAGCCGGCGGAGGTCGGCCCCGCCGGCGCCTCCCTCGTAGACCTCCGTGAGGCTGGTCATACTGCCTCTTTCCGCCCTCTCGACAAAAAACTGTGTCAGACGCCCGTCCGACGCGCGGGGAAGTGTATGAAAAAGGCCTTAACGGCGCCCCGGGTGGTTCAGAGCCATGAAGGCAGTCGTCCTCGCGGGCGGGTACGCGACCCGTCTGTGGCCCATCACCCGCCACCGCCCGAAGATGCTCCTCCCCGTCGGCGACTCGACCGTCATCGACCGCATCTTCGCGGAATTGGAGGCGGACGACCGCATCGACGAGGTGTTCGTCTCCACGAACGAGGCGTTCGCCGAGGAGTTCGAGGCGTATCTGGCCGACTCCGCGTTCGAGAAGCCCGTCCTCTCGGTCGAGGACACGACGGAGGAGGACGAGAAGTTCGGCGTCGTCGGCGCGCTGGCCCAGCTGGTCGCGAGGGAGGGAATCGACGACGACCTCGTGGTCGTCGCGGGCGACAACCTCATCGGCTTCGATGTGGCCGACTTCGTGGACTTCTTCGAGGCGAAGGGCGGGCCGACCCTCGCGGCGTACGACGTGGGCTCGCTCGACAAGGCCTCCTCGTACGGCGTCATCGACACGGAGGGCGACCGCGTCGTCGATTTCCGGGAGAAGCCGGCCCAGCCGCCGAGCACGCTCGTCTCCATCGCCTGCTACGGCTTCCCCCGCGAGGCGCTCCGCTTCGAGGAGTACCTCGCGGACGGCAACAACCCCGACGAGCCGGGGTGGTTCGTCCAGTGGCTCGTCGAACACGACGAGGTGTACGCCTTCCCGTTCGACGAGGCGTGGTTCGACATCGGCACGCCCGAGTCGTACCTGGAGGCCGTCGCGTGGACGCTCGACGGCGGGACGCTCGTCGCCGACGACGCCGAGGTGTCGGGATCGACGCTCGGGGCGAACGTCCACGTGATGTCCGGCGCGCGCGTCGTCGACTCGACGCTGGAGGACACCGTCGTGTTCCCGAACGCGACGGTCGTCGACTGCGAGATACACGACTCCATCGTCGACGAGGAGGCCCGCGTCGAGAACATCGACCTCGCGGGCGCGCTGTTGGGTGCCCACTCGCAGCTGACGAACGGCGCGGACTGACCGCGGGGCGACACGACAAGGCGAGCTTTCCGCCCGTAGGCGGCCTATTACTTTCCGCTCACGGCGCCTCACCCGGAGCGAGGTGTAACAATGCAAACCGAAGGCCGTCTCCGGGTCAACGCCGTGGACTGGATATCGCTCGTGCTCGTCATCGTCGGGGCCATCAACTGGGGTCTCGTCGGCATCGGCGAGTTCCTGGAGGCCAACTGGAACGTCGTGAACCTCCTCCTCGGCTCCGTGCCGACGCTGGAGTTCCTCGTGTACGTCCTGGTGGGTCTCGCGGGCATCTACGAGCTGTACTTCGCGTACCAGCTCTACAGCGCCCGGGGCACGCCCAGCAGCCGGACCACGCAGTAACGCCCGGCGGCCCGCGCCGCCGTTCCGCTTTCGTTTTTCCTACTCCGCCAGCCGCGCGTCCGTGACCTCGATGTGGCCCCGGTCGCCCGCCCACACGGTGTCGTACGTCAGTTCGATGCGGCGGGCCATGTGCGGCCCGTCGGTCACGAACGTCTCGAACTCCCCGCCCTCGCCGAGGAGGTGGACGCCGTACTCCTCGTTGAGGGCTTCGAGGTCGGCGAGCGCGTCGGCGTCGAGCGTCCGGCCGAGCCACGACTCGTCGAGCCCGTAGGCCGCGACCTGCACGATGCGTATCTCGAAGCCCGCGTCGAGCATCGCGTCGGCGAGCGCTCGGGGCTCGCGCTGCCACAGCGGGGCGAACAGCTCCGCGTCGAGCCGGTCGCACATCGCCTCGATGCGCGAGGTCTGGTACTCGCTCTCGACGGCGCCGGCCGTGACGCCGCCGATACCGCCCCACTCGTCGGCGAGCGATTCGAGGGCGCGCTCCAGCGGTTCGAGCTCCCGGTCGCCCTGCGCGCCCGACTCCGCGGCCTCGTCCGCGGCGAAGTCGCCGGGCGAAACGTCGAGCAGGTCGATGCCGATGGACTCGGCTGCCAGCCCCGCGAGATGCGTCGCCGGGGTGTGGTACATGTAGGAATCGCCCTCGGGGTGGACGGTGACGAGCCGCTCGACGGGGTGGCCGGCTTCGAGCGCGCGGTACAGCGCCCACGAGGAGTCCTTCCCCCCGGAGAAGAGGCTCACCCACGGATACTCGGTCATTGTCCGCCGTAGCCGTCGCCCCGACTTACCGCTGACGGGTCGCGCCGCCTCACGGGCTCTGCAGGTCGGCGGGTATCTCGCGGCCGGCGACGTAGGAGGCGAACACCACCCCGCCGACGGAGACGACGAGGCTCGCGAAGACGAAGAGGGCGAGCCGTTCGAGCCCGCCGAGCGGGAAGGCGGCCACCGTCACCGGGCCGAGGGTGAGTTCGGGGATACGGGCGACGCCGATCTCGCCGCCGCGTTCGAGGAAGTAGGCCGCGAAGCCGCGGACGACGAGGCCGACCGCCGCGACGCCGAAGGGGAGATTGAGGAGCGCGGAGCGGACCCCCTCGTCGGCGAGCAGTTCGTCCGCGAGCCGGCCCGTCGAGGCCGCGAGCGCCGCGGTCGTCAGCCACGGGACGGCCTCGAAGACGAACCGCATCGCCGAGAGGAACACGCCGGCGTCGCTCGCGGCGTTGGCCGCGACGGCGCCGACGAACGCGCCCACGAGCGCCAGCCCCGCGCCGACGACGTAGGTGACGAGCGACACCTGCCCGGAGTAGAACGCCTCCCGCACGGTGCCGGGTATCTCGGCCACGACGTCGTCCACGCCGAGCCCCTTGTACAGCAGGAAGACGCCGAGCGCGGCGACGACGGCCGCGACGGCCAGCGCCACCGAGTCGGCGAGCAGCAACAGGACCGGGAAGGCGAGCATCGTCGCGCCCAGCGGCACGAGCACCGTCGAGCGCAGTTCCTCGTCGGCGAGGAACTGCTTGAGCAGGTAGTAGGTGGACTCGATGTCGTGGCTCTGGCGGACGACCACCCGGTCCACGGCGTCGACGCGGAGCCGGGACTCCACGATGGGGACGAGCCGCTCGGCCTCCGCGCTCGCGACGACGACAACGGCCGAGTCGGGGTTCAGCCGCTCGACGATGTCGTCCAGCCCGCGCGCGACCGCCCGGTCCGCGCGGACGGCGTCGCCCGCGCCCGACACCACGGCCACCTCCGCGGGTTCGTTCTCGTCGCGCAGGTCGCGCGCCACCTTCAGCGCCTCCAGCATCGAGTTCACCCGGGAGTCGCCGGGGTCGTCGATACCTACGTCGGTGACGAGCGCGCGGACCGCCTCCCAGCCGACGACCGGCTCGTCGGCCAGGCCGCCGTCCCGGTCCACACACACGACCAGCGTTGTCACGTCGGAAGGGAAACCGCCGCGGGACAAAAGTCTTCAGCCGTCAGAGCCGGAAATCCGCGTCGCCGTCCACGGTGTCCGCGACGCCGCGCCCGAACGCGTACGCCAGCGAGGCCGCCCCGCCCCGGAGGCGCGCGAGCGGCCCCTGTGCCGGCGAGAACTCCGCGACGCCGACCTCGGTACCGAGCCGGTCTTCGAGCATCGCCTCC
Organism: Halosegnis marinus; assembly: GCF_029338355.1. GTDB lineage: Archaea > Halobacteriota > Halobacteria > Halobacteriales > Haloarculaceae > Halosegnis > Halosegnis marinus. The sequence continues at coordinate 1,802,577 of NZ_CP119802.1, forward strand.
ACGTCGTCGCGGGTGCCGAGCTCGTCCACGAGCCCGTTGTCGCGCGCCTCGCCGCCGAGGTACACCTTCGCGTCGGTCGAGCGGACGAACTCGGGGTCCAGCCCGCGCCCCTCCGCGACCACGTCCACGAACTCCTCGTAGTAGCCGTCGATGATGCCCTGCAGGTACTCGCGGTCGTCGTCCTCCATCTCGGCGAAGGGGACGCCCGCCTCCTTGTACTCGCCGGCGGTGAACTGCTCGTAGGAGACGCCCACCTTGTCGAGCAGCTCCGTGGCGGTGAAGCGGGAGCCGCGGACGCCGATGGAGCCGACGATGCTCCCCTCGCGCGCCCACAGCTCGTCGCAGGCGCTGGCTATCCAGTAGCCGCCGGAGGCGCACACGTCGGTCGCGTACGCGACGGTCGGGCCGTCGAACCGCTCGGCGGCGAGCCGGATGTCGTCGGACGGCACGACCTGCCCGCCCGGCGTGTTGAGCTTCACGACGAGCGCCTCGACGTTCGGGTCGTCGTTCGCGCGGTCGAGCTGGTCGACCACCGCGTCCGCGCCGGTGCCGCCGGGGTCGGTCGGGAGGCCGCCGCCCCCGCCGTCGCGGGTGATGGGCCCCTCGACCGCGACTTCCGCGACGTTGTAGTCGGGGAACCACGAGGCCGCGAGGTTGCCGGCGAGTCGGACCGCGGCGACGAGCGCGGCGAGCACGAGCAGGACGCCGAGCAGGTCCGCGAGGTTCCCCGGGTACTCGACGAACAGGAGCCAGCCGGCGACCGCCGCGACGACGAGCGCGACCGCGAGCACGACGACGCGGCCGACGGTATCCGATGTGTCGTTCATACCCCGCGTGGGGAGCGCCGGCGGATAAATCCGACCCCGCGACGGTGCGGCCGCTCGCGGGCGGCGGAAAACGTGGAAAAGTCGCGTGCGATTACAGCAGGCCGGTCTTCTGCAGCTTCATCAGGTCCTCGGTGTCGAGCGTCTCGCCGTCCTGGAAGGCCTGGTATATCTCCTCGGCCTCCTCGCGGGCCTCGGCCTCCTTCTCCTCGCGGGCCTCGCGCTTCTCGGACTCCTCCTCCTCGTCCAGCTCGCGCAGACGCTTCTGGACGCGGACGAAGTCCTCGTGGTGGCGGTCGGCGGCCTCCTGGGCGTCGACGAACTGCTCGTGCCACTCGTCGGCCTCGTCGCGGATCTCGTCGGCCTCGCGGTAGGCCTCGATCATCTGGTTGTGGTGCTCCTGGGCCTCGTCCGCGAGCTCCGTCACCTTCTGGTGGTGCTCGGACGCCTGCGCGCGGACCTCCTGGGCCTTCTCCTTGAGCTCCTCCAGCTCGCCCGACTGGTCGAGCTTCTCCTTGCGCTCGGAGAGCTTCTCGCGCTTCTCCTCGATCTCCTCGATGAGTTCGCGCTCGTCCTCGGTCGAGAGCACCTCGGTCTGCTGTTTGAACTCGAGGTCCTCGATCTCCTCCTTGAGCTGCTCGACGGACTTCCCCTCGTTCAGTTCGAGGTCGTCCTTGAGCTGGTCGACCTTGTCGAACAGCTCGTTGGCCTTGGCGTTGAGCTCGTTTCGCTTCTCCTTGTGCTCCTGGACCTGCTCGTTGAGCTCGTCGCGCTTCTCGCGGTGCTCCTGTGCCTCGTCCACCTTCTCCCGCGTCTTGGCGTTGAACTCGTCGCGCTTGGAGGCGCGCTCGGAGGCCATCTGGTTCAGGTCGTTCCGTCGGTCACGGAGCTGACCCGCCTTCTTGATGAGCTGGCCTTTGTTGTCGGTTTCGAGTTCTTCGTCGGTGAGCGGTACGTTCTTGCTGTCTTCAATACTGTCTGCCATGGTTACGATCTATGCCATTACCGCTCCGAGCGCAGCATCGGCTTCTCGGAAGAAAGCTACCGTCCGGACAAGCGGTTTCCCTGTCATTCTGGTCGGCGAGCGATGCTGAACGCCGGAGGCGTTCTGGTAGTAACGGGTACAGTAGCCGGTTACTTAAAAGTTTCCGAGGCCGGGACGGCTGGAAACGGCTAGCACGGCCCCTGTCCTGCCACGTTAGTGATTACCAAGCTCCGCGGGGGACGTATAAAGAACTCGGCCCGAAAGCCGCGCGCTCAAGTCGCCGGCCACTCGAAGGGTGGTATGGAGGAAGTCGTCCGCGCGCGCGGCCACGAGAACGTCACCGCCGAGCACGCGAGCACGTGGGAACTGACGAGCGACGACTGGCTCACGCCGGCCGGCGACTGTATCCTCGCCGTCGAAACCGACCGCGTCCCCGCCGACTTCGACGCCGAGTTCGTCGCCGCCTGTCGCGACGCCGACGCGACCGTCGAGGCCACGCTCCGCGCTGACGGCCACGAACAGGTCGTCACCGGGTCGGGCCACCCGGACCTCACCTTCGACGGCGAGCGCTCGTTCGTCGCGCGCACGAGCGACTACGTGGACGACCGGACCGTCATGGTGGGCGCCGACACCGCCGCCGAGGGGTTCGACCGCGAGTTCGTCGCCGCGCTCGCCGACGGCGCCGACCTGGAGTGCGTCTTCCGGGTGGCGTAGCCCCTTACGCGAAGCCGTCCAAGGGTAGGTATGGACGAACCGAGCGAGAACATCTCCGGCGGCGACGCGGGCGGCGGCGTCCCCGCCGACTTCGAGTCGAGCGACCCGGGAACGCGCGCCGAGGCGTTCGTGGACCGACTGGGCGACAGCTACTGGCGGAAGGCGTACGGCGGCCAGCCGGCCTTCGAGTGTCTGGTCCGGACCGTCCTCTCACAGAACACCTCGGACAAGGCGAGCCAGCCGGCCCACGACGCGCTGATGGCGCGGTACGGCGGCGACGACCTCGCCGAATCGCTCGCGGCGGCCGACGTGGACGCCCTCGCCGAGACCATCTCCGGTGCCGGCCTCTACAACGTGAAATCGAAGCGCCTCGTCGCGCTCGCGGACCGCGTGCGCGAGGCGTACGGGGGCGCAGCGGGCTTCGACGACTTCGTCCGGGAGTCCGACCCGCAGGTGGTGCGCGACGCCCTGCTCGACATGGACGGCGTCGGCCCCAAGACGGCGGACTGCGTGCTCCTCTTCGCCGGCGGTCGCGGCGGGGTGTTTCCCGTGGACACGCACGTCCACCGCATCGCCCGCCGCGTCGGACTCGCGCCGGCCGACGCGGACCACGAGGCGGTGCGCGAGGCGCTCGAACGCGAGGTCCCCGCCGACAAGTGCGGCTTCGGTCACACCGCGACCATCCAGTTCGGCCGCGAGTACTGCACCGCGCGCTCACCCGCGTGTCTCGACGACCCCGACGCGTGTCCCATGGGCGACCTCTGCGAGCAGGTCGGGGTCTACCCGGAGACCGGCGAGGTCGTGGACCCGAGCGACGCGCCCGAGGCTCACTGAGACGCGAACCGGGCGGCCGACGGCGCGGGGAGTCGCGGGAAAACAGGAAGGAACGAGCGGCTACTTGAACCGGAACGTCTCCAGGTTCTTGGGCGCGAACGTCCGCATGTTGAACTCGTGGTACAGCGCCGAGGAGAAGTCCTGTACCGAGGACTCGTCGCCGTGGACACACAGTACCTTCTCGGGCCGGGGGTTCATCGTGCGGACGAAGTTCTCCAGCCCCTGCCGGTCGGCGTGGCCGGAGAAGCCGTCCACGGTCTTCACGTCCATCTCCAGCGTGAGCGTGCCCGAGCGCGACCCGCGGTCGCCGCTCATCGGGACCTCGTCCCAGCCGTTCTGGATGCGCCGTCCCAGGGTTCCCTGCGCCTGGTAGCCGACGAACACCATGCGGTTGTTCGGGTCGGGACCGAAGTGGCGGAGCCACGACATGATGGGGCCGCCGGTGACCATCCCCGACGTCGAGAGGACGATACACGGGTCGCCGTCGGCGACGTCCTGGCGCTCCTCCTCGCCGCCGTCGATGTGGTTGAACTGCTCGGCGAGGAAGGGGTTGGCGTCCTCGTGGAAGATGCGGTCGCGCAGGTCGTCGCGGAGGTACTCGGGGTAGGTCGTGTGGATGGCCGTCGCCTCCCAGATCATCCCGTCGAGGTGGACGGGCATCTCGGGGATGTCGCCCTTGCGCATCGCCTCCTCCAGGACGAGCATTATCTCCTGTGAGCGCCCGACGGCGAACGCCGGGATGACGACCTTCCCGTCGCGCTCGTAGGTCTCGTTGATGACCTCCTTCAGCTTGCGCTCGGAGTCCTCCTGGTCGGTCTGGTAGTCGTTTCTCCCCCCATAGGTCGATTCCATCACGAGCGTCTCGACGCGGGGGAACTCGTTGACCGCGCCGTTGAAGAGGCGCGTGTCGTCGTAGTGGATGTCGCCGGAGAAGGCCACGTTGTAGAGGCCGTCGCCGATGTGGAAGTGGCTCACCGCGGAGCCGAGGATGTGGCCGGCGTTGTGCATCGTGAGCTTCACGTCCGGCGCGATGTCCGTCACGTCGCCGTACTCGATGGGGATGCAGTGCTTGATGGCCTCGCGGACCATCTCGGAGCCGTACGGGGGATTGCGGCCCTCCTTGGCCGCCACGTCGAGGTAGTCGAGCGTGAGCAGGCCCATCAGGTCGCGGGTCGGCTCGGTACAGTAGATGGGGCCGTCGTAGCCGTACTTGAACAGCAGCGGGATGAGCGCGGAGTGGTCGAGGTGGGCGTGCGTGAGCACGACCGCGTCGATGGTGTTCGCGCCCGCGCCGAGCGCCTCCGGCACCTGCAGGTAGGGCACCTCGCCCTCGGCGCCGGGCTTGTCGCCGCAGTCGACGAGGATGCGCGTCTCGGGCGTCGAGACGATGAAGGAGGCGCGGCCGACCTCGCGACAGCAGCCGAGCGTCGTGATGCGCACCCACTCGTCGTCGGACATCTCCTCGCGGTGTATCTGCCGGCCGATGCGTTCGAGGATGTCCCGGCGCTCGTCGCGCTCCTGTTTCAGGAAGTTCCGGACGTTCGAGACCGTGGAGGACTCGATGGGCGGGGTGCGGACGACCTCGGGGGTCCAGCCGACGGCGCGCGTTATCTCGCGGAGGGTGGAGCCGTGACGGCCGATGACCATCCCCGGCTTCTGGGCCTCGATGACCACCTCGCCGGTGTCGGCGTGGAAGTCGAGGTCGGTGACGCCCGCCTCCTCCGGGATGATGTCGCGGACCTGTTCCTCGGCCTCGCGCGGGTGCGAGAGCACGTCCGGGTCCGGGCGCACGGTGATGCGCTTCCTGAGCTTGGAGGCCAGCCGCCGCACCAGGTCGCCGTCGCTGGCGAACTCCTTGGGGTCGCGGGTGTACACCACCAGCTCCGGACCCTCGTAGGTCACGTCCGAGATGGTGATGTCGGCCGGGACTTCCTCCTCTATCTCTGCTTGTAGGTCGTCGAGTTGCCGCTCTACTGCGCTCATATGTCGTAATGGGGTTCCGGCGTGTCGCGCGGCGCTCGGGGCCGGTCCCTCCGCGACGCACGCGCTGTGACAGGACTCATACTATGTGGGTCAAAGAGCCGCCTCGCCCGGCGACTGCGGGACAGCGTACCGGAAAACCCGCTTACCCCGGGATACACCGCTGTCTCTATAAAAGGCTTCGCAAACATCACGTGGTATGCACCTCACGCCGGCGGCCGTGGCGGCCGAGCGCGACCGCGTCCGCGACAACGACCGTATCGTCCCGCTCATCAACGACACCCGCGACACGCTCGCCGACCTGTTCGCGACGGAGGTGGGCCACGTCACGCGCGACGAGTATCGCCGGGAGGTGGACGCGGTGTTCGCGGACGGCGACGTGGCCGTCAACGTCGCGGCGCTCGCGGGCCTGCTGCGGGACCTCGACGTGGAGGGGGACTACCCCGGGTTCGTCGTGGACGAGGTGCTCGGGCGCGAACTCGCCGCCACGGTCGCCGGCGGCCGACCGCTCTCGCTGCTCGCGGAGGCGACCTTTCACGTCGCGGACGTCCACACGCACGGGGACCCCGATGACCCCGCGGGCCGCGACGACCTCGACGCCGCGCTCGCCGCGGGCTTCCAGACGCGCCTGCCGGGCTGGGCGTGGACGGAGACGGAGAGCCCCTTCGCCGTCCGCTGACTGTCGCGAGCGCAAGCCTTCTTGCCGCCGCTCTCGGAGCCGTTCGTGTGACCCTCCGTGACGACTTCCTGGCCGGCGTCCGCGACGTGGCCCCGGTGCTGCTCGGCATCGTCCCGTTCGGGCTCGTCGCGGGCGCGGCCGCCGTGGAGGCGGGCCTCACCGGGGCGCAGGCGGTCGGCCTCTCGGTCGTCGTCTTCGCGGGCGCGTCCCAGCTCGCGGCCATCGACCTGCTCGGCGACGGCGCGCCGCTGGCCGTCGTCGTCGGCACCGTCGTCGTGGTGAACCTCCGGATGGTGATGTACTCCGCCTCCATCGCACCCCACTTCCGCGACCTCGCCGCCCGCTGGAAGGCGCTCGTCGCCTACCTGCTCACCGACCAGGCGTACGCCATGTCGCTGACGCGCTTCCGCGAGAACGGCGTCTCCCGGCGCGGTTACTACCTCGGCGTCGCCGCCCCGCTGTGGGTCGTCTGGCAGATCTGCACCGTCGTCGGCGTCGTGGTCGGCGCGCGGGTGCCGGCGTGGCTCCCGCTCGACTTCGCGCTCCCGCTCGTCTTCCTCGCGCTGCTCGTCCCCGCCGTCGAGGACGCGGGCACCGCCGCCGCGGCGCTCGTCGGCGGCACCCTCGCCACCGTCGGCGCGGGCCTCCCGTACGAACTCGGCCTGCCGCTCGGGGCGGTGTGTGGCGTGCTCGCGGGGCTGCTCGCCGCGCCCGTCGGCCGCGCGCTCGGGGGTGTCCGCCGGTGACCGCGACGGACGCCGTCGTCTGGGCCGCCGTCGCGCTCGGGGGAGTCGCTACCTTCGCCGTGCGCGCGTCGTTCGTCTTTCTCTACGAGCGGCTTGACATCCCCGAACTCGCGGAGCGCGCGCTCGGCTACGTCCCCGCCGCGGTGCTGGCCGCGCTCGTCGTTCCCGCCGTGTTGACCCTCGACGGGGTGCCCGTCGCCGAGGCCGGCCTGCCGCCGGCCGAGGCCCTCCGGACCCTGCTCGGGAGCGACCGCGTGCTCGCCGCGGGCGTCGCGGCCGTCGTCGCCTACTACACCGAGGACGTGCTCGCCACCATCGTCGTCGGGATGGGGGTGCTGCTCGCGCTCGGGGCGGTGTGAGGAATCGAATACGGTTTCTCTCCCACTCAATCGTAATTGCCAGCGGTTTCTTATCGGGGCCTCACGTACTCCGGCCATGGCCATCCGTTCGCGGCTCCGCGCGCCCCTGCAGGACCGCAAGCGCGCCGTCGTCAAGACGGCCTGCTACCGGGTCGTGATGGTGCTCGTCTCGGTGACGGTCGCGTATCTGGTCGTCGGCGACGCGACGGACGCGCTCTCCATCGGCCTCCTGACGAACGTCGTGAAGACGCTCACCTACTACGGCTACGAGCGGCTGTGGGACCGCATCGCGTGGGGCGTCTGACTACGCCGGCTCGAAGACGAACCGCGCGCCGGGGTCGGCGTCCTCGACCGAGACGCGCCAGCCGTGGCGACGCGCGACCCGGCGCACGATGGCGAGGCCGAACCCCGTCCCGCCCTCGTCGCCGTACCCCATCTCGAAAACGGACTCGCGCTCGGGCTCCGGGATGCCCGACCCGTCGTCCTCGACGTAGAACCCCTCCTCGGCGGGGCCGACGGTGACCGTCGGCTCCGGGCCGGCGTGCTCGGCGGCGTTCGTGTAGAGGTTCTGGAACAGCTGTCGGAGGCGCACGGGGTCGGCCTCCAGGGTGTACTCCCCCTCGACCACGAGGTCGCCCTCGACGGCGGTCGTCGTCCACGCCTCGCGCGCCACGGCCGTCAGCGAGACCGGCTCCGTGTCCTGTGCTCCGCGGTCGGCCCGGAGGCCGTCGAGCATCCCGCCGACCAGCGACTCGACGCGGTCGAGCGCGGCGGCCGCGGCGTCGAGGTGGTCGTCGTCGGGGTGTGCCTCGCGGGCCAGTTCGACGCGCCCGGCCGCCACGGACAGGGGGCTCCGCAGGTCGTGGCTCACGACGCTCGCGAACTCGTCGAGCTGTTCGTTGTCCGCGCGGAGCGTCTCCGTGTGTTCCTGCAACCGGGCCTCGCGGTCCTTGTACGCGGTCACGTCGGTGGCGACGCCGACGACCCGCGCCGGCCCCGTGTCGTCGGTCACCAGCGCGGGGCTGTCGCGCACCCACCGCACCGACCCGTCCGGACGGACGACCCGGTACTCGTGCTCGTCGGGAACGTCGCCGTCCCGGTCGTCGGCCCGGACGACGGCTCGGAACACCTCCGCGACCGCCTCGCGGTCGTCCTCGTGGACGGTCGCCGCCACCTCGTCGAGGCCGTCGACGTCGTAGAGGAACGAGCGGGGGCGGCCCCACAGCGTCTCGAACTCCGGACTGACGTACGCGTACCGCTCCTCGTGGAGGTCGTACACCCAGACGACGGCGTCGATGCGCTCCGCGAGCGTCCGGAACATCGCCTCGTTGCGCCGGAGGGCCGCCCTCGTCTCCACCCGGTCGGACACGTCGCGGACCACGCCGGCGAACAGCCGCTCGTCCCGGTCGGTCACCTCGGTGAACGAGACGGAGACGGGGACCTCGTGGCCCGACGCGTGGCGCGCCGGGAACTCGACGCCCGACCAGTCGATGGTGCGCTCGCCCGTCTCCAGGTACCGTTCGAACGCCCGATCGTGGCGCGGCTCCAGTCCGCCGGGGACGATTTCCGTCACCGGCTCGCCGACGACGGCCTCCGTGTCGTAGCCGAGCAGGTCGCCGAACGCGTCGTTGACGTACCGTATCGTCCCCTCCGTGTCGATGGTGACGACCGCGTCGGGGAGCGTGGCCACGAGCGCGGCGGCGGCGTCCGGAGCCGCGGCCGCGTCGTGTTCCTTCTCCGCCATTACGCGCAGTTGTCGGCCGACCGCGATTAACATTGTGGGTGAATACCAAGAAGCCCGTGACACCGTGGCACACGCGACCGACGGAGCTACGTCCCCGGGGTGGAACGGACACGTATGGACGACCGCCTCCGCGCCGCCGTCCGCCACCGCCGCCCGCCGGGTGGCGCGTAGCCACCCCCCTCTCTCCCCCGCGACCGGAAACGCACCGTGTTTAAGCACCGACTGAGACACGACTAACCATGAGCGACAGCGAGCAGGAGCAGGAGCTCGGTATCACCGAGCAGAAGGAGTACAGCCCCGGAAAGTGGTACGCGGAGGTCGTCCAGAAGGCGGGTCTCGCCGACTACGCGCCGATGGGCGGGTTCATCGTCGTCCGGCCGCGCGGCTACGCGCTGTGGGAGCGCCTGCAGGCGAACCTCGACGGCTGGTTCAAGGAGACGGGCGTGGACAACGCCTACTTCCCGATGATGATCCCCGAGTCGTACCTCGAACGCGAGTCGGACATCGTCGAGGGGTTCGACCCCGAGGTGGCGTGGGTCACCCACGGCGGCCACGAGGAACTGGAGGAGCGGCTGGCGATTCGCCCCACCTCGGAGTCCATCATCACGCCGTACATGGCCCAGTGGACCCGGTCGCACCGCGACCTCCCCCTCCGCCTGAACCAGTGGTGTTCGGTCGTGCGCTGGGAGGCGACGGACACGAAGCCGTTCTTCCGCACGAAGGAGTTCCTCTGGCAGGAGGGCCACACCGCCCACCGAACGGAGGACGAGGCGTGGGAGGAGACGATGACGCGGCTCGACCAGTACCACCGGCTCTACGAGGACGTCCTCGCCATGCCCGGGATGAAGGGCCGCAAGCCCGAGCACGACAAGTTCCCCGGCGGCGACACGACCACGACCGTCGAGGCGCTGATGCCCGACGGGAAGTCGCTGCAGGCGGGGACGAGCCACTACCTCGGCACCGGCTTCGCGGAGGCGTACGACCTCACCTACCGCGACGAGGACGAGAACGAGAAGGTCGCCCACACGACCTCGTGGGGACTCTCGTGGCGCGCGCTCGGCGGGCTCATCATGACCCACTCGGACGACCAGGGGCTCGTGCTCCCCCCGACGGTCGCCCCCGAGCAGGTCGTCGTCGTCCCCATCTGGCAGGAGGACACCCGCGAGGAGGTGCTCGACTACTGCGAGGAGCTGTACGCGGAACTGGAGGACGCGGGCGTCCGCACCGTCCTCGACGACCGCGACGAGCGCAACCCCGGGTTCAAGTTCAACGAGTGGGAGCTGAAGGGGACCCCCGTCCGCATCGAGGTCGGCCCCAACGAGGTCGCGGACGGCGAGGCCACGCTGGTCCACCGCCCGGACGGCGAGAACGTCGTCGCCGACCGCGAGGGCATCGTCGAGTCGGTCGAGGACGCGCTCGACACGGTGTACGCGAAGCTGTACGCGGCCGCCGAGGAGATCCTGGAGGAGAACGTCCGGGAGGCGCACGGCCGCTCGGAGATACTCGGCACCATCGGCCAGCACGGCGGCTACGTGAAGACCGGCTGGTGCGGCGACGAGGCGTGCGAGGCCGAGATCAAGGAGCAGATATCGGCGGAGATAGTCATGCTCCCGCTCGACGAGGAGCAGGAGCCCGTCCACGACACCTGCGGCGTCTGTGACGACCCCGCCGAGGAGACCGCGTACTTCGCGAAGAACTACTGAGCGGGGCCGCCCGCCCGGCTCCCGACCCGAACGCGTCCTGCGACGGATTCTGACGTTCGGGCCACGAACCGCGTGATTTCACGACACGCGGGCTGTTACCAAGATTCAAGTGGTCCGGTCGGCAGTATCGGCGTGTGAACCGCAGGGAGTACATCAAAGGTCTCGGTGTCGGGACGGCGACCGTGACGCTCGCCGGCTGTAGCGGCGGCGGAAACAACGGCGACGACGGCGGCGGAACCGCCACCCCGGCCGGGCCGGACGCCCGTGACTACATCGAGGTCACGGGTCACGAGTTCTCCACGGGCGACGACGGTCGGGTGAGCATCGACGTCTCGTACAGCAACATCAGCGGCGGCGAGGTGACGCGGATGATCCTCGCCAGTTCGCTGTTCGCCGGGGACGAGGAGGTCGCGGTCGACCGGGCGCGCCTCCTGCAGGTGGAGGAGGGCGCGGAGGCGACGGAGACGCTCACCTACGGCTCCGTGGACCGCCTCGACGAGGTGGACGGCTACACCATCACCGTGACCATCGACTCCGCGGACGGGTCGCCCTCGCACACCTACGAGTACGACGGGTCCCCCTGAGCGCGCGACGGCCGCGCTTTTCTCGAAGGTGCATAATATGTGTATTATGTACCCTTACCCTTTGAGGGGAAGTGTCATAAGCGGCTGAGTGGCACGGTACGGTAATGTCTGAGCGCACGCCGGGCGACGCGAGCGGTATGCTCGCCGACCCCGAGGACCACCGGGCGAACTGCGGGGTCGGCGTCGTCTTCGACCTCGACGGCGACCGAACCCACGGGCCGGTCGCCGACGGCATCGAACTGCTCGCGAACCTCGAACACCGCGGTACCACGGGTGCCGACGAGAACACGGGCGACGGGGCGGGCATCCTCCTGCAGATCCCCGACGAGTTCTACCGCGATATCCTCGACGTCGACCTGCCGCCGGCCCGCGAGTACGCCGTCGGCTCCGTCTTCCTCCCGCCCGCCGAGGCCGAGGCCGCCGGCATCCGCGAGGTCCTCGACGACGAACTCGCGGCCCGCGGGCTGGAGACGCTGACGTGGCGCGAGGTCCCCACCGACAACGCCGAGTTGGGCCCGACCGCTCTCGACTCCGAGCCCCGCATCGAACAGGTGTTCGTCGCGCCCGACGGCGACCTCGCCGGCGACGCCTTCGACCGCCGGCTCTACGAGGCCCGCCGCGCCGCCGAGAAGCGCGTCGAGCGCGAGTCGCCGCCGGGCGGCGCGCGCTTCTACGTCCCCTCGCTCGACCGCAAGACCGTCGTCTACAAGGGCCTGCTCAAGGCCGACCAGCTCGCCGGCTACTTCCCCGAACTCTCCGACGAGCGGATGGCGACGACGTTCGCCATGGTCCACGCCCGCTTCTCGACGAACACGCTCGGCGCGTGGCACCTCGCCCACCCGTACCGCAACATCATCCACAACGGCGAGTTCAACACCATCAAGGGGAACGTCAACTGGATGCGCGCCCGGGAGACCGACGTCGCGCACGACGACCTCGACGTCGAGACGGTCGAGCCCATCATCGACGACCCGGACCAGTCCGACACCGCGAGCGTGGACAACGCGCTCGAACTGCTGATGCAGGGCGGCCGGGAACTCCCCCACGCCCTCCGGATGCTCATCCCCGAGGCCTGGCGCGGGGAGGCGAACAGGGTACCGGAGGAGCGCCGCGAGTGGTACGACTACCACGCCTCGCTCGTCGAGCCGTGGGACGGCCCGGCGCTCGTCTGTGCCACGGACGGCGACCGCATCGGCGCGGTGCTCGACCGCAACGGCCTCCGACCCTGTCGCTACGACGTGCTCTCGAACGGGACGCTCGTGATGGCCTCCGAGGCCGGCGCGCTCGACCACGACCCCGCGGACATCGAGGAGCGCGGCCGCCTCTCGCCCGGTCAGCTGTTCCTCGTCGACCCCGAGGAGGGCCGCGTCGTCCCCGACGACGAGGTGTTCGACTCGCTCACCGACGACAAGTACGGCGAGTGGGTCCGCGGCCAGCAGGTCCGGCTCGACGACCTCGCCGCGCACGACGACCACGAGCGACACGGGGAGTCCGACGCCCTCCGGGCCCGACAGGCGCTGTTCGGCTACACCCACGACTCGCTCGACCACCTCGTGGAGCCGATGGCGCGCGACGGGAAGGACCCCGTCGGTTCGATGGGCGACGACACGCCCCTCTCCGTGCTCTCCGAGTTCGACCGCCCGCTGTTCTCCTACTTCAAACAGCTGTTCGCGCAGGTGTCGAACCCGCCGCTCGACTACATCCGCGAGGAACTCGTCACCTCGATGGAGACGCGGCTGGGCCACCAGCGGAACCTCCTCGACGAGACGCCGGAACACGCGAAGCAGGTCGTCGCGGAGTCGCCCGTCCTCACCGACGGGGAGACGGCGGCGCTGAAGGACCTCGACGGCGGCGACGACGTGAACGGCCTCTCGACCGCGGTGGTGGACATCACCTACGACCCGGACACCGACCTCGAACACGCCGTCCGGAGCGCCCGGATGGACGCGACCGTCGCGGCACAGGACCACGACGTGGTCGTCCTCTCCGACCGGAACGCCGGGAAGGACCGGCTGCCGATTCCGGCGCTGCTCGCGGTCGGGGGGGTCCACCACCACCTCGTCCGCAACGGCCTCCGGAACCGGGTCGAGATAGTGCTCGAATCGGGCGAACCGCGCGAGGTCCACCACGTCGCCGCGTGTCTCGGCTACGGCGCGGGCGCGGTGAACCCCTACCTCGCCTACGAGAGCGTCGCCGACATGGTCGCCGGCCCGGACGGGGCCGACGAGGAGGCGGCGCTCGCGGCCTACGTCGGTGCGCTGGAGGACGGCGTCCTCAAGACGATGGCCAAGATGGGCATCTCGACGGTGGAGAGCTACCAGGGCGCGCAGATATTCGAGGCCGTCGGCCTCGACTCCGACTTCGTCGCCGAGTACTTCGAGGGGACGCCCGCCCGCACGGAGGGCATCACCATCGACGACCTCGAACGCGACCTGCGGAACCGCCACGCAGTCGCCTTCGACCGCACGGACGAGGTCGAACTCGAACACCAGGGCGAGTACGGCCACCGCTCCTCGGGCGTCTTCCACGAGTGGAACCCGAGCACGGTCGGCACGCTCCAGCAGGCCGTCCGCGAGGGCGACTACGCCAAGTACCGCGAGTTCGCGGAGATGATGAACGACCAGACCGAGCGGCTCCAGACGCTTCGGGGCCTGCTCGAACTCGACTCCGACCGCGACCCGATTCCGGTCGAGGAGGTCGAACCCGTCGAGTCGGTCGTGAAGCGGTTCGCCACCGCACCCATGTCGCTCGGGTCGCTCTCGCCGGAGGCCCACGAGAACAACGCCGTCGCGATGAACCGCCTCGGCGCGAAGTCCGGGACCGGCGAGGGGGGCGAACCGCCCGAGCGGTTCGACACCGAGAAGGAGTGTAGCGTCAAGCAGGTCGCCTCGGGCCGCTTCGGCGTCACCTCGGAGTACCTCGCGAACGCCGAGGAGATACAGATAAAGATGGCACAGGGGTCGAAGCCCGGCGAGGGCGGCCACCTCCCCGGCGAGAAGGTGAACGAGATGATCGCCCACGTCCGCTTCTCGACGCCGGGCGTCGGCCTCATCTCGCCGCCGCCGCTGCACGACATCTACTCCATCGAGGACCTCAAACAGCTGATTCACGACCTGAAGGCCGCGAACCCCGAGGCCGACATCAACGTGAAACTGGTCGCGGAGGCCGGCATCGGCACCATCGCGGCCGGCGTCGCGAAGGCGAACGCCGACGTGGTCCACGTCTCCGGCCACTCCGGGGGCACGGGGGCCTCCCCGAAGACCAGCATCAAGAACGCGGGCCTGCCGTGGGAACTCGGCCTCTCGGAGGCGAACCAGATGCTCCGGGCGACGGACCTGCGCTCGCGCATCCGCGTCAGCGTCGACGGCGGGATGAAGACGGGCCGCGACGTGGCCGTCGCCGCCCTGCTCGGCGCCGAGGAGTACGTGTTCGGCACCGCGCCGCTCGTCACCTCCGGCTGTGTGATGGCCCGGCAGTGCCACGAGAACACCTGCCCGGTCGGCGTCGCCACCCAGCGCGGCGTCCTCCGCGAGCGGTTCCCCGGCCAGCCGGACCACGTGGTGAACTACATGACGTTCATCGCGCAGGAACTCCGCGAGATCATGGCCGAGATGGGGTACACGAGCGTCGAGGAGTTCGTGGGCCGCGCGGAACACCTCCGCCAGCGCGACGACGTCGAGCAGGAGAAGGCGCGGAAGCTCGACCTCTCCTCGGTCATCGCGCCCGCGCCGGGCGACCGGCGGACGAAGACGGAGCCGCAGACCCACGAGGTGGACGGCCTGCTCGACCACGCGCTGCTCGACGAGGCGGGCGACGCCGTCGCCCACGGCGACCCGGTCCACATCGACCGCGACATCGCCAACAGCGACCGCGCGGTCGGCGCGCTGCTGTCGAACCGTATCTCCCACGAACACGGCGGCGCGGGCCTCCCGGACGGCACGATAAGCGTCGACTTCACCGGCACCGCGGGCCAGAGCTTCGGCGCGTTCCTCGCGCCGGGCGTCACGATGCGGCTCACCGGCTCCGGCAACGACTACGTCGGCAAGGGCCTCTCCGGCGGGCGGGTCGTCGTCAACACGCCGAACGACGCCCCCTACGAGCCGGAGAAGAACATCCTCATCGGCAACGTCGCGCTGTACGGCGGCACCCGCGGCGAGGCGTACGTCAACGGGATGGCCGGCGAGCGCTTCGCCGTCCGCAACTCCGGCGTGAAGGCCGTCGTCGAGAGCGTCGGCGACCACGGCTGTGAGTACATGACCGGCGGCGTCGTCGCCGTCCTCGGCGAGACGGGGAAGAACTTCGCCGCCGGGATGTCCGGCGGGGTCGCCTACGTCCTCGACCGCGAGGGCGACTTCGGCGAGAAGGTGAACCGCGGGATGGTCTCCGTGACGGAGGAACTCGACGAGCGCGACCGCGCGATGCTCCGGCGGCTGGTCGAGAACCACGTCGCCCACACCGGCTCCGACCGCGGCCAGTACGTCCTCGACCACTGGGAGGACGAACTCGACCGCGTCGTGAAGGTGATGCCCGACGCCTACGCCGAGGTGCTGGCCGAGGGCGCGGACGACGTGCGCGAGGAACTGCCCGCGCGCCCGGACGCCGCGGCCCGCGCGGGCGGCGAGGACGCGGGCGTGGTCTCCGGCGACGACTGAGACCGAAAACCCCTATCGCCCCCCGCCCCGAGTGCGGGTATGACAGACACGGCGCTGATACTCGGCGGCACCCGCTTCATCGGCCGCCACACCGTCGAGGAGTTCCTCGACGCCGGCTACGAGGTAACCGTCTTCAACCGCGGCAACCACGAGAACCCCTTCGCGGACCACGACGACGTCGCCCACTTCGAGGGCGACCGCACGGAGGAGGGAAAGCTCCGCCTCGCCGCCGAGCGCGTGGATCCCGACGTCGTCATCGACTGCGTCGCCTACCACCCGAAGGACGTGCGCGTCGCGACCGACGTGTTCGCGGACGTGGACGCCTACGTCTACATCTCCTCGGGCGCGAGCTACGGGGCCGAGCGCGTTCCGAAGCGCGAGGACGAGACGCCGCTGTGTGAGTGTACGGCGGAGCAGGCGACCGACGACTCCGCCGAGAGCTACGGCCCGCGGAAGGCGGAGGGCGACCGCGCCGTCTTCGCCGCCGCGGAGGACGGGGTCAACGCGATGGCCGTCCGCCCGCCCGTCGTCTACGGCCCGCACGACTACACGGAGCGGTTCGACTACTGGGTCGACCGCGTCGACAACCACGACGAGGTGGTCGTCCCCGGGGACGGGACGAACCTCTGGCACCTCGTCTACGCGGGCGACGTGGCCTCGGGCCTGCGCGTCGTCGCCGAGGAGGGGGAGGCCGGCGAGGCGTACAACGTCGGCGACGGCCACGCCCCCACCCGCGGCGAGTGGGTGGACCTGCTGGCCGACGCGCTCGACACGGAGGTCGAGGTGGCGTACGCCGGGCCGAACGAACTCGCGGCCGCGGACCTCGAACTCACCGACTTCCCGCTCTATCGCGAGTACCCGCACCTGCTGGAGACGGCGAAGATACGGCGGCTGGGCTGGGAGCCGACCCCGCACGACGAGACGCTCGCGGCGACGGTCGAGGAACACCGCGAGTCCGACCGGACGGGCCGCGAGAACGGCCCCTCGCGCGAGGCCGAGGAGCGCGTCCTCGGCGTGCTGGAGACGCTATAGCGCGCCGTCGAGGAAGTCGCGCAGCGCCCCGACCACGAACTCCGGGGCATCGACCATCGAGACGTGGCCCGCGTCCGGTATCACCCGCAGGTCGCCGTCCAGCCGCTCGGCCATGAACCGGGCGTGGCGGCGCACTTGCGGTATCTCGTACTCGCCGTAGAGGTGACACGACGGCGCGGTCACGGCGTCGTAGTCCACCTCCACGTCGTAGTAGTTCGCGACCGCGTCGTCCAGTTTCCGCCGCTCGTCGGCGGTCATCGCCGGCACGTCGTCGCCGTGGCGCTCGTGGACGCGCTCGATGGCTTCGATATCTCCCTTCCCGCGCTCGTCGAAGCGCCACGCGTCCACCCGCCGGAGCGCGCGCTCCACGCGCTCGCGACCGACGACGGGGCCGAGCGCGTCCACCAGCGCGGGCCGGTAGCTCTCGACGCGTTCGCCGAGCGAGAGCGGCTCGGGCACCTCCCCGCCGAGGGTGGCGAACGCCCCCGGGTCGTAGCGGGCCGCGTGGACGAGCGCGACGTAGCCGCCGAGCGAGTGGCCGACGACGGCGGGCCGCTCGCAGTCGAGCGCGTCGGCGAGCGCGCGGACGTCCTCGGCGTACAGCGCCACGGAGTAGTCGTCGCGGTCGGTCGGGCCGGTGCGGCCGTGGCCCCGGAGGTCCGGCACCACGAGGCGGTACTCATCGGCGAGCGGCGCGGCGAGTTCGCGCCAGAGCCGGCCGTCCATCCCCGCGCCGTGGAGGAGGAAGACCGGCGGCCCGTCGCCGACCGTCTCGTAGTACGTCTCGACGCCGTTCGCCGCGACGGTGGGCATGGCGGCGGTTCGCGGCGCCCCGGTATGAACCCTCGCGACTCCGCCGCGGCGGACAACTGTTTTCCCGCCCCCCCGCGACGCGGGAGTATGTTCGAGAAGTCGACGTGGATAAAGCTCCCGCGCAACGTCGTCGTGGGTCACGGCGTGCTCGACCGCGCGGCCGAGGCCGTCTCGGAGCTGTACCTCGACGGGCGGCCGCTCATCGTCACGTCGCCGACGCCCGACGACATCGCCGGCGAGCGCCTGCGCAAGCAGTTCGCCGAGGCCGGCTTCGACCCCGTCACGGTCGTCGTGGAGGAGGCCCGCTTCAGCGTCGTCGAGGAGGTCATCGCGACCGCCCGCGCGGAGGAGGCCGGCTTCCTCGTCGGGCTGGGCGGCGGCAAGCCCATCGACATCGGGAAGATGGCGGCCGACGAGCTGGGCGTCGGCTTCGTCTCCGTGCCGACCGCGGCGAGCCACGACGGCATCGTCTCCGGGCGCGGCTCCGTCCCCGAGGGTGACACGCGCCACTCGGTCGCCGCGGACCCGCCGCTGGCCGTCGTCGCGGACACGGAGATAATCGCGCGCTCGCCGTGGCGGCTCACCACCGCGGGCTGTGCGGACATCATCTCCAACTACACCGCGGTGAAGGACTGGCAGCTGGCCCACCGGCTGAAGAACGTCGAGTACAGCGAGTACGCGGGGGCGCTCTCGCAGATGACCGCGGAGATGCTCGTCGCGCGCGCCGGTTCCATCAAGCGCGAACTGGAGGAGTCGGCGTGGGTCGTCACGAAGGCGCTCGTCTCCTCGGGGGTCGCCATGTCCATCGCGGACTCCTCGCGGCCCGCCTCGGGCGCGGAACACCTCATCAGCCACCAGCTCGACCGCATCGCGCCCGACCCGGCGCTCCACGGCCACCAGGTCGGGGTGGCCTCCGTCGTGACCGAGTACCTCCACTCCGGCGACGACGGGGAGTGGACGGACGTGCGCGACGCGCTCGCGAGCATCGACGCGCCGACGACGGCCGCGGCGCTCGATATCGACGCGGGGACGTTCGTCGAGGCGGTGACGACCGCCCACGGGATACGCGACCGCTACACCATCCTCGGCGACGGCGTGAGCGAGGAGGCGGCCGTCGAGGCCGCGACGGTGACGGGCGTTATCTAGAGGAGGTCGGCGGGCCCGTCGACGCGCCACGCGGCCGGCGGGACGGGTTCGCCGGCCTCGGGCACCGCCGAGAGCCGCAGTTGGAGTTGGTAGGCGGAGGCGTCGGATTCCGCACAGTCGACGCAGACGATGGCCGCGCGGTCGAGTCCGGTGAGGGTCGGGCGGACGCCGGTCCGGCGCTCCACGGCCGCACACACCGTCTCCGCGAGCGGCTGACCCGCCCCGACCGTCGTCGTCGGGCGTTCCCAGCCGCCGCCGTCCCGCTCCTGTATCAGCAGGTGTTCGCCGGCGGCGTTCTCCACCGCGACCTCGGCCAGCGCCGCCCCGCCAGCGTCGGCGCGCATCCGCTCGAACTCGGCGGGCGCGACGCTCACCGTCGTCTGTCTGATGTCGAACGCGTCGTACGTCCCGCGCAACTGTGCGAGCCGCGCAGTCACCCGGTCGCGTGTGGCCCCGCCCATCTACCCGCGACCACCGCCGGACGTCGGATAAATGCCGCCCATCGTTCGTGTCCCCGAGTGCGGAACTAAATACCCGGTTTCGGCGGCTCAGACGTGCTCGTCGAGGAAGTCCGCGACCGCGGAGTACGCCTCCACGCGGTTCTCGCGCTTGGCGATGCCGTGGCCCTCGTCGTCGAATATCAGCTTCTCGACGGGGACGTGTTCGGCGGCCTCCTCGGCGATCTGTTCGGCCTCGCCGACGGGAACGCGCGGGTCGTTCGCGCCGTGCATGACGAACAGCGGCGCGCGGATGCGGTCGGCGCGGTTGAGCGGCGAGATGGATTCGAGGAACTCGCGGTCCTCGGCGAGCGACCCGTACTCCGCCTCGCGGAGGGCGCGGCGCCAGTCGCCGGTGTTCTCGAGGAAGGTGACGAACGACGCGATGCCGACGATATCGACGCCCGCGGCCCACAGGTCGGGGTACTCGGTCAGGCAGGCGAGACACATGAAGCCGCCGTAGGAGCCGCCCATCACGACGAGGCGGTCGGAATCCACGGCGCCGCGCGCCGACAGCCACTCGACGCCGGCGCGGATGTCGCGCACCGAGTCCATCCGCTTCTCCACGTCGTCGAGGTGGGTGTACGCCTTCCCGTACCCCGTCGAGCCGCGGACGTTCGGCTCGAAGTAGCCGTAGCCCCGGTCGAGGAAGTACTGTTTCACCGCCGAGAAGGAGGGCCGGCGCTGGCTCTCCGGGCCGCCGTGGATGTCCACGATAACCGGCGCTCCTTCCTCGGGCGCGTCCGCGGGCTCCGTGTAGTAGGCCGGTATCTCCCGGCCGTCGAACGTCTCGAAGCGCACGAGTTCGGACGTGCGGAAGCCCTCGCGGGGGAGGCCCGCGGTGGCCGCGTCGGTCCACCGCTCGCGGTCGCCCCCGACGGCGAGCGTGTGGACGTTGGCGTTGTCCGCGTCGCTCGTCGCGGTGACGGCGAACCGCTCCGCGCCGTCGAAGAAGGAGACGCCGCCCGCGACGCCGTCGGGGAGGTCGGGGAGGTCGCGCTCCGTCAGCGTGAGTCCGTCGTCGCCGAGGTCCGCGGCCGTGAGGTCGGTGTAGCCGTCGACGTTGCGCGAGTAGACCAGCCGGCCGGTGTCCTCGTCCATCGCCACGCCGTCCACGTTCCACTCGTCGTCCGCGCGGACGACGTCGAGGTCGCCGTCGGTCGTCAGCCGCGCCAGCGCGAGCGTGTCGCGGTCCTCGTCCGTGACGAGGTAGATGTCCCCGTCGGGCCCCCACTGGAGGCTCCCGTAGCGGACGTTCCCCTCGTGGGGCGTGAGGTGGGTGAGTTCGCCCGAATCGAGGTCGAGGGTGTAGGCGTCGTGGTCGAACGACGAGTGCGCCTCGTGGACCAGCAGGGCGTCGTCGTCGGGGGACCAGCCGGCCAGCGAGAGCCAGCCGTCGCCCTCGTACACGAGGTCGGCCTCGGTCCCCGTCGCGTCGCGCTCCTGTACGTACACGTCGAAGACGGCGTTGTCCCGGCGGTTCGACGCGAACGCGAACCGGCTCCCGTCCGACGACCAGCCGCCCCAGCGGTGTTTCGCCTCGGGGTGCTGCGTCCAGTTCGTCACGCTCCCGTCGGGGTCGAGCCGGTAGAGCTGTGCGCGCTCGTTGCCGCCCTCGTCCATGCCGAACGCGAGCGCGCCGTCCTCGGGGGCGTACTGACAGAAGGAGACGCTCTCGTCGTAGAACGTGCGCTGTGTCGGCCACGCGCCGGGCTCGTCGAGGGTCCATACCTGCGGCGTCCCGGTCGCGTTGTAGAGGAAGGCGAGCGTCCCGTCCGGGGCCACGGACGCGCCGTGTGCGCTCCGGACGTTGAGGTAGCGTTCTATCCTGCGCATGTCTCCCGGTGCGACCCGCGGCGTAAAGTCGTTCCGCGCCCCGGTCGCGGGGGTCGCCGCGCCCGCGCCGCCGTCCGCCGTCGGCGTTCGACGGGGCGGCCGGACCGCCGTGAATCACGGCGGCTTTTAGTACCCGCCGCCCGCGGAACCGACAATATGCGCGTCGCCGTCGTCGCGTTCGAGACCGTCCACCGGAGCGACCGGCTGGGCGTCGCGCGGACGGAGGCGCTGGCCCGTGCCCTCTCGCGCCGGGGGCACGACGTGACGGTCTTCTGCACGGAGTGGTGGTTCGGGCCCGACGCCGGCCCGTGGCGCGTCGACGACGACCTGCGCTACCGGCGCATCGACATCGGGCCGGCGGTCGGCTCGTCGGCCGCGCGGCTCCCGACCCTGCTCGCGGGGTTCCGCCCGGACGTGGTCCACGCCACGCCCGCGCCCCCCGCGATGCTGCTGTCGGCGCGCGTCGGCGCGGCGCTGGCCCGCGCCCCGCTCGTCTGCGACTGGTACGGCGACGAGGGGGTCGAGGACTCCCGGCTCGGGGGCGCGGCCCGGCGCGCGCCGGCCCGTGTCCTCGCGCCCTCGCGATACGTCCGGTCGCGGCTGGCCGAGGCCGGCCTCGCCGAGGAGCGCGTCGAGGTGCTCCCCGAGTTCCTCGACTTCGAGCGGGTGCGCGAAACCGAGCCGCATCCCGACCCCCCGGACGTGGTCGCCGGCCGGCGGCTCGACGCCGACGCGAACCTCGAATCCCTCTTCCTTGGGCTCGCGGAACTGCGCGAGGACGACTGGACCGCGGCGGTCGTCGGGGACGGCCCGGCGCGCGCGGAGTTCGAGCGGACCGCGGCCGACCTCCGCATCGACGACCGGGTCCGGTTCGTCGGCGACGTGTCGCGCGAGGAGCGAATCGCGCTGTACCGCGGCGCGCACACCTTCGTCCACACCGCGCGGCGCGAGCAGTTCGCGACGGAACTCATGTGGGCGCTCGCCTGCGGCTGTGTCGGCGTCGTGGAGTACCAGAGCGACTCCGCGGCCCACGAACTCGTGGAGGGCCGCGAGCGCGGCTTCCGCGCCACGAGTTCCGAGGAGATAGCCGACGCCGTCGTCGCCGCCCGCGAGTACGGCCGCCGGACCGTCGACGAGTCGATGGCGCGCTACGACCGCGAGCGCGTGCTCTCCGACCTGCTCGACTGCTACAGGGAACTGGGCGCGGGGCTGTGAGTCATCGCTTCCCGTACGACAGGGACTTCGCCTCGTAGAGCCGGTACGGCATCGGGTCCGAGTTTTTCCGTCGTGCCGCCCCAGGGGGGATATGGGAGCGATTCCGCCCGACCTCGACCCGGAAGAACTGATGGCGGTGTTCGACACGTCCGACCCCGCGGAGGCGCGCGACGGCTACCTCGACACCTGTAGCGCGCTCCAGCAGGAACTCGCGCGCGTCCTCCGCGAGGAGGGCGGCGGCACCGTGACCGTCACGACGAGCGAACTCGCGAACCGCGTGTTCGCGCCGCGGCGAGCGGTCGATATCGCGCTGGAGAACATGGCCGAGGAGGACGGCAGTCCGCTCGTCCCGGGGCGGCGCGCGGAGACGTGGGAGATAACCGAGCCCTGAGCTATTCGCCGAACGCGTCGGGGTCGTCGGCCGCCTCGGCGACCCGAACGGCGGCGGCGTTGCCCGCCACGTCGTGGACGCGGACGATGTCGGCCCCGCGTTCGGCGGCCAGCGCCGTCCCCGCGACGGTGGCCTCGTAGCTCTCCGCGCCCGCCTCGGCGTGGGCGAACAGCGACTTGTGCGAGTGGCCGACCAGCACCGGACAGCCGAGCGCGCGGAACTCCCCGACGCGGCCGAGCAGTTCGAAGCTCTCGCGGGCCGACTTCCCGAAGCCGATACCGGGGTCCACGACGATGCGCGAGCGGTCGAGGCCCGCCTTCTCGGCGAGCAGGACGCGCTCCGTCAGCTGGTCGATGGTGTCCTCGACCACGTCGTCGTACTCGACCTCGGTGTCGGGGTCCACGGGGGCCTCGACGGAGTGCATCACGACGACCGGCACGTCGTACTCGGCGGCGACCAGCCGCATCTCGGGGTCCTCCAGCCCGGACACGTCGTTGAGGATGTCAGCGCCCGCGTCGAGCGCCGCGCGGGCGACGGCCGCCTTCCGGGTATCGACGGAGACGAGCGCGTCGAGGTCGCTCACGGCCTCGATGACCGGCTCGATGCGCGCGAGTTCCTCGTCGGCGGGGACCGGGTCCGCGCCGGGGCGGGTCGACTCGCCGCCCACGTCGATGATGTCCGCGCCCGCCGCGACCATCTCCGCGGCGCGCTCGACGGCGGCCTCGCGGGCCTCGTACTCGCCCCCGTCGTGGAAGGAGTCTGGCGTGACGTTCAGGATGCCCATGACGGCGGTGCCGTCGTCCCACGGATACCCCGCTTCCGCGGGGGGCGTGCGGATGCCGAGCGCCTCCCGGACGCGCTCGCCGACGCGTTCGAGGCCGTACGGCTGGCCCTCCAGCTTCCCGACGAGGCGCTTGAACTGCGCGAGCGTGCCCATCAGGACCACGTCGACCGGTTCGCGGTCCTGGCTCGTCAGCCCCGACGTGGCGCACTCCCCGCCGAGCGACAGCATCTCCTCCTTCAGGTAGCTCGCCTGCCGGGGACGCACCGTCGTTTTGAGGACGCGGTGGACGCCCTTGCCGCGCATCCGCCAGACGCCCGCGTCGGTCACGTCGGCGTCGGCGAGGACGGCCTCGGCGGCGTCGAGGTCCGGGACGCGCTTCGGTATCTCCGTCGCGGTCCAGCGGCGGCGCGCCTCCGCGACGACGAACAGCGAGCCGCAGACGACGACGGCGTCCCCCTCGTCGGCCGCGGCGAGCGCGGTGTCCACGGCGTCGGGGACGTTGCCCGCGACCGTCGGGTCGGCGAACGACTCGGCGAGCACCTCCGGGCGCTCGGCGCGCTCGAAGTCCGGGCGACAGAGGTAGACGGCGTCGGCCTCGGGGAGCGCCGCGGCCATCCCCGCGTGGTCCTTGTCGGTCATCGCGCCGAAGACGAGGTGGAGGTCGTCGTACTCGAACTCCGCGAGGGTGTCGGCGAGGCCGGCACAGCCGCCGGGGTTGTGCGCTCCGTCGAGGACGACGAGCGGGTCGGTCCCCATCGGCTCGAACCGGCCGGGCCAGTGGGCGTTGCGGAAGCCCCGGGCGAGGTCGGCCGGCGAGGTTTCGACCCCGAGTTCCTCGCCGACCTGCCGGGCGAGCGCGGCCGCGACCCCGGCGTTGCGGGCCTGGTGCGCCCCGAGGAGGGGGAGCTTCGTGTCCACGCCCCAGTCCGGGCCGACGAGCGAGACGGCCCCTTCGAGCCCCTCGCGGCCCCCGTAGGTCGCTGTCACGTCGGCGTCGTCGCCGCCCACGGTAAGCACGTCGCCGGCCTCGTCGCGGATGGCGTCGAGCGCCTCGCCCGTGGCCGCGGTGACGAGCGGCCGGTCGGTCGCCACCTGTGCCTTGTCGCGGGCGATCTCGGCCTCGGTGTCGCCGAGCAGGTCCGCGTGCTCCATCGTCACCGAGGTGACGGCGCTGGCGACGGGCGAGACGGCGGAGGTGGCGTCGTAGCGCCCGCCGATGCCGACCTCCAGGACGGCCACGTCGACGTCCTGTCTCGCGAACTCCCACAGCGCCATCCCCGTCACCGTCTCGAAGAAGGTGGGCGAGGCGCCGGTGCCGCCCCGCTCCGTGACGTACGGCTCGACGGTCTCGACGTACTCCGCGAGGGCGCGCTTCGGCATCTTCCGGCCGTCCACGCGGACCCGCTCGCGCACGTCGTGGAGGTGCGGCGAGGTGTAGAGCCCCACGTCCAGCCCCGCCTCGCGGAGCGCGCGCTCCAGCAGTCGCGCGGTCGAGCCCTTCCCGTTGGAGCCGGCGACCTGCACGCAGGCGTAGGCGTCGTCGGGCGAGCCGAGGTGGTCGAGGAGCGCGCGGGTGTGCTCGACCCCCGTGCGCGGCGAGTGCCGCCGGAGGTCGAACAGCCACGCCGCCGCCTCGTGGTACTGCATACTCGGGAGGTGACTCGGGGTTCGTTTAGGGCTGTCGGAGGCGGCGGTCAGTCGTGGCGGAACGTCCGGTTCCCGGTGAACGCCATCGCCATGCCGTGCTCGTTCGCCGCCTCGATGACGTCCTCGTCGTTGACGCTGCCGCCGGGCTGGATGACGGCCTCGATGCCCGCCTCCGCGGCCGCCTCGATGCCGTCCGGGAAGGGGAAGAAGGCGTCCGAGGCCATCACCGCGCCCTCGCTGCCCTTCCCCTCGGCGTGTTCGTCGGCCTTCATGGCCGCGAGGCGGACCGCGTCGACGCGCGACACCTGCCCCATCCCGACGCCGACGGTCTCGGTGCCGTCGGCGAACAGGATGCCGTTCGACTTCACGTGCTTGAGCACGCGCCACGCGAACAGCATCGTCGCGACCTCCTCGTCGGTCGGGTCGCGCTCCGTGACGAACTCCAGGTCGTCGCGCTCGGGGGCCCAGAGGTCGCGCTCCTGCACGAGTCGGCCGCCGACGAGCGGCTTCTCGGTCATGCGCTCGGTGCGCGCCGAGAGGTCGCCGACGGCGAGCACGCGGAGGTTGTCCTTCCCGCACAGCACGTCGAGCGCGGCGTCGGTGTAGGCGGGCGCGACGACGACCTCCTTGAACGAATCGACGACCCGCTCGGCCGTCGCCGCGTCGCACTCGCGGTTGAGCGCGACGACGCCGCCGAACGCGCTCATCGGGTCCGTGGCGAGCGCGTCGGCGTACGCGTCGGCGAGCGTGTCGGCGGTCGCACAGCCCGCGGGGTTGGTGTGTTTGATGACCGCGGCCGCCGGCTCGTCGAACTCCTTGATGAGGCCGAGCGCGGCGTCAGCGTCGTTGTAGTTGTTGTACGACAGCGCCTTCGCCCCCTCGTTCAGCTGCGGGGCGGTGACGACGTTCGCCTCCTCGACGGCGCGGTCGGCGTACAGCGCGGCGTCCTGGTGGGGGTTCTCGCCGTAGCGGAGGTCGGCGGCGAACTCCTCGGCCGTGACGCGGCGGGCGGGGAACTCCCCGTCGTCGTCGCCCTCGACCGTGACCTCGCCGTCGGACACCGTCACGCGGCCCTCGGCGAACCAGCGCACGGCGCGGGGGTACGCCTTGAACTCGCCCTCGTAGAGGACGCGCTCCTTCAGCGTGGCCTCGTCGTCCCCCTCGAAGACCGGGATGGGTTCCTGCGTGACGACGGGGCCGCCGTCGACCGTCTCGTCGACGACGTGGACCGTACACCCGGTCATCCGGACGCCCGCGTCGAGCGTCTGCTCGTGGGCGTCGAACCCGGGGAACGAGGGGAGCAGCGAGGGGTGGACGTTCAGCGTCGTCGGGGCCTCGTCGAGGAAGTCCTCGGTCAGCACGCGCATGTAGCCGTCGAGCAGCAGCAGGTCGAACTCGTAGCCGTCGAGTCGGTCCAGCACGCGGGCCTCGTGGGCCTCGCGCGACTCGCCCTCCTCGCGGACGGCCACCTCGGCGGCGATGCCGCGCTCGGCCGCGCCCTCGACGACGGGCGCGCCCTCCTCGTTGGCGAGGACGACGGAGAACTCCACCTCCTCGACGGTGTCGGCGATGTGCAGGAGGTTCCGGCCGCGGTTCGAGGCCATTCCGGCGACTTGCATACGCGAAACCGCGCCCCGGCCGCGCAAAGTAGTTGCGGTCCGGTCCCGGTCGCTGTGCGCGTCCGTGCATACTTCCGCCGTCGATGGTCCGCCACGCGCCGCGTAGTATGCACACCCGTGCGTCTCCCGACCGACACGCCTTTGGCCGCGCTGTGAGCACTCCGGGGTATGACCGACCGACCCGCGCTGGCGGCCGTCTCGCCGCTCGACGGCCGCTACGCCCGGTACACGGAGCCGCTGGTCGAGTACGCGAGCGAGTCGGCGCTGATGCGCGCCCGCGTCCGCGTCGAGGTCGAGTACCTCCTCGCGCTCGCGGACCTCGCCGACACCGTCGACCTCGACCGCACGGAGCGGGAGGACCTGCGCGACGCCTACGAGTCGTTCGACGCCGAGGACGCCGCGATACTCAAGCGGCTCGAAACGGAGGGGTGGAAGGGGTACGCCGCGACCAACCACGACGTGAAGGCGGTCGAGTACTTCGTCCGCGAACACGCCCCCGAGCGGGCCCGCTCGCTGATTCACTTCGGCCTGACGAGCGAGGACGTGAACAACCTCGCCCAGCGCCTGCTCCTCGCCCCCGCCGTCGAAGAGGTGCTCGTGCCCGCGCTGCGCGACCTGCGCGACACGCTCGCCGACACCGCCCGCGAGCACCGCGACCTCCCGATGCTCGCCCACACGCACGGCCAGCCCGCGACCCCGACGACGTACGGCAAGGAGATGGCCGTCTTCGCGTCGCGGCTGGGCCGCGCCATCGGCGAGGTGGAGCGCGCGGCCGAGGGGCTGACCGGCAAGCTCGCCGGCGCGTCGGGCACCTACGCCGCCCACCGGGTCGCCTACCCGGACGTGGACTGGCCCGCCTTCTCGCGGACGTTCGTGGAGTCGCTCGGCCTGCACCACCGCGACCTCTCGACGCAGGTGAACCCCTGCGACGACCTCCAGACGCTGTTCGACGCGCTCCGGAACGCGAACAACGTCCTGCTCGACCTCGACCGCGACGTCTGGCTCTACGTCTCCCGGCGCTACCTCGGCCAGGAGGCCGCCGCGGGCGAGACGGGGTCGTCCACGATGCCGCACAAGGTGAACCCCATCGACTTCGAGAACAGCGAGGGGAACCTCTCGAAGGCGAACTCGGACCTCGTGTTCCTCGGCGACTACGTCACCACCTCGCGGCTCCAGCGCGACCTCTCGGACTCCACGGTCAAACGGAACATCGGGAGCGCGCTCGCCCACTGTCTCATCGCCTACGGCAAGACCGCAACGGGGCTGGCGAAGGTCACGCCCAACGAGCAGGTGATGCGCGAGGACCTCGACTCGACCCCGGAGGTCATCGGCGAGGCGGTCCAGACGATACTCCGCCGGGAGGGCCACGACGACGCCTACGAGCGCGTGAAGGAACTCACCCGCGGCAAGCGCGTCACGCTCGCGGACTTCCGCGACCTGTTCGACGACCTCGACGTCGACGAGTCCGTCCGCGAGGAACTGCACGCGCTGACGCCGGCGGGCTACACCGGGCTGGCGAGCGACCTCGTGAACGAGCTCTAGAGCAGGAAGCGGTCCTGTTCCTCGGCCATATCGACGAAGGAGTCGGCCGCGTCGAGCAGGTCCTCCGACGCGGCGTGGCCGAAGGCGAACACCTCGACGCGGACCCCCTGGTGGCGCAGGTGCGAGCAGAGCCGCGAGAAGTCGCCGTCGCCCGAACAGAGCGCGACCACGTCGACGTGCTCGCCGAGCGTCACCGCGTCGAGCGAGATGCCCACGTCCCAGTCGCCCTTCTTCGAGCCGTCGGCGAACGTCTTGATGTCCTTGATCTTCGGCTCGAAGCCGATGTCCTCGATGGCCTCGAAGAACTCCTCCTCGTTCGGGGAGTCGGCGCGGATGACGTAGGCGATGGCCCGGACGAGTTCCCGCTCGGAGACGGCCGCGTCGAGCAGGGCGGTGTAGTCGATGTTGCGCGAGTAGAGGCTGTGGGAGGAGTGGTAGAGGTTCTGCGAGTCGGCGAGCACGGCGACCCGCTGGCTCCCGTGGAGCGGTGGCATTACCCCCACTCTCTCGCCTCCCGAGGAAAGCGTGTCGCTCGTGTCACGAGCGACGGTCGTCCGCGGCTACTCCGCCGTCTGCCCCGCGTCCTCGACGGGCGTTCCGGTGAACTCGATGACGCCCATCGACAGCATCATCTCGGTGTAGCCGTGGCTCACCATCCCGTCGACCGTGCCGTCCTCGTCGAGCCGGAGGACGTACAGCGCGCCCCCCGACACCGACTCGCCGGTCGGTTCGACCTCCCCGGTTTCCCCGGTTCCCGGGTCGGTGTACCGGTAGGGTGCGTCGAACGTCCCCGATAGCCCGATGTGGGCCGCGTGGCCGTCGTCGCCCTCCCAGACCTCGCGGACCTCGTAGGAGAGGTCCGAGAGGGCGGCGTCGATACGACCCATGCTCTCTATCACCTGCTCGCGCGAGTACGTCTCGTCGGAGCCGACGACGTCCAGCTCCGGGGCGAGCATGTCGTTCAGTACCTCCTCGTCGAGCGGTTCGACCCCCTCGTTCACCAACCGCCGTATGTTCTCCCCCGCTGACATACGGTACGTGGTGTGTTCTCGTTTCACGTGAACGTGGGCGAACCCGAAGACCTCGCCCCCACCGCGGCGACGGCCGACCCCCGTGTCGTGTGTCCACACGCGCTCGCGACGGCGAAAACGGCCGCGTCACACAACGACTAAGTCCGCGCGAGACGGGCGTTCGCGTATGCCCCTGACCACATCCGGCACGCGGACGGCGAGCGGCCGGTGTGGCGGCGCGTTCTCGAAAGGCAAACCCTGAGCGGGGCTCCCGGCGGGCGTGGCACCCCGTCGCGGGCCGTTCCGGGCACCGCCTGCAGACCACCCTTCACCCACCACACACATGACACACGACCCGTTCGCCGGCGCGATGCCGGCGCTCACGACGCCGTTCCACGAGGACGGCAGTATCGACTTCGAGACGCTGCGCGAGAACGTCCGGCGCGTCGAGCGCGAGGGCGTCCACGGCGTGGTCCCCGTCGGCACCACCGGCGAGTCCGCGACGATGAGCCACGACGAACACGTCGAGGTCATCGAGGCGACCGTCGATGCCGTCGACTCGATTCCCGTGGTCGCCGGCTCCGGCTCGAACAACACGCAGGAGGCGCTCGACCTCTCGCGGCGCGCGGCCGACGCCGGCGCCGACGGCCTGCTGCTCATCTCGCCGTACTACAACACCCCCGAGCCCGCGGGCATGGAGGAGCACTTCCGCACCGTCGCCGACGCGGTGGACCTCCCGCAGGTTATCTACAACGTTCCGGGGCGCACGGGGCGCAACATCGCCGTGGAGACGGCCGAGGCGCTCGCCTCCCACGACAACATCGTCGGCTACAAGGCCGCTTCCGGCGACCTGAACCGGGTCGCGGAGGTCATCGAGCGCACCCGCCACGAGGCGTTCGCGGTGCTCTCCGGCGACGACGCGCTCACGCTCCCCATCATGGCGATGGGCGGCCGCGGCTGTATCTCCGTCTCGGCGAACGTCGAGCCGTCGCGCACGAGCCGGATGGTCGACCTCGCGCTGGACGACGAGTTCGCGGCCGCGCGGGAACTCCACTACGAACTCGGGCCGCTGTTCCGGACCCTGTTCGTGGAGACGAACCCCATCCCGGTGAAGGAGGCGCAGGCCATCCGCGGCCACATGGACGCGACGATGCGCCCGCCGCTCTCGCGGATGGGCGACGAGAACCGCGAGCGCCTGCGCGCGGTGCTCGCCGACCTCGACGAAGCGGAGGCGACGGACGCGTGAGGCTCGCGGTGGCCGGCGCGACCGGGCGCACGGGGAGCGAGGTGGTCGCCGAGGCGCGCGACCGCGATCACGCGGTCGTCGCCCTCTCGCGCGACCCCGACGAGGGGGAACACGACCTCGCCGACCTCGACGCCGCGCTCGACGCCGCCGACGCGCTCGTGGACTTCACGGTGCCCGAGGCCACCCCGGACCACGCGGCCGCGGCGGCCGACGCCGGGGTGCCCTACGTCGTCGGGACGACCGGGCTGGACGACGAGGCCGAGGCCGCGCTCGACGCCGCGGCCGGGACGGTCCCGGTCCTCGCGGCCTCGAACTTCGCGAAGGGCGTCCAGGCGCTGCTCCGGGTGGTCCGGGCGGGCGTCGAGGCCCTGCCGGAGTACGACGCCGAACTGACCGAGACGCACCACGACGGGAAGCGCGACGCCCCGTCGGGGACCGCCGTCTCCCTGCTCGACGCCATCGACGAGGCCCGCGGCGAGGCGCTCGACCGCACCTACGGCCGCGAGGGGGACCACCTCCGCGAGGCCGCCGAGGTCGGCGTCCACGTCCGCCGGGCCGGGACCGTCCGCGGGGAGCACGAGGTGCTGCTCGCGGGCGACGACGAGGTACTGACGCTGACACACCGCGCCGAGTCGCGCCGGGTCTTCGCGGCCGGCGCGGTCGACGCCGCCGAACGACTGGCCGACCGCGAGGCCGGCCGCTACGACTTCACCGACGTACTATGAGCACGCTCGAATCCGACGTCCGGGAGCTGTGGAACCGCTACGAGAACGACGAGTCCCCCGACGGGCTCGACACGCTGGACGACTTCCTCGATGCGCTGGAGTCGGGGGGCGTCCGCGCCGCCGAGAAGCGCGACGGCTCGTGGGAGGCGAACGACTGGGTGAAGCAGGGTATTCTGCTGAACTTCGGGCTGCGCGCCATCGAGGCACACGACCACGGGGGCGTCGCCTACCACGACGTGCTGCCGCTCCGCGACACCGCGGACCTCCCGGAACGGGGTACGCGAAACACGCCCAACGGAACCGTGGTTCGCCGGGGCGCGTACGTCGGGAGCGACGCCATCATGATGTCGCCCTCGTTCGTCAACGTGGGCGCGTACGTCGGCGACGGGACGCTCGTGGACTCGTGTGACACCGTCGGCTCCTGTGCACAGATCGGGTCGGACGTGAAGCTCGGCGCGAACACGCTCGTCGGGGGCGTCCTCGAACCCGTCGAGGACGCGCCGGTCGTCATCGAGGACGGCGTCTCGCTCGGCGCGGGCTGTCGGGTCACTTCCGGGTTCGTCGTCGGCGAGAACTCCGTGGTCGGCGAGAACACGCTTCTCACGCCCCGCATCCCGGTGTACGACCTCGTGGAGGAGGAGGTGCTGTACGGCGAACTGCCGCCGGAGCGCCGCGCCTTCATCCGCTACGTCGAGTCGAGCGTCGGCGACCACGACCTCTTCGAGGGCGGCGCGTACAAGCCCGCCGTCGTCGCCACCCACGTCGAGGAGGAGACCCTCGAAGCCACCCGCCGGGAGGACGCGCTGCGCGAATGAGCCACGACTCGCTCCCGGTGAAGCGGCTCGCCGACTGGGACCACGAGCGCCTGCGCGACCTCGCGGCCGAGCACGGCACGCCGCTGTACGTCGCCGACCTCGACCGCGTCGCGGCCAACTACCGCCGGTTCGCCGACGCCTTCCCGGACGCCCACGTGATGTACGCCGCGAAGGCACACACGGGGAAGGCCGTCCTCGAAACCCTGCTCGACGCGGGCGCGGACATCGAGTGCGCGGCGTGGGGCGAACTCCACCGCGCGATGGCGGCCGGCGCGGACCCGAACACGCTCCAGTACACGGCCGTCAATCCGCCGGACGCGGACCTCGACCGCGCCGTCGAACTGAGCGAGGAGGCTCCGGGGCTCACGATTACGGGGGGCGCGCGCGACACCTTCGACCGCCTCGCGGAGCGGGGCTACGACGGGCGCGTCGCCATCCGGGTGAACCCGGGCATCGGCACCGGCCACCACGAGAAGGTCGCCACCGGGAAGGACGCGAAGTTCGGCATCCCGGCCGAACACGTCGACGAGGTGGCTGCGGATGTCGCGGAGCGGTTCGACCTCGTAGGGATTCACGCTCACATCGGAAGCGGCGTCCTGAACGACTCGCTGGACGAGCACTGCCGCGCGGTCGGCCGGGTGGCCGACATCGCGCGCTCGGCGGCCGACGCCGCCGACACGGATCTGGAGTTCGTGGACGTGGGCGGCGGCTACGGCGTCCCCTACCGCGAGGACGAGGAACCGCTCGACATGCCGGAGGTCGGCGAGCGTATCCGCGAGGCCGTGGGCGACCTCGACGCACAGTTGAAGCTCGAACCCGGCCGCTACGTCGTCGCGGACGCCGAACTCATCCTGACCGAGGTGAACACGGTGAAGGAGGCCCCCGCCGCGACCGTCGTCGGCGTCGACGCCTCGCTCGCCACCCTCATCCGGCCCGCGATGTTCGACTCGTATCACCCCATCCGAAACGTCTCCGCGCCCGACCGCGAGCCGCGACCCGTCTCCGTCGGCGGCCCCTGCTGTACCAGCGCGGACGTGTTCTGTACCGACCGGCCGGTCGCGGAACCGGAGCGCGGCAACCTGCTCGCCATCGGCAACGCCGGCGCGTACGGCTACGAACTCGCCAGCCAGTTCCACTCGCAGCCGCGGCCCGCGGAGGTCGCGGTCGAGGGCGGCGAGGCGCGCGTCGTCCGCCGGCGCGAGACGCTCGACGACGTGACCCGCGTCGAGCGGTAGGCGCGGGGGCTTTTGACGCACGCGCCCGCAGACGGAGCCATGCCCTCCCCGACGCGTCGGGGCTTCCTCCGAGCGGCGGCCGGCGCGACCCCTCTCGCCGCGCGGGCGGGCGTCCCCGACTGGCTCGCGGCCGCGGAGACGACCGTCGCGACCCAGAACGTCGGGCTCGGCGTCCGCCTCTACGACCTCGTTTCGGCCGAGCGCATCGACCCCGACGTGGTGGCCGAGCGGTTCGCGCGCCTGCGCCGGAACGCGCCCGGGGAACGGATGGCCGCGCTCGCATCGACGCTCGCGGCGCACGACCCGGCCGTCGTCGGGGTGCAGGAGGCGGCGCTGGTCGAGCGCGACGGCGAGGTCGTCGCGGACTTCCTCGACGCCCTCGTCGCGGGCTTCGAGGACGCCGGGGCGGACTACCGCGTCGCGGCCGTCTCGGCGAACGCCGACGTGACTCTCCCCGCGAGCACCGGGAACGGCACCGTCGGGGTGCGCCTCCTCGACCGGGACGCGCTGCTCGTTCGCGACGACGTGGCCGTCGGCGGGACGCGCTCGGGGACCTACGCCGTCAACGCCTCGACGGTCGTTGACGGGGAGCGGTTCACCGCGACGCGCGGCTACTGCTTCGCCGACCTG
Source organism: Halosegnis marinus (assembly GCF_029338355.1). Lineage (GTDB taxonomy): Archaea > Halobacteriota > Halobacteria > Halobacteriales > Haloarculaceae > Halosegnis > Halosegnis marinus. The sequence goes on from NZ_CP119802.1 coordinate 1,836,564, forward strand.
CGGGTTCGGGGTGTGGACGTGACCGCGGGCGCGACCCACCTCGCCTCCGCGAACGCGACGATACGCCGGGCGCAGGCGGGCCAACTCCGCGAACGCCTGCCCGACACGGGCGCGACGGTGCTGCTCGCGGACCTCAACAGCCGGCCGGAGTCGCCGTCGCCCTCGGCGTACGGCATCCTCGGCGAACGGCTGGGCGACGCGTGGGCGGTCGCCGACGGGGCGGGGCCGACCTGCTGTCAGTTCGCGCACCTCGGGAACGAGCGGTCCTTCCTCTCGCGGCGGGTCGACTACGTCCTCGTGGGCGGGCCGGCGACGCCGCTCCACGTGTCGCGAACGCTGACCGACCCCGAGGCCCGCATCGCGGTCGGCGACCGCGAAGTGTGGCCCGCCGACCACGCGGGCGTGGTGGCGCGGCTCCGGGTGGGTCCGGCGCTTTCCGACCCGCTCGGCGTGGCGCGGGCCGTGGCGGCGCGGCTCTCGGGCGCGTGAGAACACGAAAGCCGTATGGCCGGGAGCGCCGACGCCCGGGTATGGACGCCGACGAACGCCGCGGTCTCGTCACGGTCGCGGACTACCAGTTCGGGCGCGGCGCGGGCGCGGCGCTGTTTCCCGAGGAGGAGGAGCCGCGGGTGCGCCGGACGAGTTCGGGCCGCCCGGCCCAGATACACGTCGGCGAGGGCTCGGAGGGGCACGCGGCCGACGGCTCGCCCGGCGGCGAACACCTCGTCTCGTACGGCGAGGACGGCCGCTTCCGGCTGGGGCCGGCGGGCGGCCGACGGCTCTGTGCGGAGCTGCCCGCGCCGGCCGCGCGGGTCGTCGTCGGCGACGAGTCGGAGCCGTTCGTCCGCGACGGGAAGAACGTCTTCGCGAAGTTCGTCCGCGACGCGGGCGCGGAGCTACGCCCCGGCGACGAGGTGGCCGTGGTCCACGCCGACGGCGACCTGCTCGCGGTCGGGCGTGCGGAACTCCCCGCGTCGGCGATGGCCGACTTCGGGAGCGGGATGGCGGTGAAGGTGCGCTCGGGGGTGCGGTAGCGCGGGGCTTTCCCGTCGTCGGCTCCACCTCCGAGCATGGATCGCCGTTCGTTCGTCGCGCTCGCCGGGGCGGCCGCGGTCGGGCTCGCCGGCTGTACCGACCGAGCCGCCCCCGCGACCGACACGACCGAAACCGCCGACGGCACCCGCGTGCGCGTCGAGTCCGTCGTCACCGGGCTCTCCTCGCCGTGGGCCGTCGCGCCGCTCCCGGACGGCCGCGCGCTCGTCACCGAACAGGGGGGGCGCCTCGTCATCGCCGACCCGGAGAGTGGCGAGAGAACCGAGGTGCCGGGCGCGCCCGAGGTGTTCGCCCGCGGACAGGGCGGCCTGCTCGACGCGACGCTCGCGGCCGACTTCCCCGACTCGCGGCTCGTCTACCTCACCTACTCCGTCTCAGGCGACGGCGGCTCCAGCACCCGCGTCGGTCGCGGCCGGCTCGACGGCGAGCGACTGGCCGACTTCGAGCCGCTGTACACCGCCCGGCCGTTCGTCCGGTCGTCGGGCCACTACGGGTCGCGGGTCGTCGACGACGGCGACCACCTCTTCGTCACCGTCGGGGACCGGCAGTTCAAGGACTTCGGCCCGGACCACGTCGGCCAGACGCTCGACGACGACCTCGGGAGCGTCCTCCGGCTGGGCCGCGACGGGACCGTCCCCGACGACAACCCCTTCGCGGACCGCGAGGGGGCGAGCGACGCCGTCTATAGCTACGGCCACCGGAACCCGCAGGGACTCGCCCTGCGCGCGAACGGGGCGCTGTGGGAGTCGGAGTTCGGCGAGCGGGCCGGCGACGAACTGAACGTCGTCGAGGCCGGGGCGAACTACGGCTGGCCGGTCGCCGACGAGGGGTGCCGGTACGGCACGAACGACCCGGTCGGCGTCCCGCACGACGAGCGCGAGGACGTGGTCGGCCCGGTCTACTCGTGGCCCTGCGGCGGCGAGGCCGGCGGCTTCCCGCCCTCCGGGATGACCTTCTACGACGGCGATGCCCTCTCGGCGTGGGACGGCGACCTGTTCGTCGGCGGGCTCGCCTCGCAGTACCTCGCGCGGTTCACGGTCGAGGGCGAGGGACAGGACGCGGTCGTGACCGAACGGTCCCCGCTGCTCGCCGACCGCGGGTGGCGGGTCCGCGACGTGGCCGTCGGCGCCGACGGCGCGCTGCTCGCAGTCGTGGACGCCGGCGACGCGCCGCTGGTCCGGCTCTCGCCGGCCTGAGGCGGGGCGCGAGCGGGGCCGCGGAAGGGAGCGTTTTTCACCTCGGCGGGCCACGGAGTAGCCATGTTCGGAGGAGGCGGCGGGATGAACCCGCGCAAGATGAAGCAGATGATGAACCAGATGGGGATCGACCTCACCGAGATCGACGCCGAGGAGGTCGTCATCCGCACCGCCGACGAGGAGATGGTGTTCCACGACGCCGAGGTCCAGAAGATGGACGCGCAGGGGCAGGCCACCTACCAGATCGTCGGCGAGCCGGACGTGCGCCCGCGCGGCGAGGGCGGCGCGCCCGAGGTCGAGGCCGGCGAGGCGGAGGAGGACGAGGACGCGAGCGCCATCCCCGAGTCGGACATCGACATCGTCGCCGGGCGAACCGGCGTCTCGAACGAGGAGGCGCGCGAGGCGTTGGAGGCGACCGACGGCGACCTCGCGGCGGCCGTCGAGCGGCTGGAGTGAGCTACCTCCTCGTCCGCGAGGACCGCGAACACCTCCTCGAACCGGGCGACACCCTCGAATCCGACCTCGGCATCTTGGAGGTCCCCGAGGACGTCGAACCGGGCGACACGCTGGAGACCCACATCGGCGAGCGGTTCGTCGTCCGCGAGCCGCGCGGCCCGGACCTGTTCGACCACCTCGAACGCACCGGCGCGCCGATGATGCCCCGCGACATCGGGCTCGTTCTCGGCCAACTCGGGCTCGCGGCGGGCGACCGCGTGCTCGATGCCGGCACCGGAACCGGGATTCTGGCCGCCTACCTCGGACGGCTCGGCGTCGAGGTGACGACCTACGAGCGCGACGCGGACTTCGCCGAGGTGGCGCGCGACAATATGGCGACCGCCGGGGTCGCGGACCGCGTCGAGGTTCGGACCGGCGACGTGACCGACGACCTCGACGCGCTGTCCGACTTCGACGGCCTCACGCTCGACACCGGCGACGCGGCGACCGTCGTTTCGCGCGCGCCCGACCTGCTCGCGCCCGGCGCGCCGCTCGCGGTCTACTCCCCGTTCGTGGAGTCGTCGCGCGACTGCGTCGAGGCGGCTCGCGACGCCGGCCTCGTGGACGTGGAGACGGTCGAGACCATCCAGCGGGGGATGGACTTCGACGAGCGCGGCTCCCGGCCCTCGACCCGCGGCGTCGGCCACACCGGCTACCTCACGTTCGCGCGGACGCCCCTGCTGTAGCTACTCCACCGCGCGAATCAGCGAGAGCAGTTCCTCGCGGTACTCCTCCTCGCCGACCTCCGGGTACGCGCCGCCGGCGAGCAGGAAGCCGTCGTCGCGCCACACCGCGAGCCACCCGGTCACGTCGAGCTGTTCGCCCCCGACCTCGCAGGTCGCACGGACGTTCGAGAGCCGCGCCCTCGCGCCGGAATCGACGCGCAGGGTTCCCTGTCGGCGCCGGCGCAGCCCCGCGAAGCCCCGGTCGCGGAGGTCGGCGGCGAAGGAGTCCGCGGCCTCGTTCGCCACCGTGGACTCGATGACCCCCTCGGCGCCCGGCGGGAGCGTCGGGCGGAAGTCGAGCGCCGTGGCGAAGAAGAAGCGCGTCGTCTCGCCGGTTCCCAGCCGCTCGCGGAGCGCGGGGTCCTCGTACAGCAGCGTGCGCCCGACGACGCTCGCGACCCCGAGGTCGAACACCGTCTCGGTCGAGCGGTCGGCGCGCTCCCAGCCGCCGTCGTCGAGCGCCCGCTCGGGGACCGTCGGCCACCGTTCCATACCGGGGGCACGGTCGCCCGGGTCAAAAACGGTCGTGCGCGCTCAGTTGTCGTCCTCGCGCCACTTCTTGCCGCACTCGACGCAGGTGAAGAAGCGCGTCTCCGACTCGTCGGCCGCGCGTATCTGCTTCATCTCGTAGCGCGCGCGCTCGCCGTCGCAGTCCGGGTTCGGACACCGGGCCTTCGTCGTCGGGCCGATCTCGGTGTCGTCCACCTCGGACATATCGACGGGCCCGCCGTCGTGGTCCTGTCCCTCGGTGGTGGTCATCGCCGCCTCGGCCGCGGAGTCGCGGAGCTCCTCGTGGCCGCAGGAGCGGCACACCCACGCGTCCCCGTCCGTGTGCATCATCGAGCCGCACTCGTCGCAGAACTGCATTACTGTCCCCCGTTCGGCGACGGCGCTACATAAACACGGGGATACGTCAGGCGTCGCCCTCCGACTGGCCCGGCTCGCCGACGGCCTCGGTCGGGAGCGAGCCGTACAGCTCCGATTCGAGTTCGCCGGCGTCCGCGAACCGCTCGCTCGGGCAGGCGCGCACCGCGTCGTCCAGGCCGACCTCGCCGTCGGCCAACAGGAGCGTCACGCCGTCGAACGCCGCGGCCGCGTCGGCCCGGGGGACGGGGTAGTCGAGCGTCGCGAGCAGGTCGGGCAGGTCGGTCAGTTTCCGCTCGGTCATAGGCCGGAGTTCGCCGCGCGGGGAGATAGCTTCGACGGCGACCCCGGAGTGTCACGCCTCGCGCCACTTGTGGCCGCACGCGACGCAGGTGAACAGCCGGACCTCGTAGGAGCCGCCCGGCTTCGGCATCGTCCCGTAGCGGGCGCGGTCGCCGTCGCAGTCCTCCGCGGGACAGTCCTTCGGGACGGCCTCGGCGTCCCCGTCGCCCTCCCCGACCGCCCGCGAGCGCTCGTCCGTGCGCTGGCCCTCCGTCGTCGTCATTCCCGACTCGTCGGCCGCGTCGCGGGGCGCCTCGTTGCCGCAGGCGCGACACGTCCACGTCCCGCCCTCGGCGTGCATCATGGAGTCGCACTCGTCACAGAACCGCATCGGTTCGAGTCCACCCGATTCCGACACTTAAGCGTTCGTACGGCGCGCCGACGCCGGCGGGAGGGGGCGGGTATCGGTCGATTCTTCACGGCGCCGGCCGTCGTTCGGGTAGATGGTTCTCGGGACCGACAACCGCGTCCTCGCGCTCGCGTTCGCCCGGATGGCGGACTCGCTCGGCAACTCCTTTCTCGTCATCGTCCTGCCGCTGTACATCGCCTCGGGGGAGATTTCGCTCGCGGGGTTGGAGGGGTTCTCCACCGAACTGCTCATCGGCGTCGTGCTGTCGCTGTTCGGCCTGCTGAACAGCTCGCTCCAGCCGTTCACCGGGCGGGCCTCCGACCGCGCCGGCCGCCGGAAGGTGTTCGTCCTCGCGGGGCTGGTCGTCTTCGGCATCGGCTCCTCTATCTACCCGTTCGTCACCTCCTACTGGGCCGTGCTCGGCGCGCGCGCCCTCCAGGGGGTCGGCGCGGCGCTGACGGTGCCCGTCACGCTCGCGCTGGTGAACGAGTACGCCGACGACGCCGGGCGGGGCAACAACTTCGGCATCTTCAACACCTTCAGACTCATCGGCTTCGGCTTCGGTCCCATCCTCGCGGGCCTGCTCATCACGGGCGGTATCGCCTCCGAGACGGTCGTCTCCTACGACGTGTTCGGCGCGACGGTGTCGGGGTTCGACGCCGCCTTCGCCGTCGCGGTGCTCGGCGCCGTCGTCGCGTTCGCGCTCGTCACCGTGCTCGTCTCCGACCCCGAGCGCGAGGAGGCCGACGCCAGTGACGACCTCTCCATCCGCGTCCGCGGCGAGGACCAGCTGTTCGACCCCGTCTTCGTCGTCGGCGTCGGCACCTTCTTCATGGCGACCGGCATCGCCGTCTTCGCCACGATACAGGAGGTCATCAACGCCCAGCTCTCGCAGGGGCCGTTCCTCTTCTCCGTCCAGTTCGCCGCCGTCGTCATCGCGAACGTCCTCTTTCAGGTGCCCATCGGCCGGGCCTCCGACCGGTACGGCCGCCGGCCGTTCCTCGTCGGCGGCTTCGCCCTGCTCGCGCCCTCGCTCGCGCTTCAGGGGTTCGTCCCGGAGATGGCGGCGGCGCTCCCCGCGACGGTCGCGGGCGTCGGCACCGGCTCGCTGTTGATGCTCGCCTTCCGGCTCCTGCAGGGCGTCTCGGTCGCGATGGTGTTCGCGCCCGGGCTCGCCGTCGCCGGCGACCTCGCCAAGAAGGGGCAGTCGGGGACGACCCTGTCGGTGCTGACGACGGCGTTCGGCTTCGGCATCGCCGCCGGGCCGCTCGTCTCGGGCGTGCTCGTCACCATCGACTTCGCGCTGCCGTTCCTCGCCGTCGCCGTCCTCGCGGTCGCGGCGCTCGCGCTCACCTACTCGCAGGTGGCCGAGACCGCGCCCGCGCTGACCGGCGCGAGCGCCCCCGCCGACGACTAGAAGACGCGCTCCGTGCCGGCGTACTCGGGGTCGAAGTCGCGACCCACGTCGGCGTAGTAGAGCGCGAGGTTGGCTTCGAGGTCGGTCACGAGGTAGTGGTCCACGACCGCGCCGAGTTCCTCCCCCGTGGGCGTCCCGAGCGCGTCGAGGTACGCGGGCCCGAGTTCCCGGCCGAACCGCACGTTCGTCAGCTCCGCGCCGCGCCACACCGTCCGCGCCGGCTCGATGCCGTAGCTCGACAGGCACGCCTCCAGCGAGGGGTAGTCCTCGCCCGCGGCGCTCGCGCGCACCCGACGTGGCACCATCAGGTCGAGGTGGTCGCCCGACTCGTGGAGCGCGACCGGGACGGGCTCGCGCCCGAGCGCGGCCATCCGCCCGTCGAGGTAGTCGAGGTCGTAGCCCGTGCCGTTGTACGAGACGAGCAGGTCCGCCCCGGCGTCCTCGACGGCCGCGACGCCCCGCTCGACCAGCGCGGCCTCGTCGTCCCCCTCGCGCCGGAGGACCGTGTACTCGGCCGCCCCGGCCGGCGACCCCGGCTCGTGGACGCCGACCCCGACCGCGACGACCTCCCCGTCGGCGGGGCGGACGGACGTGGTCTCGATGTCGAACGTCGCCACCCGGTCGTGGTCGCCGTCGCTGAAGTCGTACTGCACGGTCGTCGGGCGCCCGCGCCCGGAGTAAAAGCGTCGGTCGCGCGGCCGTCGCGCGCCCCGGCTACTCGAAGTCCGGCTCCCGGTCGTCGAGGAACGCGTTCATCCCCTCCTCCTGGTCCGGGGTGCCGAACAGCGACGACCACGTCCGGCGCTCGAAGTCCAGCCCCTCGCGCTGGCCCATCTCGTGGGCCTGATTGATGGCCTCCTTCGCGGCGGCCATGGCGAACCGAGGCTTCTCGGCCAGCTCCGCCGCCATCTCCGCGACGTGGTCGTCGAGGTCGTCGTGGGCCACCACCTCGCCGACGAGGCCCTGCTCGTAGGCGTCGCTCGCGTCGATGCGGTCGCCGAACATGACCAGTCGCCGCGCCGTCGCGTCCCCGACGAGGCGGACCAGCCGCTGGGTGCCGCCCCACCCGGGCACGATGCCGAGGTCTATCTCCGTCTGGCCGATGACGGCCCGCTCGGAGGCGACCCGGAAGTCGCACGCGAGCGCGAGTTCACAGCCGCCGCCGAACGCGTAGCCGTTCACGGCCGCGATGACCGGCGCGGGGAACTCCTCGACGGCGTTCATGACGGCGTGGCCCGTCCGGCAGTACGCCTCGGCCTCGGCGACGCCCATCTCGGACATCCGCGAGATGTCCGCGCCGGCGACGAACGCCTTGTCGCCCGCGCCCGTGACGACGAGCGCCCGCGCGTCGCCGCGCGCCTCGTCCAGCGCGTCGCTCACGGCGTCCAGCGTCTCGCCGTTGAGGGCGTTGAGCCGCTCGGGTCGGTCGATTGTCAGGGTCGCCACGTCGCCGTCGAACGTCAGGTCAACCGTCTCGCTCATGGCCGGGGACTCGCGGCCCCGCGTCATAAGCCCGCGGGCGAGCCACGAGGCTTTTGCCGGCCCCGACCGCAGCCCGGGTATGCGACGCCCCGTTCTCGCGCTCTGTCTCCTCGTCCTCCTCGCGGGCTGCTCGCTCGGCGGGACCGACCCCACGGCGACGCCCACGCCGACCGACGAACTCACCCCCGAGAACGCCCCGCCCGGCGTGACCGCCGACGACGGGACGCTCACGGACCCCGACGCCCTGCTCGCGGCCCACACCGCGCGGCTGAACGAGAGCGGCTTCGTCACCGAGGTGCGGGTGAACGCCACGCTCGTCAGGAACGGCGAGCCGACCGCCGTGCCGCGCCGACAGGTCGTCCGCGCGGAGGCGGGGCTGGTCGAGTACAACAACACTGTCCTCAATCCGGGCTCGCGGTTCGACGTGTGGGGCAACACGACGGTGCAGGCCGTCCGGCTGGAGGCCGGCGGCGGCGTCCGCTACGGCAGCGGCGAGCCGCAGGACGCGGCGACCCTCTCGGGCGAGAACCTCGTGTCGCGCTACCTCTCGGCCGGCGAGTGGACGGTGACGAACACGACGGTCGAGAACGGGACGACGCTCCACACCCTGCGCTCGACGGGGCTACCAGCGGACCCCGCCGCGGTCCCCGAGAACGCGACCGACGTGCGCGAGTACGGCGCGGTCGTGATAGTCGACGACGAGGGCCGGATACGCTACTTCGAGGCGCGGGGCGACTACACCGTCGACGGGTACGAGGGGTCGTTCCTCGTGCGCCAGCGGCTCGTTTCGACGGACGCCCCGGCCGTCGAGCGGCCGGCGTGGGTCGCCGAGGCGCTGTGAGCCGGGAGTGGCGGGACTTATAACCGACCGTCCCCCACGAGCGTGTAATGCAGCGGGCGACGCCACAGGACTTCTCCCGGGTGCTCTCCTCGATGTGTACGGAGCCGCACCCCGACGCCCGAGCGGCGGCCGAGCGTTTCCTCGCCACCAACCCCGGCGACCCCGGCACCTACGAGAGCGTCGCGGCGCTCGAACGGGAGGTCGTCGCGGGCCTCGGCGACCTCGCCTCGCTCGACGACGCCGCGGGCTACGTCACCTCCGGCGGGACGGAGGCGAACATCCAGGCCGTCCGCATCGGCCGGAACCGCGCGGCGACGCGCGACCCGAACTTCGTCGTTCCCGACTCCGCGCACTTCTCGTTCCGGAAGGCCGCGGACGTGCTCGGCGTCGAGATGCGCGTCGCCCCGACCGAGGACGGCGTCGCCGACCTCGACGGCGTCGCGGAACTGATAGACGACGACACGGTCGCCGTCGTCGGCGTCGCCGGCACCACCGAGTACGGGCGCGTGGACCCCGTGCCCGCGCTCGTGGACGTGGTCGAGGACGAGAACCCCGGCGCGCTCGTCCACGTGGACGCGGCGTGGGGCGGCTTCGCGCTCCCCTTCGCCGACTACGCGTGGGACTTCGCGGACGCCGACATCGACACGATGACCATCGACCCGCACAAGATGGGGCAGGCGGTCGTGCCCGCCGGGGGGCTGTTGGCGCGCGGCCCGGAGCTGCTGGACGAACTGTCCATCGACACGCCGTACCTCGAATCCACCTCGCAGGTGACGCTCACCGGGACGCGCTCTGGGGCGGGTGTGGCGAGCGCGGCCGCGGCGCTCGACGCGCTGTGGCCCGACGGCTACCGCGCCCAGTACGAGACGGCGACGGCGAACGCCGAGTGGCTCTTCGACCGGCTCACCGACATGGGGTACCCCGTCGTCGAGCCGACGCTCCCGCTCGTCTCCGCGGACCTCGGGACCGAGCGCATCGAAGCGCTCCGCGAGGCGGGGTGGCGGCTCTCGCGCACGGAGGCCGGCGAGGCGCGGTTCGTGATGCAGCCGCACGTCACCCGCGAAACGCTCCGCTCCGTCGTCGCCGACCTCCGGCGACTGGAGTGACGCGAACGGTACGCTTAGGCCGGGGGCGGTCCACGCTCCGGTAGTGACCCCGCTCGACCTGCTGTTGGTCCAGCTCCCCGACATCCACGTCCTCGAGGAGGCCGTAACCGCCGCCCGCGGTCCCCTCGGCCTGGTCATCATCGCGGTGTACTCCTTCCTCATCGCGGTGGTCCTCCCCCTCCCCAGCGAGATAGTCCTCGCCGCGAACCTCGACCTCGGCATCCCCTACGCCGTCGAACTGACGCTCATCGTGCTCTGTTCGGGGCTGGGGAAGGCCGCGGGCTCCGTCGTCGCCCTCCGGGTCGGCAACGGCGTGAAGGAGTCCGGCCCGGTCATCGACCTGTTCAGGCGGCTGCCCGTGGACCTGGTGGCGTGGTCCGAGCGCAAGACCGTCGAACTCGCGCGGGCGTACGGCTACCTCGGCATGGCGGTCGCGCTCTCGGTCCCCTTCTTCCCCGACACCGTCTCAATCTACGCCTTCTCCGTGCTGGAGGAGGACTACGCGAAGTTCGCCGGCGCGGCGTTCGTCGGCTCCGTCGGCCGGCTCGTCGTCACCATCGTGCTGTTCGGCCTCGGCTTCACGCTTACCGGCACGCTGTAGGCTACCACCCGGCAATAGCTGTTTATCTCCTCGCACGTCGATTCTCCCCCATGGCGTACAGACGACTCTCCAACAGCGTGGTAGTGGGCGCGGCCGTCGCGCTCGTGGGCCTCGTCCTGCTCGCGGACACGACCGGGACGTACGACACCGGGCGGCTGCTTCGGTACGCGCCCGTGCTGTTCGTCCTCGCCGGGGCGTACGCGCTCGTCGCCTCCCGGTTCCGGAACTTCTTCGGGCCGGTGTTGCTCATCGTTGTCGCCAGCGCGGCACAGGCGGTGACGCTCGGCTACGCGACGGTCGGCGAGGTGCTCGCCCTCTGGCCCCTGCTGCTCGTCGCGTTCGGCGCGTCGCTCGCGGTCGGCACCTACCGCGGCCGCGCCCGCACTCCGGGCACGGACGCCGCGTTCGTGAACGCGCTCGCCGTCTTCGGCGCGACGGAGAGACGTCCGGTCGGTACCGCCTTCCGCGGCGCGGACCTCGTCGCCGCGTTCGGCGGCGTCACGCTCGACCTGCGCGACGTGGAGCGACCGACCGACGGCCCCGTCCGCGTCTCGGCGACGGCCGTCTTCGGCGCGGCCGAGGTGATCGTCCCGCGCGGCTGGAACGTGGAGCTCGACGTGTTGCCCGTGCTGGGCGGCGTCGAGGACTCGCGCCGACGCGACCCGACGGACCACGACGAGGTGGACCTCGTCGTCGACGGCTTCGTCGCGTTCGGCGGCGTCGAGCTCTCCGACTGAGACGCGGTCGCACGCCGCGGCAACGCTTTTGTTCGGCCGCCGACTCGGGCCGGTGTGGCCCGGACGGCGGCCGCTCAGTTCTCGATGCGTCGGTAGCCGCCGCGCCCGGCGGAGCGTCCGGCCCCGTCCCCTCATACGGGATTCGGCCGGGCGCGAAGCCGGGTGCCCCCGCGCACCGTTTTCCGACCGACGACACCGACGCACGATGACGCACACGACCGAACCAGCGGGGTTTAGTCCCCGCCACGAGGAGGCACAGCCATGACCGACGACGACTTCCCGACCGACGCGCCCGCCGTGGTGACGTGCGGGCTGCCGTACGCGAACGGCGACCTGCACGTCGGCCACCTGCGGACGTACGTCAGCGGGGACGCGCTCTCCCGCGCGCTCCGACGGCTCGGCCAGGAGACGGCGTTCGTCTCCGGCTCCGACATGCACGGCACCCCTATCGCCGTCAACGCCGCGAAGGAGGGCGTCTCGCCCGAGGCGTTCGCGCTCGACTACCACGAGCAGTACGGGGCGACGTTCCCCCGCTTCAACGTCGAGTTCGACAACTACGGCCACACCGACGACGCGACGAACACGGACCTCACCCGCGACTTCGTCCGCTCGTGGGTCGAGCACGACCACGTCTTCGAGAAGGAGATACCCGTCGCGTGGGACGCCGAGGAGGACCAGCCCCTGCCGGACCGCTACGTCGAGGGGACCTGCCCGTACTGCGGCGAGCACGCCCGCGGCGACGAGTGCGACGAGGGGTGTCAGCGCCACCTCGAACCCGGCGAGATAGAGGACCCCGTCTCGACGCTCACCGGGAACCCGGCCGAGTACCGCGAGCGCGCCCACAAGTTCCTGCGCCTCGCCGACTTCCAGGAGTACCTGTCGGGCTTCCTCGACCGCCTCGAAGGCACCGACAACGCCCGGAACCAGCCCCGCGAGTGGGTCGAGGGCGAACTGCAGGACCTCTGTATCACCCGCGACATGGACTGGGGGGTCGACTACCCCGGCGAGGGCGCCGACGACCTCGTCCTCTACGTCTGGGTGGACGCGCCCATCGAGTACGTCGCGTCCACGAAGCAGTACGCCGAGCGCTCGGACTTCGACTGGGAGGCCGCGTGGAAACTCGGCGGCGAGGAGCGCCACGGCACCGCGTGGGACGACGACTGGACCGACGACGGGGGCGAACTCGTCCACGTCATCGGGCAGGACATCATCCAGCACCACACCGTGTTCTGGCCCGCGATGCTGCGCGGAGCCGGTTACAACGAGCCGCGCGCGGTGATGGCCTGCGGCTTCGTCAACCTCGCGGGGGAGGCCTTCTCCACGAGCCGGAACCGCGCGGTGTGGGCCGACGACTACCTCGACGCCGGCTTCCACCCCGACCTGTTCCGCTACCAGATCATCACCGGCTCCGAGTTCACCGCCGACGTGAACTTCTCGTGGGACGCGCTCCAGGAGCGGACGAACAACGACCTCGTTGGCGCGCTCGGCAACTTCGTCTACCGGTCGCTGCTGTTCGCGGAGCGCAACTACGGCGGCACCCCCGACGCCGACGTGAGCGACGAGGTCCGCGAACACATCGAGGGGGCCATCGGCGCGGTGCGCGAGGCCGTCAACGACTACTCGGTGCGCGGGCTGGGCGAGGCGCCCGTGGACCTCGCGCGGTTCGGCAACGAGTACATCCAGCGGAACGAGCCGTGGAAGCTCACCGACGACGACCCCGAGCGCGCGGCACAGGTCATCCGCGACTGCGTCCAGCTGTCGAAGGCGTGTGCCGTCCTGATGCAGCCGGTGCTCCCCGGCAAGGCCGCCGACCTGTGGGCCCAGCTCGACGAGGACGGGAGCGTCCACGACACGACGCTCTCGGACGCGCTCGCGGCCCCCCCGGCCGAGTTCGGCGAGCCCTCGGAGCTGTTCGAGGGCATCGAGGACGAGACGGTCGAGGCGCTCAACGAGGAGCTGGCGGCGCGCGCGGAGTCCGCGGAGGAAACCGACAGCGACGAGTCCGAGGGGGACGAGGAGGGCGACGTGACCGACCTCGAACCCCTGACGGAGGAGCGCATCGGCTTCGACGACTTCGGCGACCTCGACCTCCGCGTCGGGGAGGTACTGGAGGCCGAGGGCATCGAGGGGGCCGACGACCTCGCCCGCCTCGAAGTCGATGTCGGCCACGAGGTGCGCCAGATCGTCGCGGGCATCAAGCAGCTCCACGACCTCGACGCCCTCCCGGGCACGAAGGTCGTCGTCGTGGCGAACATGGAGCCGGCGGAGCTGTTCGGCGTCGAGTCGAACGGGATGGTGCTGGCCGCGGGCGAGCAGGCCGACCTGCTCACCACCCACGGCGACGCGGTGCCGGGCACGAAGGTCCGGTAGGGCGCGACCCTTTTCCGCCGCCCTCACGAACCACGGGTATGAGCGACCGCGACGACCGGACGGACGACCGCCGGGCCGACCCGCCGGGGGCGGACCGCGACCCCTGGGGGGACGACGGCGACGACGGCGACGGGGCCGACGACGCGCCGGGCGCGCTGAACGTCGCCACGGAGGGCGAGTCCTTCCTCGGCGAGGAGCCGCCGGACCTCGAACCGCTGACGCCGGGCGAGGTGGACCCCGAGAACGCCTTCTTCGTCGCGCTGGGCGTCGCCTTCACGCTGTTCGTCGTCGCGACGGTCGTCCTGTAGGGGCCAACCCTTAGGACGCGCCGACCCCTACGGAGGCTATGGTCGAGATACTGGGCCTGCCGCTCTCGCTGGTCCTGCTGCTCGTCGGCACGGGGCTGATGGTGGCGGAGGCGCTCGCGCCCGGCGCACACTTCATCGTGGTCGGGTCGGCGCTCACCGTCGCGGGGCTGGTCGGCCTGCTCGTGAGCCCCTTCCTCGGCCCCCTCACGCCGTTCGTCCTCGCGCTCGTGGTGCTCGTCGCGGGCGGGGCGACGCTCGGCGCCTACCGCAAACTCGGCGTCGGGCAGGGTGGCGCGAGCAGCAAGACCTCGGACTCCGACTCGCTGCGCGGGCAGGTCGGCCGCGTCACGGAGCGGGTGACGGCGTCGGGCGGCGAGGTGAAGCTCGACGACGGCGGCTTCAACCCCTACTACCGCGCCCGGTCGATGGACGGCGAGATCGCCGAGGGCTCGGAGGTCATCGTCCTCGACCCCGGCGGGGGGAACGTCCTCACCGTCGCCGCGGCGGACGCGAGCGAGGACGAGATAGACCGCGAACTCAGACGCGCCAGGGAACAGCGGGCCCGCGAGGAGGAGGAGGAGCGCGAGCGCGACGGCGAGTCCGAGGCGGCCTGACCCCGTCGCCGCCCCCGATTCCGGGGGAACCCTTATCATGCGTTTCGCCCTAGTTCGGCTATGCTGGTCCCACTCCAGATTGGCGGGTTGGTCGCGCCCGTCGTAGCCCTCGTACTGCTGACGCTCGCCGTCGTGACGGTGTACAAGTCCGTCGTCATCGTCAACGCCTACGAGAAGAAGGCGCTGACGCGGTTCGGCGAGTACCAGAAACTGCTCGAACCGGGGTTCAACCTCGTCGTGCCGTTCGTCTCCGCGACGTACGCGTTCGACATGCGGACCCAGACGCTCGACGTGCCCCGACAGGAGGCCATCACGCGGGACAACTCGCCCGTCACCGCCGACGCCGTCGTCTACATCAAGGTGATGGACGCGAAGAAGGCGTTCCTCGAGGTGGACGACTACAAGCGCGCCGTCTCGAACCTCGCGCAGACGACCCTGCGCGCGGTACTGGGCGACATGGAACTCGACGACACGCTGAACAAGCGTCAGGAGATCAACGCGCGCATCCGCCGCGAACTGGACGAACCCACCGACGAGTGGGGCGTCCGGGTCGAGAGCGTCGAGGTCCGCGAGGTCAACCCCTCGCAGGACGTCCAGCAGGCGATGGAGCAGCAGACCTCCGCCGAGCGCCGCCGCCGCGCCATGATTCTGGAGGCGCAGGGTGAGCGCCGCTCCGCCGTCGAGACCGCGGAGGGTGACAAGCAGTCGAACATCATCCGCGCGCAGGGTGAGAAGCAGTCGCAGATCCTCGAAGCGCAGGGTGACGCCATCTCGACCGTGCTGCGCGCGAAGTCCGCCGAGTCGATGGGCGAGCGCGCCGTCATCGACAAGGGGATGGAGACGCTCGCGGAGATCGGCACCTCCGACTCCACGACGTTCGTCCTCCCGCAGGAGCTCACGAGCCTCGTCGGCCGCTACGGCAAGCACATGACCGGGTCCGACGTGAAGGAGACCGAGGGCGTGCTCGACTCGATGGACTTCGACGCCGAGACCCGCGAGATGCTCGGCCTCGACGACATCGAGGAGATACTCGGCCAGATAGACGCCGACGCCGAGATGGACCTCGAGAAGATGGAGGCCGAGGCGGAGGCCATCAAGGCCGGCGAGGACACGGCCGACATCAAGAGCGCCGACGAGGTCATCTCCGAGATGGACGCCGACGTGGACGACGAGACGGCCGCGGAGATGCGGGAGGCGATGGACTCCGAGGCGGAAACGGAGACGGAGTAGGCGAAGCGTTTTACCCGGCGACTCCCCACGCTCGCGTATGGACGGCGTCGACGAGAGCAAACGCGCCACGCTGAAGCGCTTCGCCGCCATCGGGGCGGTGTCGCCGCTGGCGCGCCTCTCCGGCGACGACGCGGGCGACTCGGACGCCCGCGACGCCATTCTCGGCTACCTCTCGACGACGCCCGGCGCGCACTTCTCGAAGCTCCGCGACGACCTCCGCCTGGGGACGGGCGAGAGCCAACACCACCTCAAGCGCCTCGAACGCGACGGGGCCGTCGAGTCGGTGAAGGACGGCGACTACCGGCGCTACTTCCCCGCCGGTCGCTTCTCGGCGTTCGAGCGCCGCGCGGTCGGCTACCTCCGGCGGGACACGGCCCGGGGGATGGTGCTCGCGCTGTTGCGCGACCCGGACGCGACCGGCAAGGAACTCGCCGACCGGCTCGGCGTCTCGCGGCCGACGGTGAGCCGCTACGCGAAGGAGTTGGAGTCGGCCGGACTGCTGGCGCGCGACGACGGCTACGCGCTCGCGCGCCCGGAGGAACTGCTCGTGCTCGTGGTTCGGTACGCGGACTCGTTCGGCGACGACGCCGCCGCGCTGGCCGACGACGCGGCCGACCTCGTCGCCTACGACCCTACAGAGTGACCTTCCAGGTCGTCCCCGACGAGTAGCCCCACTTCTCGACGGCCACGTCGAACTCGCCCTCGCGGATGGCCGTCATGTTCGTGCCGACCTCCTTGGCGGA
Source organism: Halosegnis marinus (assembly GCF_029338355.1). GTDB lineage: Archaea > Halobacteriota > Halobacteria > Halobacteriales > Haloarculaceae > Halosegnis > Halosegnis marinus. The sequence continues at coordinate 1,853,037 of NZ_CP119802.1, forward strand.
CATGTCGAGCGCGTCGCCGATGAGCCGCGACTTGAAGTAGGTCTTCGTCGCGGCGTTGTCGCGCAGGTACGCGAGGATGCGCTGCTGTTTGTCGCTCAGGGTCGGGGTCGCGGCCGCCGTGGTGGCGCTCATGTCTCGTGGGACGGACTCCCACGGGAAAGGGGGTTTGGTACGCACGGGTAATCGGTCGCTGTCGTGCGGTTTCGAGTTCGTCGCTCGCCGCGATACCGCGCTGGTCGCCCCGGCTTGGTACGCGAGCGAAACGGCTACTCGATGACCTCGCCGACCGCGAAGTTGGACTTCACCTCGGTCACCTCTATCTTGACGCGCTCGCCGATCTCGGTGTCCGGGACGATGATGACGTAGCCCCGCTCGACCCGCGCGATGCCGTCGCCCTGCTTGCCGATGTCCTCTATCTCGACGTAGCGCATCTCGCCGCGCTCCACCGGCGGCTGCGGCCCGTCGGTCGTCGTCGTCGCGGGGTCGTCGTCCGCCTCCTCGACCTCCGCGGCTTCGCCGTCGCCGGCCGCGATGAGCGCGACGCGGTACGTCTCGCCGGGGTCGACCGCGCCCGTCTCTATCTCCCGCTTCGGTATCTCGACCGTGTAGCTCTCGCCGTCGTCCTCGATAGTAGCGCTGAACAGACAGAGGAGTTTGTCGGAAATCTCCATAGACGTACCACGTGTCACGCCGCTCCGATAAATTTCTTACCGGGAATCGCCGTCGTTTCCGGCCGTGTAGGGGGTCCCGTCCGCGCGTTTCGCCCCCTCGGAGTCGTGGACAACGACCTCGCCGGGGCCGGGCGAGACGGACTCGTAGTTGTCGCGGACGCCGACGGCCTCCTCCAACTCCCGGACGGCGCGCTCTTTCAACGCCGCGGCGAGTTCCTCCGCCTCCGCCCGCGAGATGTCGCGCCCGAGGCCCTCGCACTCGTGTGCGCGGACCATCCCCGCCGAATCGACGGTCTCCCCCATCGGCTGGGAGGTGCCCCCGAGCGCGACGGAGAAGGGGTAGGTGCGACAGATGAGCGGCCGGTCGTCGTGGACCGTACACGCGCCCTCGCCGTCGGACTCGGCGTAGAAGGCGCAGTCGCCGCAGGCGTCGGTTTGCAGCGCCCACTCGAACGTCTCGCCCGCCGGCCCGTCGTCGCCCTCGGTCAGGCCGTACGGCATCGGGCGGGCCACGTCCCGGAAGTCGTAGTCCCCCGCGTCCTGTAGGTCGCGTATCTCGTCGGGGAACACGGTCGCCGTGTGGGGTTCTTCCCCGTCGTCGCCGTCGGTCGCCTTGCAACAGGCCCCACAGCGGGTACACTCGAAGCCGATGGACTCGACGGCGTCGGCCAGCGCGTCGGTATCGAGCGCGCGGGCGCGTTCGAGTTCGGCCTCCAGGCTCTCCATACAGGGGCTTGGGACCGACGCGCAGAAACCTTCCGGCTATCCGGAGTGGGCGACGGAGTCGGGTGCGATGCGGACGAGCACGCGCTCGCCGTCCTCCTCGCCGTGGTGGGGGTACTCCTCGACGTCCATGTACCGCCGCGCCAGCGCGTCGATGTGCTCGACCGCCCCCTCGGTGGTGAGTTCCGCCTCGCCGCGCACGGAGAGGTAGCGGTAGCCGTCGTCCGGGTCGGTCATGCTGACGGCGACGCGCGGGTCGTGCCGGATGTTCTTCTCCTTGCGCCGCCCCCGTGCGGTGTTGACGAGCACTTCCCCGGTGTCCTCGTCGTAGTCCACCCAGACGGGCGTCGTCTGCGGCCCGCCGTCGGGCATCAGGGTCGTGACGTGTGCGAAGGTGCGTCGCTCGAACAGGTCGTGGAAGGACTCGGGTATCTCGGCCATACCGTCGGGTCGCCCGCCGGCCTCAAAGAGCCTGCCCCGGCGGCCGCGGCAAGATATGACGGCCGATTTTGTATAAGGGTGCCTTATACTCTTGGGGTAGTATGTACTGTTATGACGCACATATAGGGAACACTTACCACCCGTGACGGGGTCGTCCGGGGTATGAGCGCGACCACTGAGAAGTCCACGTCCGACACGCCGATGTCGGACCCCGAGTTCCGCGACCGCCTCCGCGAACTGCCCCCGAGCGCCAAGCTCGTCGCCACCGTCCTCGACGGCTCCAGCCCGCTCTCGCAGGGCCAGCTTGCGGAGGAGTCGCTCCTCCCGGACCGGACCGTCCGCTACGCCCTGAACCGGCTGGAGGAGGAGGACCTCGTCGAGTCGCGGTACAGCTTCCACGACGCGCGCAAGCAGGTCTACTTCCTCGCCAACTAAGCCGCCGGGGGGCCGACGGTCGACCGTGACCGTCACCCGGATTCCCGTACCTCACGACCGCGTCCCGCACGGCGCGGTCAACGCCTACGTCGTCGAGCGCGGCGGCCGCGCCGTCCTCGTGGACCCGCCCGAGCGCCACCCGGACATCGACGCCGCGGTGCCCGCCGACCTCGACGCCGTCGCCGTCACCCACCACCACCCCGACCACGCCGGCGGGGTCGCCCACTACGCCCGCGAGACGGGCGCGACGGTGTGGGGTCGCGCCGGCCGCGAGCGCGCCTTCGAGGCCGCGACCGGCGTCGCCCCCGACCGGACCTTCCGGGAGGGAACGGACATCGCCGACACGCTCGCCGTTCTCGACACCCCCGGCCACGCGCCCGAACACGTCGGGTTCTCGACCCCCGAGGGCCTGCTCGGCGGCGACCTCGCCGTCGCCGAGGGGTCGGTCGCCGTCGCCGCGCCCGAGGGTGACCTGCGGGCGTATCTGACCTCCCTGCGCCGAGTTCGGACCCGGAGTCCCGACCGCATCTATCCCGGTCACGGCCCCGTCATCGAGGACCCGCGCGCGACCTGTGAACGACTCGTCCGCCACCGCCTCGACCGCGAGCGGCGGGTGCTGGCCGCGATACGCGAGGGCGCGGACACGCTCGACGCCGTGACCGAGGCGGCCTACGAGAAGGACGTGTCGGCGGTGTGGGAGATGGCCGTCGCCACCGTCGCGGCCCACGTCGAGAAACTGGCCGTGGAGGGGCGCGTCCGCCGCGACGGCGACCGGGTCCGTCCGACCTGACGGTCTTCAATACGTTCTTAAGCGCGCGGGTGGCAGTCGGCGGTAGTGAAGGGAGCGGAGTGGTACCAGGCGGACGACGTCGCCGAGGAGTACGAGGACAAGCGGTTCTCCCGGGGCGGCCGCCTCATCGACCAGCGCGAGAAGGCCGCCGTGATGCGGGCGCTCTCCCCCCTGGAGGGGAAGCGCGTCCTCGAGATAGCCTGCGGCACCGGTCGGTTCACCGCGATGCTCGCCAGCGAGGGGGCCGACATCGTCGGCCTCGACATCTCCGAGGCGATGCTCCAGCAGGGGCGCACGAAGGCGCAACGGCTCGGCGTCGACGACCACCTGGAGTTCATGCGCGGGGACGCGGCGCGGCTACCGTTCCCCGACGACCACTTCGACGCGGTGTTCGCGATGCGCTTCTTCCACCTCGCGGACACCCCGGCCTCGTTCCTCGCGGAGATGGCCCGCGTCTCGAAGTCGCAGGTGTTCTTCGACACGTTCAACCGCTTCTCGACGCGCTCGCTGTACAACGCCCTCCTCCCGATGGGGTCCCGGCTCTACTCCGAGACGGAGGTGTACCGCCTGCTCGACGGCGCGGGCCTCCAGCTGGAGGGGTCGGAACACGACTTCGTGCTCCCCTACGGCTTCTACCGGAAGATACCGGACGGCGTCGCGCAGGCGTTCCGTACGGTGGACTCGGCCATCGGCCGGACGCCGCTCGGTCGCCCGCTCGCCTCGGTGTCGTACTGGGACGTGCGGGTCGCCTGAGGCCGCGAGCGGCCCGCACCGGGGTGTTTTTACCGCTCGGGACTGCTATCGGGGGGTATGGACGTCTCGGTCGTGGTTCCGACGCTCAATAGCCGCGAGCGGCTCGCGGCGTGTCTCGACGCCCTCGCGGCGGTCGGTCCGACCGAGACCATCGTCGTCAACGGCCCCTCCGCGGACGGCACCTCGGGGATGTGTCGCGACCGCGACGACGTGGACGTGCTCGTCGAACTCGACGACCGGAACGTGAACGTCGCGCGCAACGCGGGGGTCAGCCGGGCCCGCGGCGACGCCGTCGCCTTCGTCTCGCCCGAACACGGCGTCGAGTCGGGCTGGCTCGACGCGCTCCGCGCGGGACTGGCGGACGCGAGCGCCGTCACCGGCCCCGTTCGGCGCACCCTCGACGTGGGGTGGACCGCGGAGGGGCCGGAGACGCGCACCATCAGCGGGCGGAACGTCCACTACGTGAACGGCGGGAACGCCGCGTTCACGGCCGACGCGCTCGCGGCCATCGACGGCTTCGACGAGTACCTCGCCGTCGGCGGCGCGCGCGACGCGGCCCACCGGCTGGCGGCGCTCGACCGCACCGTCTCGTGGCTCCCCGACATGGCCGTCTCGCGGGCCGACGACGCCGTCGCCCGGCCCTCGGTGATGACCGACGGCGGCGACGGTCCCGACTGGGGGTGGCGCTACCGCTCGCTCGCCTACCGACTGACCAAGAACTACGGCGCGCGACCGACCGTCCTCTACCGCGTCGGCCGCCACGCCGTCGGCGACGCCGTCGAGGCGGCTCGTGACGTCGTGAGCGGCGACGGCCAGCCCTCGCGGTGGGTCGGTAACGGCCGTGACGTGCTGCTCGGGTCGGTCGGGGGCGGCTACCGCGGCCTGCGCGCCCGCTGGCGCGACCGCTCGCCGCGGCGCAACCCCGCCGGCCTGTCGGCCCGCACCGACCGCGCCGTCGCCGTCTACGACCGGCGGGAGTAGGGGGGTCGTCGGACGGTCTGTGGGAACACGCCACACGGCTCTCGTCCGGCGGTTTGGCACGCTCTGTCTCGATGGATTTATGTAGAAGTGCGGGCCACATATCAGTTGATTATGGCACAACAGCGACGCGCAATGGGAGGCCAGCCCATGTTCATTCTCTCGGAGGACAGCGAGCGGACGCGCGGCCAGGACGCGCAGTCCTCGAACATTCGCGCCGGGAAGGCGGTCGCGGAGGCCGTACGCACGACGCTCGGCCCGCGCGGCATGGACAAGATGCTCGTCTCCGACTCCGGCGACGTCGTCATCACGAACGACGGCGCGACCATTCTGGAGAAGATGGACATCGAGCACCCCGCCGCACAGATGATCGTCGAGGTCGCCTCCACACAGGAGGAGGAGGTCGGCGACGGCACCACGACGGCCTCGGTGCTCGCGGGCCAGCTGCTCGCGAAGGCCGAGAACCTCCTCGAGGACGACGTCCACCCGACGACCATCGTCGAGGGGTACCACGAGGCCAGCCGCCTCGCGCTCGAAGCCATCGACGACCTCGTCCTCGACGAGGAGCTCGACGACGAGCTGCTCGAATCCGTCGCCGAGTCCTCCATGACCGGGAAGGGGACGGGCGACATCGACGCCGCCTCGCTCGCCGAGACGGTCGTCGGCGCGGTGCGCCACGCCCGGGCCGACGGGCGCGTCGTCCGCGACGACATCACGGTCCGCACGCAGACGGGCGCCGGCGCCTCCGCGACCGAACTCGTCGAGGGCGTCGTCCTCGACGAGGAGCCGGTCCACGCCGACATGCCCCGCCGCGTCGAGGACGCGAGCGTCGCCGTGCTCGACCTCGACCTCGACCTCCGCGAGTCCAACATCGACGCCGAGTACAACGTCACCGACGTCGACCAGCTGACGCAGGCGCTCGACGCCGAGGAGGACGAACTGCGCGGCTACGCCGAGCAGGTCGTCGAGGCCGGCATCGACGTGGCGTTCGTCACCGGCGACGTGGAGGACCGCGTCGCCTCCCTGCTCGCCAAGGAGGGCGTTCTCGCCGTCGAGAGCGTCTCCGACGACGACGCGGGCCGCATCGCCCGCGCGGTCGGCGCGCGCACGGTCGGCTCGCTCAAGGACCTCGAGGAGAGCGACCTCGGCTTCGCCGAGGACATCAGCGTCCAGAAGTTCGGCGACGACGACCTCACCTTCATCGAGGGCGGCGCGGACGCCGAGACGGTCACCGTCTTCGCCCGCGGCGGCACGGAACACGTCGCCGACGAGCTGGAGCGCGCGCTCAACGACGCCATCGACGTCGTGACGGCGGCGCTCGACGCGGGCGGTGTCGTCCCCGGCGCCGGCGCGACCGAGATCGCCGTCGCGGACCACATCCGCTCGGGCGCGGCCGGCATCGAGGGCCGCAAGCAGCTCGCCGTCGAGGCGTTCGCCGACGCCGTCGACGTGCTGCCGCGCACGCTCGCGGAGAACACCGGCATGGACCCCATCGACGCGCTCGTGGACCTGCGGAACCGCCACGAGTCCGAGGGCATCGCGGGCCTCATCTCCGAGGGTCAGACCGGCAACGTCGGCGACCCCGTCGAGGCCGGCATCCTCGACCCCGCGGCCGTCAAGCGCGAGGCCGTCGAGTCGGCCACCGAGGCCGCGACGATGATCGTCCGCATCGACGACGTCATCTCCGCGAACTGAGCGGGCTCCGTTTCTCCCTTTTCACCGCCCGATAGCCGCGGCTCCGGGCGTCGGCGTCGCCGCGAGAACGAGTTTCCCTACCGGAGGTCCGGCACGAGCGGCGCCTCGACCGGCGACGGACGGCGGCGGCCGCCCTCCCCGTCGGTCACGACACGCGCGTTCGACCGTTCGTCGTCGTTCGAAACCTCCGGCACCAGCGGCGGACTGCCCTGTTCCATCACATCACAGGCGTGTGGGGCCATCCGTATATATGTAATGGTAGTTCATGTTATTCGCGCGCCGCCGGCCCACGGGCACCGTCTCCCCCTCACGGCGGCGGTGTCCGGAGTCGCAACGTCCATGCGCGCGCCCTCCCTCGCGTGCGACATGACCGAACGCTCGGTTCTCGTGACCAACGACGACGGCATCGACGCCCACGGCATCGGCGCGCTGGCGGACGCGCTCGACCGCGTCGGCGACGTGACCGTCGTCGCGCCCGCGACGAACCAGTCGTGGGCCGGGCGGGACATGACGTGGCACGCCGGCCCGACCGGCATCGAGGAGACGGAGCGCGGCTACGCCGTCGAGGGGACGCCTTCGGACGCGGTGGCCGTCGCGCTCTCCGTGCTCGACATCGACCCGGACGTGGTCGTCGCGGGGGTCAACGACGGCATGAACCTCTCGGCGCACATCCTCGAACGCTCCGGGACGGTCGGCGCGGCCGTCGAGGCCGCCCACTTCGGCGTGCCGGCGGTGGCCGTCTCCACGGCCGACCACACCGACCCCGCGCCGCCCCACGAGGACCCGGAGACGTTCGAACTCGCGGCCGAGGCGGGCGCGTTCGTGACCGAGCGCGCGCTCGACTCCGGGGTCTTCGCGGCGGCCGAGTACCTGAACGTGAACGCCCCGGCCTTCGCCGACGACCCGGAGGTCCACCTCACGCGGCCCGCCCGCGAGTACGCCGTCGAGGCCGACCGGGTCGAGGACGGGGAGGTGGAACTGCGCGACGGCGGCTGGGAACGCTTCCTCGACGGCGAGACGCGCGACGACCCCGAGACGGACCGCCACGCCGTCCTCGCGGGGAACGTGAGCGTCACGCCGATGCGGCTCCCGCGGGCCGCGGACGCCGAGTTCGACCTGAGCGGCTTCGACGCGACCTGAAATCCTAGTCCTCGCGGCCGGGCAGTCGCGCGTCGAGCGCCCGCTCGAACGAGCGCGCCCCGGAGACCATCCGTTCGCCCTCGAAGTAGAGCAGTTCCACGGCGACCACGACGACGGCGACGGCGAGCACGGACCAGAACACCTCGCGCTGTGCGGTGTAGAGGTGGAAGACCAGCAGCGGGAAGAACGCCCCCGTGCCGAGGACGCCGACCGCGGGTATCGCGCCGTTGACCCCCTCCGCGTCGCGCTTCGTGAACGCGATGAACGACATGACGCCGAAGACGACCATGAACGCGAGCGAGCCGAACGAGGTGATGGCGTCGAGCGAGCCGTAGGCGGTGAAGGCGGCCGCGAGCGCGCCGATGACGAGAAGGGTGCGCTCGGGTGCGCCGTCGGCGTCGGCCGACCCCGCCCGGTCGGGAATCAGCCCGTCCGCGAGCATCCCCTTGGCGAAGTGAGCCGAGGAGAACAGCGTCCCGTTGATGGCGCTCCCCGTCGAGAACAGCGCGGCGACGGCGACGAAGACGAACCCGAGGCTCCCGAGGAACGGCTCGACGGCGCGTGCGACGGCGATTTCGGGCTGTCGCCGGATGACGTCGGTCGCCACCGTGCTCGTGACGAGTATCGCCACCATGCTGTCGATGACGATCGCGCCCACGATGGAGGTGTAGATGGCCTTCGGAATCGTCTCCTCGGGGTCGCGCACGCTCCCGTAGTCGTAGACGAGCAGCTGCCACCCCTGAAAGGAGACGAACGAGACGGCCGTGGCCGTCACCAGCCCGAGGTCGTCGAGCCGACCGAAGCCGAAGGAGAGCCCGTCGTGGGTCGCACCGTACCACAGCCCCCACGCGCTCACGCCGAAGAGGACGACGAGCTTCAGCCCGACGAGCACCTTCTCGGAGGCCCCCGTCGCCCGGGCCCCGACGACGTTGAGCACGACGAACAGCGCCACGGCGAACACCGAGTAGGTCGGGCGGAGCGGGAGCGGCACCGCCTCCCGGAGCCACGCCGGGGACAACTCCACGGCGAAGCCGCCGAACGCGAACGCGTAGACGGCGATGGCCCCGACGTAGCCGACCAGCAGGGTCCACCCGACCATCCCCGCGGCGTCGCGGTTGCCGAGGAACTGCTCTATCTGGGTGACCGACCCGCCGTGTTCGTCGCCGAGCTCGTTGAGCTTGATGTAGCTGTACGCCGCGCACATCGAGACGAGGCTCGCCGCCGTGAACGCCAGCCACGCGGCGCCCCCGGCGATGGAGACGACGACGCCGAGGACGGAGAACACGCCGCCGCCGATCATCCCCCCGAGGCCGATGGCGGCCGCGCCGGCGAAGCCGAGTTCGTCCTCGCTCACGGCCCCGAGTCACGCCGCCATCCAACGTTAAAGAGGGGGGCTCACAGGGAGGGGAGCGACCAGTCGTAGCGAATCGCCGCCAGTCTGAGCGCGAGCGTGACGCCGACGCAGGTCGCGGTCGGGGCCGGCGGCGCGACGTTCGCGGCCCGCACCGCGAGCAGGGCGACCCCGCCCGCGAGCGCGGGTGTCGCGTAGAAGTCCTCGCGGAGCACGACCGGGACGCGGGTGAGGAGCAGGTCCGACAGCGACCCGCCGCCGACGCCCGTCAGCGTGGCGAGCAGGACGACGCCGAAGGGGGAGACGCCGGCGTCGACGCCGACGAGCGCGCCCGTGGCGGCGAAGGCGGCGAGTCCCACGCTGTCGGCGAGCGCGAGCGCCGGGTGGTCGCGCCCCGCGACGCCCGACAGCGAGAGGACGACGGCCACGGCGACGCCGACGAACGCGAAGGTCACGTCGCCGGTCGTCAGCAGCGAGGCGGGCGTCCGCCCGACGAGCACGTCGCGGAGCGCGCCGCCGCCGAAGGCGGTGAGCAGACCGAGGACGACCACGCCGAACGGGTCGAGGTCCGCCTCCGCGCCCTTCAGCGCCCCCGCCGCGCCGAAGGCGACGAGGCCGAGCGCGTTGGCGACCGCGAAGGGGTCCGGGGGCGCGACCACGCGCTCACCACCCGAACTCGACCGTGTCGCCCGGCCCGAGGCCGAACGTCTCGTCGCCGCGCCCCCGGTTCACGGCGAGTTCGGCCTGCCCGTGACTCCCGACGGTGACGAGTCGCTCGCCCGCGCCGACGTGGGCGTACGAGGGCGCGACGGGGACGGACTCGCCGTTCACCGTGACGGCGTCGCGCCCCTCGACCCTCGTGCCGGCGAGGTTCGTCACGGCGTTGCCGAAGCCGTCCACGACGAGCACCTCCGCGGTCGCGCCGTCGTCGCGGACCTCGGGCGCGGGGAAGGCGAGGTCGGCGTACTCGCGGGTCGGCGAGAGGGCGGGCAGCCGGTGGAGGTCGTCGATTCCGACATCGTGGCAGTCGGCGGCGACGGGCGCGAACACGTCCCGGCCGTGGAAGGTCTGGGAGGCGGGGTCCTTCACGCGGACCTCGAAGACCTCTATGTCGCCGCCGTCGGCGAGCGCCCGCGCCGGAGGGAACAGGACGCCGTTGTCCGGCCCGACGAGCGCGTGGCCGCCGGCGCGGACGACGAGCGCCTTCCGGTCGGTGCCGACGCCGGGGTCCACGACGATACAGTGGACCGCCGGCGGGAACTCCGGGAGGACGAACCGGAGCCAGAACGCCGCGGCGCGGGGGTCCTGCCGGGGGAGTTCGTGGGCGATGTCCGTCACGTCGGCGTCCGTCCGCCGGGCGACGACGCCCTTCATCGCCGCGGGGTACGGCTCGCCGAAGTCGGTAGCGAGGGTTATCACGCTTCGCCGCTGTCGGTGTCCGTCACCTGTTTCAGCCGGGCGACGCCGTCTATCTCGGCGATGGTATCGACGACGGCCCCGGGGACGAGTTCCTCCCAGTCCCGCCCGCCGGCCATCCGCTCGCGCACCTCGGTCCCCTCGAACTCCTCGCGGCGGAACATCGGCGACTGGCGCACCTCGACGCCCGCCTCCTCGAACAGGCGGACGACGAGGGGGTTGTTCGAGTAGGCCACGTCGAACCGGGGGCTCATGCTCTGGACGTGGCTCACCCACACCGCGTTGCGGTTCAGGTCCTCGATGGGGACCGCGTAGGTGATGAGGTCCATCGGCGCCGTCGCCTTCGTCACCATCTCGATGCGCTCGCCCGCCGTGAACGGGTTCCGCTCCGTGTGCGACTGGTCGGCGCTCCCGATCCCGAGCACGAGTTCGTCCACCTCGCCGGCGATGCGCTCGACCATCGCGTGGTGGCCCTCGTGGTAGGGCTGGAACCGCCCGATGTAGAAGCCGCGGGTCATACCCGGGGGTCGGCCCCCCGCGGTATAAGTACGGCGAGTCCGGGAACGCGACCGCCCGACGGCGGCCAGTCGCGCCGCCCTCTGTCGGTTTTTCGAACCGTTCCGAGCCGTCCCGGGAGAAAGTATATCAGTCGAGCGTACCTCGTATCGAACGACGAAACCCGTTCTATGAGCGACGAAATCGAAACGAACGACGCCCCCGACGGGGAGCGGCCCGACCCGGAGACGGGACGGAGCAACTCCAACGACCCCGACGGGGAGATGACGCCCATCGACGAGGCGACCGAGGAGCTCGGGAGCGACGTCGCCGAGAACCCCGCCGTCGAGGTCGACGAGAGCGAGGAGGACGGCCTCCTCGGGGGACTCCAGATCGACACCTCGGCTGACATCGAGGTCCCCGACCGCCTGGTCGACCAGGTCATCGGGCAGGACGACGCCCGCGACATCATCCTGAAGGCGGCGAAACAGCGCCGCCACGTGATGATGATCGGCTCGCCGGGGACCGGCAAGTCGATGCTCGCGAAGGCGATGTCCCAGCTGCTCCCGCGCGAGGAGCTGCAGGACATCCTCGTCTACCACAACCCCGACGACGGTAACGAGCCGAAGATACGCACCGTGCCCGCGGGCAAGGGCGAGCAGATAGTCGAGGCCCACAAGGAGGAGGCCCGCAAGCGCAACCAGATGCGGAGCTTCCTCATGTGGATAATCATCGCGGTGGTGTTCGGCTACTCGCTGCTCATCGCCGGACAGCTCCTGCTCGGCATCCTCGCGGCGGGTGTCATCTACCTCGCCTTCCGCTACTCCTCGCGGGGCTCCGACGCGATGATTCCGAACCTGCTGGTCAACACGGCCGACCAGCAGACCGCTCCCTTCGAGGACGCGACCGGCGCCCACGCCGGCGCGCTGCTGGGCGACGTGCGCCACGACCCGTTCCAGTCGGGCGGGATGGAGACGCCGAGCCACGACCGCGTCGAGGCCGGCGCCATCCACAAGGCGAACAAGGGCGTGCTGTTCGTCGACGAGATCAACACGCTCGACATCCGCTCCCAGCAGAAGCTGATGACCGCCATCCAGGAGGGGAAGTTCTCCATCACGGGCCAGTCCGAGCGCTCCTCGGGCGCGATGGTCCAGACGGAGCCCGTCCCCTGCGACTTCGTGATGGTCGCGGCGGGCAACCTCGACGCGATGGAGAACATGCACCCCGCGCTCCGCTCGCGCATCAAGGGGTACGGCTACGAGGTGTACATGGACGACACCATCGAGGACACCCCGGAGATGCGCCGGAAGCTGGCGCGCTTCATCGCCCAGGAGGTCGACAAGGACGGCCGGCTGCCGCCCTTCACCAACGAGGCGATGGAGGAGGTCATCCTGGAGGCGCAACGGCGCGCCGGCCGGAAGGGCCACCTCACGCTCGAACTCCGCAACCTCGGCGGCCTGGTCCGCGTCGCGGGCGACATCGCCCGCGCCGAGGACAAGGAGGTCACCGACCGCGCCGAGGTGCTGCAGGCGAAGGAGCGCTCCCGCTCCATCGAACAGCAGCTCGCGGACAACTACATCGAGCGCCGGAAGGACTACGACATGACCGTCAACCAGGGCGACATGGTGGGCCGCGTCAACGGCCTCGCCGTCATGGGCGACGACTCCGGTATCGTGATGCCCGTCATGGCCGAGGTCACCCCCTCGCAGGGCCCCGGCGAGGTCATCGCCACCGGGAAGCTCCAGGAGATCGCGATGGAGGCCGTCCAGAACGTCTCGGCCATCATCAAGAAGTTCTCCGACGAGGACATCTCCCAGAAGGACATCCACATCCAGTTCGTCCAGAGCTACGAGGGCGTCGAGGGCGACTCCGCCTCCGTCACCGTGGCGACGGCGGTCATCTCCGCGCTGGAGAACATCCCCGTCGAGCAGGACGTCGCCATGACCGGCTCGCTGTCGGTCCGCGGCGACGTGCTCCCGGTCGGCGGCGTCACCCACAAGATCGAGGCCGCCGCCAAGACCGGCCTCGACACGGTCATCATCCCGAAGGCGAACGAGCAGGACGTGATGATCGAGGAGGAGTACAAGGAGCAGGTCGAGATCGTTCCGGTCTCGCACATCTCCGAGGTGCTGGAGGTCGCGCTCGCGGGCGAGCCCGAGAAGGACTCGCTCGTCGACCGCCTCCGCTCCATCACGGGCAAGGCGCTCGAAAGCGGTTCGGACGCGCGTCCGGGCGGCTCCCCCAGCCCGAGCGACGACTGAACCGACGTGACCGACTGGGCCGCGTTCGCCGGCGTCACGACCGCGGCCACCCTTCTGCTGTTAGCGCTCGCACGCGTGAGCAGCGTCGGGGGCGCCTTCCCGACCCGCGAGGAGGTGGAGTGGCTCGACGCGCTCCCCGACGACGCCGACCACCTCGCCGCGACGACGGCGACGACGCCCGGCGGCGACCCCGAGCGGTTCTCCTCCGGTCTGCTGTTCGTGAACGTGCTCGTCACGCACGGCCTCTTCCTCCTCGTGCTCGTCGGCGCGGCGCTGTACGCCCGCGTCCCGGCGAGCGCGTTCGGCCTCTCCGTCTCGCTCCGCGAACTCGCGCTCGGCGTCGGCTTCGGCCTCCTCCTCTCCGTGCTCAACACCGGGGCCGGGGCGCTCGCTGAGGCGTCCGGCTACGCGCCGAGCGAGGAGCTCCGCGGGATGCTCGCGCCCGACTCCGCGGGCGGCTGGCTCCTGCTCATGGGCGGGACGCTCCCGCTCGTGGCCGTCTTCGAGGAGGCGCTGTTCCGCGCGGCGCTGGTCGGCGCGTTCGCCGCCGGCCTCGGGGCGTCGCCGTGGGCGCTCGCCGTCGTCTCCTCGGTCGCGTTCGCGCTCGCCCACGAGGCGCAGGGCCCGGCCGGCGTCGCCGTGACCGGGACGCTGGGGTTCGTGCTCGCGGCCGGCTACATCGCCACGGGGAGTTTCCTCGTCGTCGCCGTCGCTCACTACCTCGTGAACGCCGTCGAGCTCGTCGTGTACGAGGGGCTCGGCGTCGAGCGGCTCGGGGCCTAAAGTCCCTCCAGCGACCGGAGCCGCTGTTCCACTTCGGGCGGCGCGGCGCTCGGGCCGTCCCGGACGCGGTGGTCGCCGACGACGAGCGGCGCGGGGTTGGCCGCCAGCGCCTCGCGGACGAGCTGGTGGTCGTCCGCCTCGCCGTCGACGAGCCCGGCCGTCATCCGCGCGAGCTCGGCGACGGTGACGTTCTCGCCGTAGGGGACCTGTCTGAGCGATTCGAGCACGCCGCGCCGGTCGGTCGGCAGCGTCAGCGCGACCTCTACGTCGTCGAAGTCGTCGCTCGCGCCCTCCAGGTACGCGCCGATGCGGTCGAGCAGGGGGTGCTCCGGCTCGGCGTTGTCGTCCGGCTCCGTCGGGAACGACACGGAGAGCAGTTTCCCCGAGGCGTGGCCGAACTGGACGTACCGGTCGAGGTACGTCGCCTCCCGCGCGTAGATACCCGCGTCCTCCATACCCCGTGGTCGGCCGTCCCCCACATGAGATTTCGGGGCGACGTTCGCCCCTTCGACACCCCTTTAAGCCACGGCGGAGTAGCACGGGGTAATGATAGAGGCCACGAGTGCGGGAGCCATCCTCTTCCGGGATACCCGTGGCCGGCGTGAGTACCTGCTGCTCAAGTCCCGGCCCGGCGACTGGGAGTTCCCCAAGGGCGGAGTCGAGGGCGAGGAGGAGCTACAACAAACCGCCATCCGCGAGGTCACGGAAGAAGCCGGAATCGAGGACTTCCGGCTGTTGGACGGGTTCCGCGAGGACTACGATTACGTGTTCGAGGCGAACGGCAACACCATCCACAAGACGGTCCACCTGTTCGTCGCGAAGTCGTTCGAGGCGTCCGCAGAGCTGTCGAAGGAGCACCGCGACCTGCAGTGGCGCGACTACGAGCAGGCCATCAACACCATCACGCAGGACGGGCCGCGCGACATCCTCCGGGAGGCCCACGAGTTCCTCGACGCGTACTTCGAGGCGCAGGAGGGCGACGCCGCGGAGGCCGAGGAGGTCCCCGAGACCGCGGAGGCCGAGGAGACCGGCGAGTAGGGGCGCCCCGTGGAACCGGAGTTCCTCTTCGAGTTGCGCGTCTGCCGGTGGGCCGAGCGGGCGTGGACGCCCGCCGACCCCGACGACGCCGTCCTCGTCGCCCGCCAGCTCGGCGTCCGTTCCCGGCGGTGGGACACCCTGATACTCGAGTGCGACCCCGACGGCCTCGACGCGCGGGCCGTCTTCGGCGACGAGCGGCTCGACTCGGACCTGCTCCACGTCGTCCGCAACGCGCCCGGGAGCTACGCGTACTACCGCGACGCGCTCCCCGACCCCGGCTACGGCTGGCGCTACGTCCGCGAGGCGATACACGAGGCGGCCGACCGCGGCCTCGTCGAGACGCGCCGGAACGGCAACCGCATCGAACTCAGGCGGAAGTACCGCTACCCGGACTGGGTGAACCGCGTCGTCGCCGTCGAGAACAAGCCCGACCTCTCCGCGAGCGCGGCCCGGGCGCTCGGCGACCAGCTCGAACGCGACGTGGCGCTGGGGCTCGCCGACGAGGTGTGGGTCGCCACCCGCGCGACGGGCGACGACGTGGCGCCGGCGCTGTACGAGCGGCTCCCCGTCGAGGCGGGTATCCTCGCGGTCGGCGACGGGGTCGAGACGGCGTGGAACGCGACCGCGCTCGCCGTCGCCGAGCCGGGCACGCGCATCCTCGACCGGCCCTCGGGGGGCGAGCACGACCGGAGCGCCGCGCGCTTCGAGTACGTCTCGCCCGAGTGGAAGGCCGACAAGCGCCGCGAGATAGCCGAGCGCGCCTACGAGCGCGGCTGGCGTTCGTTCCTCGACACGATGCGGCCCGACTGCCGGAGCTTCGAGGTTCGCGACCCGGACACGCCGCTCCCGTACTGTACGGCGAAGGGGCGCCACGTCACCGCGGCGGAGTGTAAGGGGTCGTGTCCGGAGTTCGCGCCGGAGCCGCCGGCGTGGCGGTCGAAGGGGTGGCCCGTGGACGGCGGCCCGGGGAAGGCGCTCCGGCGGGTGCTGGAGCGCCAGCGGGCGCGCCGCCGCTAGTCGTCCAGTTCCTCGACCTCGAGGTCGTCGCGCGAGACGGCGAGCCGGAAGGTGGGTACCGTCCGCTTGACCGTCTCGACGACGCCCTTGCTCGCGAGCGAGCGCAGCCCCGAGCGCACCTCGTCCACCTCGGGGTCGAACCCGGCGTCCCGGAGCTTGTGGAGGACGCTGACGACGCTCTCCGGGTCGTCGTCGCGGGCGGCCAGCACCTCGACGATGCCGACCTGAAGCGCCGGGACGCGGACGACGCGGGGGCCGTCCTCGCCCTCCCCCTCGATGCCGGGGGCCACGTCGACCAGTTCGGCGGCCTCCGGCGTCGCGCGGATGAGGCTGTTCTCGTCGCGGTAGTAGAACTCCTTCAGCTCCCCCTCGAGGAAGCCGTGGACCTCGCTACCCGACTCCATCCCCCACCGCTCCTGTAGCTCCTTGTTCTTGGTCGGCTGGAGGGCCACCACGTCCGCCAGCCGTTCCTTCGCTTCCTCGGAGAGCTCGGTCATCGCTCGTCCGTAGAGGGGGTGCCCATTTCGGCCTAGCGGTTCCGGCCGCCCTCGCGCGCGGACCGCAAGACCCGTAAGCCGTCCCCCTATCGGACGCACGTATGCAGACGAACCACGAGGTCAGGGTCGCCGACGCGCGCGACCTCTCGCTCGCGGAGCCCGCGGACCTCGTGGTCACTTCGCCCCCGTATCCGATGGTGGAGATGTGGGACGACTGCTTCGCCGCGCAGTCGCCCGAGGCCGCCGAGGCGCTCGCCGCCGACGAGGGCGACCGCGCCTTCGAGGCGATGCACGACGTGCTGGACGGCGTCTGGTCGCGGCTCGCCGACGCGGTCCGGGAGGGCGGCATCGTCGCCGTCAACGTCGGCGACGCCACCCGGAACCTCGACGAGTTCCAGCAGTACCCCAACGCCGCCGAGATAACGCGCCGGATGCGCGGCCACGGCTTCCGGACGCTCCCGGACCTGCTGTGGCGCAAGCCGACCAACTCCACGGCGAAGTTCATGGGCAGCGGGACGCTCCCGACGAACGCCTACCCGACGCTCGAACACGAACACGTCCTGCTCTTCCGCAACGGCGGGACGCGCGACTTCCCCCCGAGCGACGAGACGCGCTACGAGTCGGCCTACTTCTGGGAGGAGCGCAACACGTGGTTCTCGGACACGTGGGAGATACGCGGCGAGCGGCAGGCGCTCGCGGGGGAGGGGCGCGACCGCTCCGGGGCGTTCCCGTTCGAGGTGCCATACCGGCTCGTCTCGATGTTCTCGGTGTACGGCGACACCGTGCTCGACCCGTTCTGGGGGACGGGCACCACGTCGCTCGCGGCGCTGGTCGCCGGCCGGTCGAGCGTCGGCTACGAGCGCGACGGCGACCTCGTGGCGGGGTTCGCGGAGGCGGCCGAGCGCGCGCCCGCGCTCTCCCGCGAGGTGGTCCGCGAACGGCTCGCCGACCACCGCGAGTGGGCCGCCGACCACGATCCCGGCTACGCGGCCGACCACTACGACTTCGGCGTGAAGACGAGCCTCGAACGCGGTATCCGCCTCTACGAGGCGACCGACGTGACCCGCGACGGCCGCGAGTGGACCGCGAGCTACGACCCCGTCTGAGTGGGTTTTTGCCGCGGGCCGCACAGTCCGCGGTATGGACCTCGACTTCGACGCCTTCCGGCTCGCGGCCTCGACGGCCGACCTCGCCGAGGAGCCGGCCGCGCGCGACCACGCCGACCTCGTGGAGTTCCGGATGGACCTCGCGGACGACCCCCTCGACGCGCTCGACGGCTACGACGGGGAGCTGCCGCTGCTGTGTACGAACCGCGCCGCGTGGGAGGGCGGCGACGCGGCCGAGGACGGCCGGCTCGCGGCGCTCGAACGCGCGGCCGAACACGACGCCGTCGTCGCCGTCGATGTCGAGGTAGCGGCCATCGAGGACGGCGCACAGCCGACGGTGGACCACGCCCACGACCACGGGGCGCGGGTCGTCGCCAGCGTCCACGACTTCGAGGGGACGCCGACGGGCGACGAACTCGCGCGCCTGCTCGCCCGCGCCGCGGCCGCCGGCGACGTGGGGAAGCTCGCCGTCACGGCCGAGTCGGCCGACGACACGCTCCGCCTGCTCTCGGTGACGCGGGCGATGGCCGCCGAGGGCGCGACGGTGGCGACGATGGCGATGGGCGAGGCGGGCCGCCACACCCGTGCCGTCGCGCCGCTGTACGGGTCGCGAATCGGCTACGCGCCGGTCGCGACCGAGAACGCGACCGCGCCCGGCCAGTACGACCTCGCGACGCTCTCGGACCTCGTCGCGCGGCTGTCGGGCGAATCCGGGGTTTGATGCCCCTCGCGCGGTAAGCCGACGCCGATGGACAGACGGGCGTGGCTCGCGGCCGGGTTCTCCTTCCTCCAGCCGGGGCTGGGCCACCTCTACCTGCGCGCCTACCGCCGCGCCGTGACGTGGTTCCTCGTGTGGGCCGCCGTCACCGCGGCGCTCGTCGACCTGCCGACGCCGGAGCCGACGCTCTCGGGCCTCGTCGCGGCCGCCACACAGCTGTTCGCCGCGCTCGGGGGGCTGGACCTGATCCCCTCGCTCGTCATCTCGGCGGTGACGGCGTTCGCCATGGTGGACGCCTTCAGGCTGGCCGAGGCGCGGATGCGGACCGACGACGACACTCCCCGGTGTCCGTCGTGCGGGAAGGAACTCGACGGCGACCTCGACTTCTGCCCGTGGTGTACGGCCGACCTCTCAGGCGAGTAACGCCGCGACGCTCGCGCCGACGGCGACGACGTGAGCGAGCGCGTGCGCGACCATCGCCGCCTCCAGGCTCCGCCGCCAGTAGAGCCAGCCGAAGACGACGCCGGCGACGGTGTTGCCGAGTATCACGAACGCGAGCACCGGGAGCGTGAGCCCGCCGTAACTGCTCGCCGCGGCGGGGAGGTGGCCGACGCCGAACAGCACCGCGGAGACGAGTACGGCGGCCCAGCCGACCCCCGCGGAGAGGTCGCCCTCGGCGCCGTTCGCGCGCCACAGCAGATAGGCGACGAGCGAGAGGACGCCCCACCGCAGGAGGAGTTCCTCGGTGATACCCCCGTAGAGCACGCGGAGCGGGAGGCTCCCGAGGAGCGCTCCCACGGTCCCTTCGGGGGCGCCGCCCGCCGGCGTCGGGGCGACGAAGCCGGCGAGGAACAGCAGGACGCCGACGAGGACGCCGCCGGCGACGGCCGCGCGGGCCTGTCCGCGGAGCGCCGAGAGCAAGGGTTCGCCGTCGGAGACACGCTCGAGGAGGAGCGAGCGGAGGCCGACCCGCGGCGCGAGGCCGAGGCCGAGGAGGACGGCGACGGCCACGAGCGCGAGCGACTGGCCGGCCGTCGCGGCCATCACGACGGCGACGGACTGGCCCGCGCCTTCGGCCGCCCGTTCGTAGGCCGCGCGGTCCGTGGTGAGGACGAGCGCGGCGACGCCGACGGCGCCGAGCGCGAACAGCGGGAGGAAGCGGCGGGCGGTGACGCTGGGGTCGCGGTCGGTCATCGCTCGCGAGTGAACGGCGACGGGGGAAAAAGCGTCCGACCGACGTTACTTCTCGATGATGCTCTCGTCGACGGCCTCGCCGAAGTGGCGCGCCGTGTCCTCGTAGTAGACGAGGAGTTCGTCGCCGGCTTCGAGGTCGGTGACGGCCTTCCGCCCCGCCTCGGTGGCGACCTTGATGGTCTCGGCGTTCTGGAGCAGCGTCTCGATGCGGTCGCCGTTCTCCGTCTCGGCCTCGACGCGGAACATCGGGCGCCGCTCGATCTTCGACCGGCCGACGATGGCCTCCCGCGTGGAGCCGTCCGTCGAGACGACCTGCACCTCGTCGCCCGACTTCAGTTCCGAGAGGTACTTCGTCCCGCCGCCGGGGGTGCGGACGTACGCGTGGACCGCGCCCGCGTTGACGCGGAACGGCCGCGAGGCGACGTACGGCGACTCCGCGGTCTCCGCGTGGACGAAGAAGAGGCCGCGCGACATCGACCCCACGAGCATCCCCTCGTCGTCGTTCATCATCGTCCCCGTATCGACGCAGACGCGGTCGGCGCTGCCCGTCTCCTCGACGGCCGTCACCGTGGCGTACTGCATCGAGAGCTGTTCGCGCTCGGACTCGTCGCGCACGTCCACCGTGTCGCGGATGACGCCCGGGTCGTCGGTGTCGAGCAGGACGGCGTCGGCGCCGAGCTCCAGCGTCTCGAAGGCGGTGCGCGCCTCCTCCGCGGAGCGGACGCCGGCGACGAGGTCCGTCTCCTCCCCGATGCGCGCGATGAGGTTCTCCAGCGGGATTATCTTCCAGTCGTCGCCCACGACGACGGTGTAGTCGGCCTCGGTCGCGGCCTCCTGTGCGAACGCCTCGTAGTCCTCGTTCAGGATGCGGACGTACGACGCGTTCGCGCCGTCCCGGCGCAGGGTGGTCAGGTCCGCGCTCCCCGAGAAGTCGGAGGGGAGGTCGACCGTGCCGTCGCCCTCGCCGCCCTTCCCGACGACGGCGATGTCCGGCTCGCCGCCCTCGTCGTCCGCGTCCATCACGTGGACATCGTCGCCGGTGAAGGCCGCGACCGTCACCTGCCCGAGTTCGCGCACCCGGTCAACGTCGCGCTGGTCCACCAGCACCACGTCGACCCCGGCCTCCAGACCGGCGGTGATGCGCGCCCGTCGCGCGTCCCAGTCGCCGACCTCGTCGTCGGCCTTCAGCCAGACGGAGCGTGTCATATCGGTGCGTCGGGAGGTCCGGTATTGAACGTGGCGACTCGGGCGACAGTGCGGTTCTTCCGGAACCGCGCGAACGGACAGAACCCTTATCCGGGGCGATTCACCTATGAACAGCATGCCCGGTTCGCCCTCCGTCGCCGCGGTCAGCTTCGACCTCGACGACACCCTCATCCGCTACGACCACGACCCCGACGAGGTGCTCGACGAGGCGTTCCGCCGCGCGGGCGTCGGCCCTTTCTGTACCCCGGACGAGCTGTGGGCCGTCGCCTCGGAGACGCCGGACGCCGACAGCGACCACCAGTTCCTCACCTACCTGTTCCGCGCGGCCGCCGACCGGTACGGCGGTCCGACGGAGTCGGCGGCGACGCTCGCGCGCACCTACGAGGCCGCGACGGACCACACCGCCGTCTCCTTTCGCCCCGGCGCCGAGGCCGCGCTCGCGGCCGCCCGCGAGGTCGGTCCGGTCGGGCTCATCACCAACGGCGGCCGCGATGTCCAGGAGGTGAAGCTCCGCGAACTCGGCCTCACCGGCGCGTTCGACTCGGTGGTGTTCGCGGGCGAAGAGACCCGCCCGAAGCCGGCCCGCGAGCCGTTCGAGCGCGCGCTGACGGAACTGAGCGCGGACCCGACGGAGACGCTGTACGTCGGGAACTCGCTCCACCACGACGTGGCGGGCGCGAAGCGCGCGGGCTGGCACGCGGCGTGGTATCCCCGCGAGTCCGACCGCGACGAGTCGCCCGAGGAACACGCGCCCGACTACACGTTCGAGACGCTGTCGGAGCTAGAGGAGGCGTTCTGACCGGCGGCGCTACAGTTCGACGGCGAGGCCGGCCCGTTCGAGCGCAGTCTCCGTGTCGGCGTCGTCGTGGATGACGGCGCTGACGGCCGTCGTGATGGCCTCGGGGTCGTCGTGCTGGAAGATACTGCGCCCCATCGAGACGCCCGCGCCGCCGGCGTCCATGACGCCGCGGACCGCCTCGACCGTCTCGCGGTCGGTGCCCTTCGCGCCGCCGGCGATAACGACCGGCAAGCGCGTCGATTCGACCACGTGTTCGAAGCTCCCCGCGTCGCCGGAGTAGCCCGTCTTGACGATATCGGCACCGAGCTCCTCCGCGAAGCGAACGGCGTGGCCGAGCGCCTCGGGATCGGTCGAATCGACGCCGGGGCCGCGCGCGTACGCCATCGCGAGGACGGGGACGCCGAGGCGGCCGGCCTCCTCCGTGACGCGGGCGAGGTCCTCCAGCTGTTTCGGCTCGTAGTCGGAGCCGACGTTGATGTGGAGCGAGACGGCGTCCGCGCCGACGCGGACGGCCTCCTCGACGCTCCCGGAGATACGCTTGTCCTGTTCGTCCGGGCCGATGGTGGTCGAGGCGTTGAGGTGGACGATGTACCCCTTCCCGTTCTTGTTCGGGTGGACGCGCGGCGCGATGCCCTTCTGCGTGAGGACGGCGTCGGCGCCGCCGCGGGTGACGCCGTCGATGGTCGATTCGATGTCCTTCAGGCCCGTGACGGCACCCATCGTGATGCCGTGGTCCATCGGGACGACGAGGTATCGCCCCCCTGTGCCGATGCGGTCGAGTCGTGCTGAGATTCCCGTGTCCATGATACGTTAGCGTGTGGCAGAGTGATTCAAGTCCGTTCCGGTGTCGTCGCGCGCGAGCCGGCGACCGCGCCCTCCTTCAGTTCCCGGCAGAGGGCTTCGAGGCGGTTCGCCGTCTCGCCGACCGGGGCGTCCGACTCGTGGCCCTCGGCGACGATGTCCACGAGCGCCGAGCCGACGATGATGCCGTCCGCGCCCCCGGCGACGACACGCTCGGCGTGTTCGCCCGTCTTGATGCCGAAGCCGACGGCCTTCGGGACGTCGTAGCCGGCCAGCCGGTCGAGGCTCGCCGTCGTCTGGTCGCTCACGTCGTCGCGCGCGCCGGTGACGCCCAGTCGCGCCTGCACGTAGAGGTAGCCCGACGACAGCGACACCAGCCGTTCGAGTCGGTCGTCGTCCGTCGTCGGCGCGACGATGAAGACGAGGTCCAGCCCGTGGTCCGTGCAGGCCTCGCGGAGCGGGTCGGCCTCCTCCGCGGGGAGGTCGGGGACGACGAAGCCGTCGATGCCGGCCTCCTTCGCCCGGCGGACGAACGGCGCCGGTCCCTCCTCGTCGCCGTACTGGTAGATGAGGTTGTAGTAGGTCATACACACCAGCGGCACGTCCACGTCCGCCTCCTCGACGAACTCGAAGTAGCGGCCGACGGTCATCCCACCCGCCAGCGAGCGAACGATGGCGCTCTGGATGGTGGAGCCCTCGGCGATGGGTTCGGAGAACGGGAGGCCGAGTTCGATGATGTCGGCGCCGCCCCGTTCCAGCGCCTCGACGTATTCCAGCGAGGCCTCGTAGTTCGGGTCGCCCGCGGCGAGGTAGGGGATGAACGCCGGGCCGTCCGCGAACGCGGCGGCGATGTCGGCGTTCATTCGAAGACCCCCATGTCCGGCGCGTTCGGCAGGTCGCGCTTCTCCGTCTCCTCGATGGCCGCCTCGAGGTCCTTGTCGCCGCGGCCGGAGACGTTCACCACGACGAACTCGCCGAGATCCTCGTCTGTCTCCTCCAGGAAGGCGAGCGCGTGGGCCGTCTCCAGCGCGGGGATGATGCCCTCGTCCTGCGAGAGGCGGTGGAACGCCTCCAGCGCCGCGTCGTCGTCGACGTTGACCGCGTTCACGCGCCCCTCGTCGACGAGGTACGCGAGTTCGGGGCCGACCCCGGCGTAGTCCAGCCCCGAGGAGACGGAGTGGGACTCCATTATCTGGCCGTCGCCGTCCTGGAGCAGTTTGGTGCGCGCGCCGTGGAGCACGCCCTCGCTCCCCGTCGAGAGCGACGCGGAGTTGGGCGCGACGCCGCGCTCCTCGTCCACCGACAGCGAGGAGCCGCCGGCCTCGACGGCGTAGAGGCTCACCCCCTCGTCGCCGACGAAGTCGGAGAAGATGCCCATCGTGTTCGAGCCGCCGCCCGCGCAGGCGACGACCGCGTCCGGCAGGCGGCCGTACTGCTCCTCGGCCTGTCGGCGCGTCTCCTCGGCGATGACGCGGTGGAAGTCCCGCACCATCGCGGGGAACGGCGCCGGGCCGACGACGCTCCCGATGACGTAGTGGGTCGTCTCCACCGTCGTCGCCCAGTCGCGCATCGTCTCGGAGATGGCCTCCTTCAGCGTGCCCCGGCCGATGTCGACGGGGTTGACCGCCGCGCCGTTGATGCGCATCCGGAAGACGTTGGGCCGCTGGCGGTTCACGTCGCGCCGGCCCATGTATATCTCGCAGGGCATGTCGAGGTGGGCCGCGGCCATCGCCGTCGCGGTGCCGTGCTGGCCCGCGCCCGTCTCCGCGATGATGCGCTCCTTCCCCATGTACTTCGCCAGCAGCACCTGCCCGAGCGCGTTGTTGAGCTTGTGTGCGCCGCCGTGGAGCAGGTCCTCGCGCTTCAGGTACACGTCGGAGCCGTACCGCTCCGAGAGGTTGTCCGCGCGCTGGAGCGGCGTCGGCCGCCCGCCGAAGTCGCGGATGCGCTCGCGGAACTCGTCCATGAATCCGTCTTCGTTGTCGAGGACGTACCGCTCGTAGGCGTCCGTCAGTTCCTCGATGGCGGGCATCAGCGCCTCGGGGACGTACTGGCCGCCGTAGTCGCCGAACTTCCGCTCGGACCGTCGCTTTGAGTTACTCTCGGGCATGGGTGAGTCGGTGGGTGTTCTCGCGGACGTTCCCGTCCATTATCGCGGAGCCGACGAGCAGGGCGTCGGCCCCGGCCCGCCGCATCCGTCGCACGTCGTCGGTCGTCGTTACGCCGCTCTCCGCAATCAGGGTGACGCCCTCGGGAACGGCCGGGGCGACGCGTTCGAAGGTGCCGAGGTCCACGTCGAGTTCGGCGAGGTCGCGGTTGTTGACGCCGACGACGTCGGCGCCGGCCGCGACAGCGGCCTCGACCTCCTCGCGGGTGTGCGTCTCGACCAGCACCTGAAAGCCCCGGTCGCGCGCGGCCGCCACGAGGTCGGCGAGGTCGTCGCCGACGAACCGTGCGATGAGCAATATCACGTCCGCCGCGACCACGTCCAGCCCCGCCTCGTCGAGGACGAAGTCCTTCCGCAGGACCGGCACGTCCACGGCCGCGCGGACGCGTTCGAGCGTCTCGGGCGAGCCGCCGAAGTGGTCGGGTTCGGTGAGGACGGACAGCGCCGCCGCGCCGCCCGCGACCATCTCCCGGGCGAGCGCGACCGGGTCGTCCGTGCGCTCGCCCTCGGTGGTCGGGCTCGTCGGCTTCACCTCGGCGACGAGCGGGACGCGCCCGTCGGCCTCCGCGGCGGCGAAGGCGTCCGCGAGCGAGCGCGGGTCGACCGAGAGGCGGTCGCCGCCCCCGCCGCGCGACCGCGCCGCGTCGAGGATGGACCGCACCTCGGGGGCGATTCCGTCGGTGTTCATGTATGTACATCATCGGACTGATTTGTACAAAAGGCTTGCGTCCCCCGGCGGCTCGGGACGCGCCCCGGCCGCCGAACGGCGTGCTTTTGGGGGCGCACGCCGTGTGCCCGGTAATGCCCTTCGTCACGAAGCTCACGTTCGAGTCCGGGGACAGGGAGGTCCTCGACCGCGTCGTCGAGGACATCAAGGAGAGCGCCGAGCGGAAAGGCGTCGAGATGAAGGGGCCGCACCCCCGCCCCGCGACCGACCTCTCGGCGCCACAGCAGAAGCGGCTCGCGCCCGGCGACTCCTTCGAGGCGTGGAACTTCCAGGTGTACACGCGCGACGTGGAGATACACGGCTACGACGAGTTCGCCCGCCGCGTCGCGGGCGACGACTACCCCGCCAGCGTCCACGTCTCCGCGGACGTGAAACAGACGAAGGGGCTCGGCCGGAACTGAGACGGACGGCGAGGGGTCTTTCTATCCGCGGCGCACAGAGGCGAGCCATGAGCCTGACGAGCCGCGACTCGCTCGTGGAACTGCGTCGCGACCTGCACCGCTACCCGGAGCCGGCCTGGCGGGAGTTCTACACCACCTCCCGCATCGTGGACGAGATAGAGGCCGTCGGCGTGGACGAACTGTACGTCGGGCGCGACGCGCTCGCGAGCGACGAGCGCATGGCCGTCCCCGACGACGAGGAACTGGACGCGTGGTTCGAGCGCGCCCGCGAGGCCGGCGCGCGCGAGGACGTCCTCGAAAAGACGAAGGGCGGCCACACCGGCGCGGTCGCGGTCCTGCGGAAGGGCGAGGGGCCGACCGTCGCGCTCCGGGTGGACATCGACGCGCTCCCCCAGCGGGAGTCCGACGACGCCGACCACTACCCCGCCGCGGAGGGGTTCCGCTCGGGCAACGAGGGGTACATGCACGCCTGCGGCCACGACGCCCACGCGACCATCGGCCTCGGCATCCTCGAACGCGTGAAGCACTCCGACTTCTCGGGCACGTTCAAGGTGTTCTTCCAGCCCGCGGAGGAGGTCGTCGGCGGCGGGAAGGCGATGGCCCGGTCCGGCCACCTGGACGACGTGGACCGCCTGCTCGCGCTCCACGTCGGCCTCGACCACCCGACGGGCGAGATCGTCGCCGGCATCGACGGCTTCCTCGCCGTTTCACAGCTCCACGCGGAGTTCACCGGCTACCCGGGCCACGCGGGCGCGAAGCCGGAGGAGGGGCGCAACGCGGTCCAGGCGATGGCCGCCGCGGTGCAAGGCCTCTACGGCATTCCGCGCCACTCCGACGGCCAGACGCGCGTCAACGCCGGCCGCGTCGAGGGCGGCACGGCCTCGAACATCATCCCCGAGTCCGCCCGCATGGAGATCGAGGTGCGCGGCGAGACGACGGAGCTGAAGGAGTACATGTACGACCGCGCGACGCAGGCGCTGGAGGGCTCGGCGGCCGCGTACGGTTGTGAGGTCGATGTGGACGTGGTCGGCGACGCCCCCAGCGCGACGAGCGACGAGGAACTGGTCGATATCGTCCACGACGTGGCGGGGGGCGTCGCGGGCGTCACCTCCCGGCTGCGACGCGACGCGCTCGGCGGGAGCGAGGACGCGACCTACCTGATGCAGTACGTGCAGGACAACGGCGGACTGGCGTGTTACGTCGGCGTCGGCACCGACCACCCCGGCGGCCACCACACCGCCACGTTCGACACGGACGAGGACACCATCGAGCAGGGTATCGAGACGCTCGTCGGGACGGTCCTGCGGCTCTAGAGCCGGTCGAGCGTCTCCGCGACGTGGGCCTTCCCCTCCCTATCCCAGTGGAGCCCTACCAAGCGGAGCGGCTTCTCGACCGCCATCGGCACCAGCCCGTGCTTCCGGCAGAACACCGTCCAGAAGTCGGCGACGAGGTCGCGGTCGTCGCGGTCGCGGTACGCGAGGTCGAGGCCGCCGAGCTTCCGGGTGACGCGGAACAGCGTGTAGTCGACGGGCATCCGGAGCCACCGCGTCCCGCCGAGTTCGCGCACCTGGTCGTGGACCGTCCGGAGCCAGAACGGCGTCGTCACCACGTCGCCGATGCCGGGCAGGGCGTACCGGCGCACGTCGCGGGCGACGTGCGGGGCGACGTAGTCGTGGCGCGCGAACAGCGTCCGGGGGTCGCCGTCGAACTCCTCGTGAACCGTCGCGGCGCAGGTGTGCCACCAGCGCGCGTCGTACTCGTCCATGGCTTCGAGGTTGTCGAACAGGCGAACGAGTCGCGACTCGCCGTCGTCGGCTATCTCGCCGGGGTCGAACGTCCACGGGTGTTGCCGGCGGAGGGTGGCACACACCTGCCAGAGGCCGCCGCGGCCGACCTCGCGTTTCGGGTCGCCAGACGGGTGGGTGTGGAAAGGGACGACCGAGAGGGTGACGAACAGCGCCCGCTCGCGCGGCGTGAGGTCGAGCGAACGCATCGCCTCGTACTCGGGGAGGGTGTGGCGCGCGAAGAAGCCCGTCTGCTCGCGGTACTCTCGGCCGAGTCGCGTCACGAGCGCGCGGAGCCGTCCCTCCTCGTCTATCATCGCACGCTCGCCAGTCGGGGCCGAGCCGTAAAACCGTACGCCCGCCTCAGTACTTCGGCTCCGCGCCGGTCTCCGCGTACACGTCGTCCATGATGGAGTCGCGTTCCGTGCGCCACGCCTCGAAGCCGTCGGGGTGCGAGGGGTACTCCTCGTAGTGGGCCAGCAGGCGGTCGGCGAGCCCCTTCGTCGAGTAGAGGTCGAACATCGTGCCGAGGTGGCCGCGCGCCTTCCACAGCGTCTTGAGCGCGAGCACCGGCGAAACGCCCGACGACCCGGAGTAGAGCGCGTCGGCGATCTGCTTGCCCGGGAGCGCGCCGGCCAGCGCCGCGAGGTCGTCTATCTCGTAGGCCGTCGAGAAGATGTTGTACACGTCGAGCGCGGCGTAGCGCCCGCCGAAGTGGTCCATCACCCGGCTGTTGTACTCCCACAGCGCGGCCTCGTCGCCCGTCGCGTCGTTCTCGATGGCCTCCATCGCCTGCTCGGCGGCGTACTTGCCGGCGTACGCGGCCCCGGCGATGCCGCCCCCGGAGATGGGGTTGACGTGTGCGGCCGAGTCGCCGGCTGCGATGTATCCGGGCGCGGTCGCGGAGTCGTACGTCCGGCGGGTGGGCAGCGCCGCGCCGAGCTTGTCCACGACCTCCGCGCCCTCGAACTCGGGCCGCCGGCTGATGTCCTCGCGTAAGTCGTCCACGAGCTTCATCGGCTCCTCGCTCATCTGGAAGCCGAGGCCGACGTTGATCTCGGTCGGCGTGCGCGGGAAGTACCACAGGTAGCCCGCCGAGCGCTTGGTCGGCTTGAACACGAGCGCGTCGGACCACTCGACCGGCTCCTCGACCTCCAGCACCTCGCGGTACGCCGAGGAGAACTGCGAGTAGCGGACGTTCGTGTCGAACGTCGCCTCGGAGAAGTCGGCCTTGTCCTGCAGGATGGAGAGCGCGCCCGCGCCGTCGATGACCATCTCGGCCTCGTAGGTGACGGCCTCGCCCTTCCGCATCGCGGTCAACCCCGTGACGCGGCCGTCCTCCTGTCGCACGTCCTGGACGACGGTGTCGTAGTGGAAGTCGGCGCCCGCACGGTCGGCGGCGTCGATGATGATGCGCCCGTACTCCCAGCGGTCGATGACGGCGAGCTCGCCGGGCACGGGGATGTCGAGTTCGACGCCCTGCCGGGGGGCCTCGAACCGGCCGTGGTCCACCTCGGTGTTGGTGAAGGCGGGTTCGAGCGTCGATTTCGGGATGGCGTCGGGGAAGTTGTTCGCCCCCTTCAGCGCGTCCCCGCAGGCGATGTGGCCCGCCTCCTCGGCGTCCTTCCGCTCGACGATGACGACGTCGTAGCCCTCGTCGGCGAGCGTCGCGGCCGCGTAACAGCCGCTGGTCCCCGCCCCCACGATGGCGACGTCGACGGAGTGTGTGGTCATTACCCCTTCTGTCGGGGCCGCGGTGAAAACTCTTTATTCAGGCGGCGGTCCCCCCGCGCCATCGGTAAAGGGTTTTGTCGGGGGTGGCTGTAACACGGACCATGACCGAGTACGAGGTCGAGTTCGTCGGGACGGGCGAGACCATCACCTGCTCCGACAAGCGGACCATCCTCTCGCGGTGTCTGGAGGAGGGTATCGCCCAGGAGTACTCCTGCCGCGTCGGCATGTGTCTCGCCTGCTCGGCGGAGATAATCGAGGGTGAGGTCGAACAGACCGTCGTGACGAAGCGCGGCTTCACCGAGGAGGAGGCCGAGAAGTACGCGCTGACGTGTATGGCCCGCCCGCAGTCCGACCTGAAGCTCGACCGCGGGAAGTACCCGCCGAGTATCGAGGACGCGGATGCCGTGGAGGACGCCGGCTCCGCGTTCGCGGACGACTAGCTCCCGGTCTCGGTCGCCGTGGCGGTCGGGGTCGCCGTTTCCGAGGCCGACTCCCACGGCGGGGTCTGGTCCTCGTTGAGGCGTTCCGTTCCTCCCGACCCGCTCTGCTTCTTCGTCTCGAAGTCGAACTTCGTGTTGACGTAGGTGCCGTTGTTCTCGGTTACAACGGCGACGAGGTCGGCGCTGCTTCCGCGGGTACTCGACTGCTCGACGAACTCGTCGTCGCTCGGGACGTAGTAGACGTAGGTCTCGACGGTGAAGTTCCCCGTATCGACGTTGCCGGACCCCTTGAACACGACTTCGTCCTCGCCCGGTTCGGCCTCGCCGTCACCGCTACCGCCGCCTGTCGCCGGCCGCTCACACGTCACGGTAAGCGTCTTGTCGTAGCGGGTCGCGTCCACGCCGTCCGTCTCGACGCCGAGCGTCACGTCGAGGGTCACGGTGTCGACCTCGTTCCCGCTGGGGTCACAGACCCCGGATACGTCCGCACGGACGACTCCCGACTCCCCGACCGCGAGGTCGTCGTCGAGGTCCAGCCCGTCGTCGACAGCCCGCACAGACGTGCCATCGCTCGTCTCGATGCTCACGCGCGTCACGGTCATCTCGGAGGCGAACTGGTTCGTCACCCGCAACAGCGGCGTGTCAGCACACGACTCGTCCGGCTGGGTCCCGCTTCCCGGTATCTCGCGACACTCGACGGTCCGGTCCTGCAGCCCGAGGAAGGCGCTCTCGTCGTCCACGACCGCCACCGAGACCCCGCGGTCGACCGTCGCACTCGTGAAGCCGAACGCGCCGCTCGCGAAGACGGCGACGGCGGCCACGGCGACGACGGCGAGCGCGAGGCGGCGGGCCATCTCAGGCGTCGTGTGCCGGCGGGCTCTCGCCCCGCCCGAGCTGCATCGAGTGGTTGTAGTACGTGTGGACGGCCGCGGAGATGGCGAGCGTCGTGACGGCGAAGACGCCCCACGCGAGGTCCGGCAGAAGGACGAACGGCCACGCGTTCGCGCCGACGGCCGCGAGCAGGCCGACGTTCACGGCCGCGAGCCCGAGGTAGTACTGGCTCCACGGGATGTCCTTCCCCTGGACGACCTCCAGGTAGAGGTCGAGGTTCTCCGCGGCGTCCGACAGCGCCACCTCGCCGGCGCGCTCGTCGAACTCCACGACGCCCTTCTCGTCGAGCTTCGGCAGGTGGAACTGCTGGAGCGAGGTGTACACCCGCTTTCGCTCCGCGCTCGTCACCTCCGCCGGCTCGGTGTCGTTCTCCCAGGCGGCGATCTGCCGCGACAGCCCGCCGATGTCCGTGTCCTCCACGCGCTTCAGGTGGTGGATGGCGTACCGCCGGCGGTGGTTGCTCAGCAGCTCGAACGTCTCGTCGGGCGTGAGGTCCGCGGGCGCGGACTCCTCGGGCTCGCCGACGCTCGGCTCCTCGGTCGCGGCCGTTCCCCCGGCGGTCGCGCTCACGCGGTCTCACCCCGGCGATGGTTCCGCCCCCCTCGTTCGTCCCCCTGCGCCCCCGTCGGATGTGTTAGTAGTCCCTGCATAGGTACCCCCGTACCGCGGCACTTCTCTCGTCAGACACGTATAGCCTGACTGGTATAATCCTTTCCTCAGTTGTCCGATACCGGATATGATTTCTCCGGCATCAGGGACCGCTATACCGGTTTCAGGCCGTGCTTACCGGTCCGTATAGCCGACTCTGACGCGTCACAAAGGCGACCTGTGACACCGGATGGCGTCTCAATACAATGGGTGTAGGGTGTCTGGGCTGGAGTAAGCGCGGCCCGCCAGCGAGGCGGGGTCGTGCGGGGGAAACTACGACAATGGAACGACGCAAATTCCTGATCGGTGCGGGCTCGCTGGCGGCCGGCGCGGCCGCTGCTACTGGTACTGGTGCGTTCACGAGTGTGAGCGCGAATCGAACAGTCACGGTCAACGTTGCTGGCGATGCCAGCGCGCTGCTGGCAATTGAGCGTGCTGAGGAGGGTGGAAGCACGACTCCAAACGCGCAAGACTACGTGAATATCGAGAGCGACAACACGGTCAAGCTCGACTTCACCGGCTCAGACAACGGGGCCTCCGGCATTAACGACGACGCGAGCACGAAAATCGCGAACCTCCTAGACATCACGAATCAGGGAACCCAGACCGTTGAGGTGTACCCCAGCGAGGATCAGCCGGGGAACATCGCGTTCTTCGCCGAGGGCCCGGACACGAACACCGGTACTAACGGCAATCCGAACTACCCAGATCCTGACAACGACGGCGATCAGGATCAGGGCGCCGGATTCAGCGATGACGATCCGGTTATCCTTGGGACCGGTGATACGGTGGAGAATATCGGAGTCCGGATGGAAGGTGACGCGACCGGAACCACGCTCACGCTCATAGCCGAAGAAACCGACGCGAGTAACTGATAATAGGGCCGTGGAACGACGCAAATTCCTAATCGGTGCGGGCTCGCTGGCGGCCGGCGCGGCCGCCGCTACCGGCACGGGCGCGTTCACGAGTGTGAGCGCGAACCGAACCGTCTCGGTGAACGTCGCCGACGACAGCAACGCACTACTATCGCTCGTCCCCGGCGAATCGGGACTGGTCACACAGCAGGACGGAACGCTGCAGGTCAATATCGACGGCACCCAGTCGGCGGGGACCGGCGCGAACATGGACGCCGTGACGACCATCGGCGACCCCGAAAACCCGGCGGACGACCACGCGTTCAAGATCGTCAACCAGGGGACCCAGAGCCTGATGTTCAAGATGAATTACTTCTTCGAGAACACGGGCTGGCTGGAGAACCGCGGCAAGGGCCAGTCGCACCTGAACTTCGAGGTGTTCGACGTGAGCACCGGTAGCACCGACGCGGCCGGCTCGTACGCCGAGGACTACCCCCACCAGAGCTACAACAGGGACTCCTCGCTCGGCCAGCCGGCGGGGAGCGGCTTCGGCTCGAACAGCGACTACTACCGGTTCGACGTGGGCGAGGAGCTGTACATGGTCCTCACCGTCGACACGACGGGCGAGAACGCCTCGCTCGACGACGACCTCTCGGGAACCGCGGTCATCGAGGCCGGCACCGAGACGAGTCAGGACTCCTGGTACCCGTCGGACCCGCCCGCCTGAACTCTACCGCTGTCACCCACGTTCGGCGTACGGCGGTTCGACTCCGCCGGTGGGTTTCCCTTCGGGGGTACAACTATGCAACGACGCAAATTCCTGATCGGCGCGGGCTCGCTGGCGGCCGGCGCGGCCGCCGCTACCGGCACGGGCGCGTTCACGAGTGTGAGCGCGAATCGAACCGTCTCGGTGAACGTCGCGGACGACGCTGACGCGCTCCTCGCGCTGGAAGGCGCGGGAGAGGGTAACGATGCCTACCTGACTGAGGACGGCACCGGCGGAGAGCTCGCGTTGGCTCTCGATTCGTCCAACAACGCCATCGACGGAACGGGAGTCAACGAGGAGGCAGTCACCGTAATCAATGACCTGTTCACGGTTCAGAATCAGGGTACGCAATCCGTGGCGATCAGCGGCACGAAGAGCGGCGACTACACGGACAACGTCGTCTTCGGCGTGAACCAGGCCACGGGCGGTTTCTCGAGCAGAAACACGTTCCATACGCTCGACCCGAGCGCACCGACGGGTATCTCGTCCTCCCTGCTGCTGGGCGGCCAGCAACCTGTCGGGAACCAATCGTGGACGCTTTCCACCGGACAGAGCGCCTACGTCAGCGTCCTCATCGACACGCGTGGTATCGACCCCACGGGCACGCTCATCGACAGTATGACCATCGAAGCGGTCGCCAACGAGTAGACTTCAGCCCACGTTCGGCGTACGGCGGTTCGACTCCGCCGGTGGGTTTCCCTTCGGGGGTAAAACAATGGAACGACGCAAATTCCTGATCGGCGCGGGCTCGCTGGCGGCCGGCGCGGCCGCTGCTACTGGTACTGGTGCGTTCACGAGCGTGAGCGCCAATCGAACCGTCTCCGTGAACGTGACCGGGGACGAGTCAGCACTGCTGGGAATCACGGCTAACGACGCTCAATCCGTCGGCGAGTACGTCGGAGGTACGGACGGCGGACAGCTGACAATCGACCTCGACGAGGACGAGAACGGCGATGCCGAGGGGCTGAATCAAGACGCGGTTACGACCATCGGCGACCCGGACGACTACGAAACCGAGTACGTCTTCAAAATCGAGAACCAGGGGACACAGCCGGTGTTTATCCAGCTCAGCTACGACTTCACCGATGCGAGCTGGGCTGACGCCGGTAAGGACCAGTCGTACCTCGAATTCATCGGCCGCGGGAACGAACTTGAGCGTGTGGTCGGCGAGTACCGTCACCGACACGTAGGGACGTTCCCGATGCAGCGCCCCGACGGCACCACCGTCGGTGGAGGTCCGGCAGGGGGCTCCGGCCGGTTCGGTCAAAAGCAGCAGATATACGGATGGACCCGGAGCGACGAGTATCAGACTCTCGACGTGGGCGAGTCCTGGTACTTCACTATCCTCGTTGATACGACCGGTGAGGACGCACAGCCGAGCGACGACCTGTCCGGAACGCTGAATATCCACGCCAACGCCGAACTCTAACACGACGTGTCGCACGAGCAGGAAAGTACGATTCCGGCCGGCACCGCAAGGCCTCCGGGACCGTTGCCGAACCCGAGACGCCACTCGGGTCGCACGCGCGCCACCGAGTAGGGTTCCATACTGGAATCGTCGCCATCGCCGTCGATGGCTATAATTCCGGGCTCCGAATTCAACAACTCGTGAACAGGAAGGCCGCACTGACACTCGTACTCGCCTGCGCCGTCGCCGCGACGGTGCTCCCGTCAGCCGCGGCACCGTGGAGCGACACCGTCAACGAGGACCTCACGCTCCAGCCCACGACGGGCCCGAACGGCGCGTACGCGTATTACGAGGACGAGGAACTCGTGCTCGGCTTCGGCGCGGCGAACCCGAACGTCGAGGGTGAGGGCGTGCCCGCGGACACGGTGACGCCGTTCGACCGCGTGTTCGTGGTCACGAACACCGACGAGGACCCCGGGCGGGTGTGGCTCACGGCCGACACGGACGCGGTCCTGTTCTACAACGACACGGACCCGACCGACTCCGTGACCGGCGAGGCGAACGCGGTCGTGCTGGCACCGGGCGAGAGCCTGACCGTCGGCGTGCTCGTGGACGCGACGGACGAGCGCGTCGAGGCGACGAGGGAGTTCACCCTCCACGCCGAGCCGGTCGAATCGGGAACCGAACGCACGGAAACGCCAGGCACGCCGGTCGAGACGGAGACGCCCACGGCCACGTCGACGGCGACACCCACGTCGACGGCGACGCCCACACCGACCTCCACGGCCACCGGGACGGACACGCCGGCCGGGGCGACGGACGTCGGGACGTCGACACCCACGCCGACGCCGACCGACACGCCGGCCGGCGAGACCGGAACGGCCGGTACCGACGGCGATACGGCGACGCCCACGCCCGAACAGTCGCAGGGGGCGTTCGGCCTGCCGCCGCTCGCCCTGTCGCTGGGCGGCGTCGGGCTGCTCGGCGCTCTCGGAATCGTTATCCTGCTCCGTTCCGGCTTGCTCGCGTGAGCCGGGAGCCGTTCCTCGCCGCCCTCCGTCGCCGCGCAAGGGTCGCCGACCTCCTCGCGCTCGCGGCCGTGCCCGCGGCCCTGCTCCTCGTGTTCCGGCTCCCCGAGCCCACGCGTCGCGGACTCGCGCTGTCGCACGCCGACCCCTCGCTCGCGTCGGCGTACACCGCACACTTCGTCCACCTCGACGCGGGCCACCTCGCCGCGAACCTCGCGGTGTACGCCGTCCTCGCGCCCGTCGTGTACGCGTTGTGTGCGCTGGCGGGTCGCCGCCGGCTGTTCCGGGTCGCGTTCGTCACCTACCTCGGCGCGTTCCCGTTCGTGCTGTCCGCGCTGAACCTCGCGCTCCCGCGCGACGTGCTGGAACTCGGCTTCTCGGGCGTGGCGATGGCGCTGTTCGGCCTCCTGCCGCTGGCGCTCGCGGAGTACGCCCGGGCGACGTTCGACGACGACCTCGACGCGCGGGCGTCGCCGGCCCTCTTCTTCGCCGCCACGAGCGTCGCCGCGCTCGCCGCCGCGCCGTTCGACCCACGGACGGCCGGCGTCTCGCTCGCCTCCCTGCTCGCGGCGGCGCTGTACTCCGAGCGGGCGCTCGGCTCCGTCCGGCTGCCGGCGCTCGGGGACCTGCGCCGGGCGGCCGACCGGACGGGCTACTTCGAACTGGTCGCGCTCGCGGCCGTGTTGCTCGTCGTCGTTCCGTTCGTCGCCCTCCGGGGCGCGGCGGTCGGGGCCGCGAACCCGTACGTCCACCTGCTCGGGTTCGCGCTCGGCTACGTCTCGACGTACGTCACCGCGCTCGTCGTCGCGGAGTGACCGGGACGGCCGCCCCGGCGTGGGAAAACTACATATCGGTGACACCCCTCGCCCCGACAGGACGCGATGAAACGGGGGCTCGTTCGGGGGGGTGAGCTGTTGGTCGTCTGCTTCGTCCTCGCGATGGTGGCGGGACAGTTGCTCGGCCAGCCCGTGCTCTTGAGCTACGTGACTACCGGGAGCATGTCGCCGACGCTCGACCCCGGAGAGGGGTTCGTCGCCGTTCCCTCGGCGGTCGCCGACGTCGAGGAGGGCGACGTGGTGACGTTCCGCGCCGAGGAACTCAACGGCGGCGGCCTCACCACTCACCGGGTCGTCGGCGAGACGGAGCGCGGCTACGTGACGAAGGGCGACGCCAACCCCTTCACCGACCAGGACGGCGACGAGCCGCCCGTCAAGGAGAGTCAGATCGTCGCCGTCGCGTGGCAGCCGGGCGGGCAGGTGCTCGCGGTGCCGTTTGTCGGCACGCTCGTCGAGGGGTCGCGCATGGCGCTCGCGGGGACCCAGCGCCGGCTCGCGGCCGCGCTCGGCACCCGCTCGCTGCTCGGGACGACGGGGCTCGCGTACCTCGTCTTCGCGCTCTCCGTCGTCTGGTACCTCGTCGAGGCGTACCGCGACCGCGGCGCGGGCCGCGAGCGGACGCGCGACCGGTCGCGCGACGACGGCTTCGACCCGCGGGTCGTCGTCGCCCTGCTCGCGCTCGTCGTCGTCGCCTCGGCGACGGCTGCGATGGTCGTCCCCGCGGGCGCACAGAAGTACGGCGTCGTCAGCGCCGAGAGCGACGCGCCCGGCCCGCGCGTCATCGAGACGGGTACCGAGGAGACGGTCACCTACCCGGTGGGCAACGGCGGCGTGATTCCCGTCGTCTCCTTCCTCGAACCCGGAAGCGAGGGGGTGGCGGTCGAACCGGGCGAGGTCAGCGTCGGCCCGCGGGCGGTGCGGAACGCGACCGTGACCCTCTCCGCGCCGCCGGAGACGGGCTACTACCGGCGGTTCGTCGTCGAGCACCGCTACCTCGCGCTGCTCCCGCGGAGCCACATCCGGGCGCTGTACGGCGTCCACCCGTGGCTCCCGCTCGTCGCCATCGACGCCCTGCTCGCCGGTTCGTTCTACGCGGTCGGGACGGCGATGGTCGGCTCCGGCCGCGTCCGGTCGCGCAAGCGCGAGGGGCGGAACACGGGCCTCCTCGGGGGGATACTGCCGTGACCGACGCCGAACTCCGCGCCCGGCGGCTGCTCGCGGACAACCTCGCCGTCGTCGCGCTCGTCGTGCTCGTCGTCGCGGGCGCGGGGGCGTTCCTCACCTACGACGCCCACCTCGCCGACGAGACGACGACCGAGACGGAGACGGTCGTCGTCTACGAGACCGTGCCCGCCTTCACCCACGGCGCGACGGTCCGCCGCGAGAACCCCGTCTTCGAGGTCGGGACGCGGCTGGAGGAGCGGGGCCAGTACTACACCCGTATCGCGCCCGTCGTCGACGGGGAGTTCCGGTTCACCTACGTCGCGGACGACGGCGACACGACCGTCCGGCTGGCGGCGGACCGGGTCATCCGCGCCGTCGCCGAGGACGGCACCGTCCTGTGGGAACAGCGCCGGGCGCTCGACACCGCGGAGGCGACCGGCCTCGCCCCCGGCGAGACGGCGACGGTCCCCTACCGCGTGAACGTCTCCGAACTCCAGTCGCGGGTCGACAACGTCACCGAGGCGCTCGGCACCGGCGGCTCCGGCGTCGAGACGGTCGTCGCCGTCGAGGTCCGCATGACCGGCACCGTCGGCGGGGAGCGCGTCAACACGACGCGGACGCACGACCTCGAACTGTCGGCCGGGGACGGGACGTACAGCGCCACGGGCAACGCCTCGGGAACGACGGAGCGCCGCGAGCGCGTTCGCACCGTCCCCGCCGAGGCCGGCCCCCTCGCCGCGACGGGCGGCCCGGTCCTGCTCGCCCTCGGCCTGCTCGGTGGCGGCGCGCTCGCCGTCGGACGGCGTCGCGGTCTCGTCGAGGTGAGCGACGCCGAGCGCGCGCGCCTCGCCTTCGCCGGGGAGCGCGCGGAGTTCGACGAGTGGATAACCGCCGCCGAGCTCCCCGACTCCGCGGTCGGCGACCCGGCCGACCACATCCGCGTCGCCGACCTCGAAGGGCTGGTGGACGTGGCCATCGACACGGACGGTCGGGTCATCGAGGACGAGTCGCGCGGCGGCTTCTTCGTGGTGAGCGGCGACCGGACGTACCGCTACGACCGGCCGGCACCGGCGGACGGGGACGACCCGCTCGAACCCGCGATACGCCGCGTCGAGGACTGACCCCGGCTACGCGCCCGGATACGTGTCGGCCCACGGGTTCGCGCGCTCGAAGGCGGCCGCCACGGCCAGGAGCGACTCCTCGTCGTAGCGCCGGCCGACGACCTGCAGTCCGACGGGGAGGCCCTCGTCGGTCAGCCCCGCCGGCACGGAGACGACGGGGTGGCCGGTGACGTTGAACACCCACGGGAGCGACCAGTCCGTGAGCGTGCCGTTGGCGGGTTCGCCGGCTATCTCCGTCGGGTCCGGCTCCGAGAGCGGGAACGGGGGGACGGCGAGCGTCGGGCAGACGAGCGCGTCGTGGTCGCCGATGGCGTCGTTCACCGCGTCGTACATCCCGGTCCGGACGACGTTCTGGACGTTGTGCTCGACGGCCTCGTGGCCCCGTCCGACGGCGACCGTCGCCTTCAGCGAGTCGGACACCTCGCAGTCGGGGGCGGCGAGGTCGACGCCGTGCTCCTCGTCGATCTCTCGCGCCAGCGTGGCGAACTTCGCCGTCGCCTGCACGGAGAAGGCGTGGTTGAGGTCGCCCTTCGCGGGCCCCTCGACCGCGACCTCCTCGACGGTCGCGCCCGCGTCGGCGAGCGCGTCCACCGCGTCCCCGACCGCGTCGGTCACCGCCTCCTCGACGGTGAACAGGTCGAGGTCGGGCGAGTACGCGACCGATACCTCCGCCGTCGGTCGCTCCGTCGCGCCGCGGTAGTCGGCGTCGGGCGCGGGCACGGAGAACGGGTCGCCGTCGTCCGGCCCGACGAGCACGTCGAGCATCACGGCGAGGTCCTCGACCGACCGCGCCATGGGGCCGACGACGCCCGTCGGGGTGTGCGAGGAGAAGGCGTCCGGGCGGCGCGCGCTCGGTATCAGCCCGAACGAGGGCTTCACCGAGACGACGTGACAACAGGAGGCGGGGACGCGGAGCGACCCGCCCACGTCCGACCCCGTCGCTATCGTCGCCAGGCCGTCCGCGAGCGCCGCCGCGCTCCCGCCCGACGACCCGCCCGCGATGCGGTCCGGGGCGAACGGGGTTCCGGTGGGGCCGACGAGTTCGTTGTCCGTGCGGGGCTTGTGGCCGAACTCGGGCGTGTTCGTCTTGCCGAGCGGCACCGCGCCCGCGGCCTCCAGCCGCTCGGTGATGAGCGCCGACTCCTCCGGCACGTGGTCGGCGAACGGCTTCGCGCCGAACGTCGTGCGGACGCCGGCCTTGTGCGCGTAGAGGTCCTTCAGCGCGAGGGGAACGCCGTGGAGCGGGCCGAGGTCCTCGCCCGCCTCCGCGGCGCGTTCGGCCTCCCGTGCGGCCTCACGCGCCTCCTCGGCGATGACGGTGATGTAGGCGTTCGTCCCGCGCGCCTCGATACGTTCGAGCATCGCGTCGACGAGCGCGACGGGCGACAGGTCGCCGGCCTTCACCGCGTCGGCGACGGCGACGGCGCTCCGGTAGGTGTCCATGGCCGTCGCTCTCGGCGGAGGGAGTAAAGAGATGCGGGGCGCTCAGTCGTCCGCGGGTTCGGGCTCGCCCTCCTCGACGGGCGGCGCGGCCGCGTTCGCGTTGTGCTCGCGGGCCCGCTCGCGGAGGCGGTCGGAGACGCCGGGGGCGGCGCCCTCGGGGGCCGAGCCGCCGTGTTCGTCGAGCTCCTCGACGGACATCGGGAACGTCCGCAGGTCGTAGTGGTTCTGGATGCCGCAGCGCGCGCCCTCGCCCATCGCGGTGGGAATCTGGTTGTGGCCGGGCGTCACGTCGCCGACGGCGAAGACCCCGTCCGCCGAGGTCTGCCCGTGGTCGTCCACGGCGATGGTGCCGTCGTCGTTCAGCTCCGCGCCGAGCGACTCGGCGAGCGCCGTGTTGTAGTCGCTCCCGTACATCGGGAAGCCGCCGCGGAACTCCCGTGTCGTGCCGTCCGCGAAGGTGAACGACTCCAGCCAGCCGTCCTCGCCCTTCTCCATGGACTCGATCTCCTCGTGGACGACCTCGACGGGGTGGCCGTCGAGCTGGCGCTGCGTCTCCTCGGACCACTCCGGCTCGTCGCCGCGCGTCAGCAGGCTCACCTCGTCGGTGAAGTTGAGCATTATCATGGCGACCGCGGCGGCCGACTCGCCGACGCCCATCACGAAGACGGGCTGGTCCACGAACATGTACGCGTCGCAGTGGAGACACCAGTGGAGCCCGCGGCCCGTGCGCGGTAGCGGCGGGTCCGGGCGCACGTCCGAGAAGCCCGTCGCGAGCACGACGTGCTCGGTGACGACCTCGACGTTCCCGGCGGTCACGTCGAAGCGGCCGTCCTCGCGCCGCTCGATGTCGCTCACGAAGTCCTGGTGGTAGTCGGCGCCGTACTCCTCGATCTGCTCGCGCGCCGTCTGGAGGAACTCGTTGCCCGACACCTCCTCGGGGACGCCGATGACGTTGTGGGTGTCGAGCATCATCGCCGCGCGGCCGCCGCCGCGGTTTATCATCGCGGTGTCGTGGCCCAGCCGCGTCGTGTACAGCGCGGTCGTGAGTCCGGCGGGGCCGCCCCCGACGACCGTGACCTCGTACTCCGGAGTGTCGGACATACCCGACCTAACGGCGCGCGACGCATAACTCCCATGTGAGCCGGAGGTAACCGCGGGTAACTACCCGCGCTCGGCCTCCAGTTCGGCGAGCGTGTCCGGGGTGTCGAGCAGGCGGTCGAGCCGCGCGTCGAACTCCGCGTCGTCGATGTCGCCGTCGGCGTAGCGCCGCTTCAGCGTCTCGACGGGGTCCGCCCCGGGGGTCGGTTCCGGCTCCGAGTCGTCGTCGACCATCCCCATCGCGTCGCGCCAGAAGGCCTCGTCGTCGGACAGCGTGTCGAGGAAGGAGCCCCACACGAGCAGGTAGAACAGCCAGAACCAGAACCCGCTCGTCGTGAGCGCGCCGGCGAGCAGGCCGGCGACGCCCACCGCGGCGAGGCCGACGGCGATGACGTGCGCCAGATACGAGTCCACGAGCCGGTCCGAATCGACCATGCCGACCGCTTCGCCGCTCCCGGGCATAAACACGGCGCGTCCGCTCCCGGTACGGGGAGCTTTACATCCACAGTCTCTCCCTGTATAACCGGTGTGGTCCGTTCGTCGAAGGCGAGACACTATACGTACGCAGTCCCTAGTGACGACCGACCCTGCGGATTCGGGGGGCGTCGCCCCCACCAGGGACGAGGGATACCACAATGACAAGCCGCGTATTCAGACTCCACTCGACGCTCGAACTCCCGCTCGACGACGTTCATCGCTTCTTCGACGAGGAGGTCGAGCTCCCCGTGGAGATAGAGGACGTCGAGATAACGCGACGGAACAACACGCTCATCATCAAGGCCGTCTCGGCCGAGGACAACATCTCGAAGTACACGCCGACGGCCCAGCTGAAGGCCAGCGTGACGGAGAACCGCGTGTACGAGAACGAGGACGGCGAGTGGGTGGAGGAGCCGCCCGAGGAGACGGAGCCGAGCTTCGGCGGCGGCGACGACGGCGAGGGCCCCTCGTGGGGCTCGCTCGCGGCCGCCGAGGAGGAGGAGCCGGAGATCAACTCCAAGCTCCGCGAGTACGCCTGCTTCAAGGGCGACCGCGAGACGGTGCTCCAGAACACCGCCCTGCAGTATCCCATGTTCGAGGTGCTGTGTGACCTCGCGCGCTTCGCCGGCCGCGGCGAACTCACCGCCATCGCGGCGGTCGACGACGAGCTCGAAGCCCACCGCATCGTGGAGGGCGAGGACCGCGCCGCCACCATCGAGATCGTCGAGGACCCCCGCGAGCGGGACGCCGACCACGCCGTGCAGTGGCGCGACAACAAGTTCATCAACTGAATCCCCTCCGTTCTCGCGTTCCCCGTCCCGACAGCGACGGGTCGTGCGCGCGGGCGCGCGACCCGCCCCTCGTTTTCGGTTCGTTGTCTCGCCCCGTTCCGCCCTGTGACGGCCTCTCACCCGGCTCCGCATCCACAAGGGCTTTGAGACGGTAATGAGATATAATTAGCCGAGATGAGCCAGTTCCCGGACTACGTGGACGTCGATTACACGGACGGCGAGGGCGAGTCCCCCGACGACTACCCGAGCATCGAGCACAAGCTCGAGAAGGCGCTGGAGGTCGTCGAGACCGGCCTGCGCGAGTACGAGAACCCCGCGGTGATGTGGACCGGCGGGAAGGACTCGACGC
This sequence comes from Halosegnis marinus, assembly GCF_029338355.1. Taxonomy (GTDB): domain Archaea; phylum Halobacteriota; class Halobacteria; order Halobacteriales; family Haloarculaceae; genus Halosegnis; species Halosegnis marinus. The sequence continues at coordinate 1,895,472 of NZ_CP119802.1, forward strand.
TGACGCTGTACTTCGTGAAGGAGGTCGTCGAGCGGTACGACGACCTCGAACTGCCGCCGACGGTGTTCATCGACCACTTCCAGCACTTCGACGAGCTGATGGACTTCGTCGAGCACTGGGCCGACGAGTGGGACCTCGAAGTCGTGTACGCGCGCAACACCGACGTGGGCGACTACGTGGACGAGAACGGGCTCACCCCCGGCGACGACATCCCCATCGACGCGCTCTCCGAGCACAACCAACACCACGTGCGGAACATCCTGGAGTACGAGGAGGAGTCGTTCCCGTTCCTGCTCGACACCTACGTCGGGAACCACCTCCTGAAGACCGTCGCGCTCAACGACGCGCTGGAGGAGTACGACATCGACGGCATCATCTCCGGCATCCGCTGGGACGAACAGGAGGCGCGCGCCGACGAGACGTTCTTCTCGCCCCGCCACGACCCGGACATCTACCCGCCCCACGACCGCATCCAGCCCATCCTGCAGTTCAAGGAGGCGGACGTGTGGGACGCCTTCTGGTACTTCGTCGTCCCGGAGACGGTCGAGGGCTACCCGGAGGACGGCTACGTGCCGCAGGACTACGACGACCTGCCGAACGGGCTGACCCACGAGGACATCCCCGTCTCGCCCAAGTACTTCGCCGGGTTCCGCTCGCTCGGCTCCGAGATATCGACCGACAAGTCCGCCGACGAGCCCGCGTGGCTCCAGGACATGGAGAACACGACCGAGCGCGCCGGCCGCGCCCAGGACAAGGAGGACCTGATGGAGCGGCTGCGCGACCTCGGCTACATGTAGGGTCGGCCCCTCGCTTTTCCTCTCCGTTCTCTCTCCCTCTCTCCCGTTTCCGCCCGTCGCGAGCCCCCGGCTCGCCTCAGGCCGTCCCCGCGCGGTGTTCGCCGTAGCGCGCCCCCAGCGCGAGACACACCAGCCCGAAGACGAGCATCGACGGCGCGACCATCATCAGTATCGTCCCCGTCGCCATCGGTATCGGGGCGAGTATCAGCGCGACGACACAGACGGCGACGAACGCGACGAACGCCGCGGCCGTGGTGGTTCGGTCGAACTCCATGCCCGGCGTACGGGCGCGACGGCCAAATACGCCGCGGCGGGGCCAACTGTCTTGACCGGGCCGCCCCTACGGAGGGTGTGCGCGTACTCGTCGTCGGTGCCACGGGGTTCGTAGGCGAACGGCTGGTCGCGACGCTGGCGGAGGCCGGCCACGAGGTGGTCGCGTTCTCGCGCAGCGCCGGGGACACCGACTGGCCCGACGGCGTCGAGCCGTTCGAGGGCGACCTCGGCGACCCGGCCTCGCTCGGGGGATTGTGCGAGGGCGTCGACGCCGCCTACTACCTCATCCACTCGCTGACGGCCGAGGACTTCGCCGAGCGCGACCGCCGGTACGCGGCGCGCTTCCGCGACATCGCCACCGGGGCCGGCGTGGACCGCGTCGTCTATCTCTCGGGCATCAGCGGCGACGAGGGGGACCTCTCGCCGCACCTCGCCTCGCGGCGCGAGGTCGAGGGGGTGCTCGCGGGCGGCAGCTACGACCTCACCGTTCTCCGGGCGGCCATCATCGTCGGCCCCGAGAGCGCGAGCTTCCGCATCGTGGACGACCTCACCGACCGCCTCCCGGTGATGGTCGTCCCGAAGTGGGTGAACACCCCGTGTCAGCCCGTCGCCGTCGAGGACGCCATCGCCTACCTCGTCGGCGTGCTCGACGCCGAGGGGACGCGCGGCGGCACCTACGACATCGGCGCGTCGGAGGTGTGGTCGTACGCCCGACTGATGCGCGAGACGGCCGCGCGGAAGGGCCGGCGCGTCCTCATCGTCCCCGTCCCCGTCATGTCGCCGGAGCTCTCCTCGCACTGGCTGCGGCTCACGACGGACGTGCAGTTCCCCGTGGCGCGGGCGCTCGTGAGCAGCATGCGTCACCCGGTCACCGTCGACCCGGACCGGGACCTCCAGAACGTCGTCCCCGTCGAGCGGACCTCAATCGGGGAGGCTATCGCCCGCGCCGTCTCCGTCTGACTCCCGGACCGGAATCGCGGTGCCCTGCCCGCGGAGCCGCGGCAACAGCCCGCGCGCCTCCTCGGTGAGCCGGAAGCTCCCGTCGAGGTCGGCCGGCTCCTGTCCGTGGAGCAGTCGGCCCATCGGCCCGGCGGCGCGGCCGTAGAGCCGTTCGACGCGCGCGGCGAGGCGGTCGCCCGCGCCGTGGTCGCGCAGCAGCCGTGCCAGCGTCCGCCCGCCGGCGTGGACCTCCTCGTCGTCCACGAGGAGGAAGGCGAACGGGCGCGCGTCGAACTGAGCGTCGAGGAAGCGCTGTGCGGCGTCGGTCTGCCAGCCGACGACCCGGACCGAGTCGAGCCGCGACCCGACGGCCCGCGCGACGGCGCGGAACAGCCGCCGCCGGCCGTCGTAGATGAGGACCGAGTCGCGTTCCATACCCGAACCAGGGACGCCAGCGGCTTGAGGCCCGCGGTCGCGGCCCTACTCGTCGTCGCCGTCGTCGTCCTTCGGGCGGACCACGTCGGCGAGCGAGACGACGATGCCGAGCAGCCACCCGACCGGCACGGCGATGGCGAACCACATGATGACGTACGCGACCCCTTCGAGGTCGTAGCTCGCGCGGAGGAACCGCGAGAGCCGCCGGGGGGCGACGTTGTCGAGGAAGTACTGCGCGAGGTCGAGGCTCCCCGGGAGGACCGCGTTCGCCACGGTCGGCGAGTACAGCGCCGCGACGACCGGCGGGAGGAACAGCGCCGTCATCGCGAACGGGTAGGCGAACAACACGGTGACTGGGCGGCCGTCGAGCCGGAGGAAGCCGTACGCGAGCAGACTGGCGACGACGGCCGTGACGGAGGCGGCGGCGACGGCGAAGAAGCCCTCCGCGGTCGCGCCGAACCGGAAGCGCGCGACGACGGTGAGCGCGCCCCAGACCACGACGGCGAGCAGGAGCGTCCCCACGGCGCCGATGCGGGTGACGCCGCTGTCGATACGCCGGGTGTAGAAGCGGGTCGCGAAGCCGAGCAGGGCGAGCGGGTACAACACCGCGATGAGCGGGACGCCGATTGCGCTCCAGACGCGGTACTTGATCTTGTCCGCCGTCGACGTCGGCTTCCACTTGCCGAGCACGGAGTGTGCGCGTCCGCGCTGTCGCGGGAACAGCACCTGCATCCACGACTCGTGGAGGGCGACGACGTCGACCTTGATGCCGTCGAGTATCCCGTCGCGCTCGCGCCCCTGCCCGGCTGCCATGCCCGATACGACCGCCCGGGTTCACGTGAACCTTCCGGCCCGGACCGGGCGACGGCGCGGCCGCTCGCGGGCTCGAACGCGGGACGGAGAAGGAACGGCCGGCTCAGGCCATCGGGAGGCCCTGCTCGGCCTCCAGCAGTTCGTGGTAGCGGTTGCGGATGGTGACCTCGGAGATGTCCGCCACCTCGCTCACCGCCGCCTGCGTGGTCTTCTCGTTCGTCAGGAGCGCGGCGGCGTAGACGGCCGCGGCCGCGAGGCCGACCGGCGACTTGCCGGAGTGGACGCCCTGCTCCTTCGCGTTGCGGAGCAGTTTGCGCGCACGGTTCTCCGCCTCGTCGGAGAGGCCGAGCGAGGAGGCGAAGCGGGGGACGTAGCTCTCGGGGTCGGCCGGGGCGACTTCGAGGCCGAGTTCGCGGACGACGTAGCGGTAGGTGCGGGCTATCTCGTCCTTCTCGACGCGCGAGACGTCGGTTATCTCGTCGAGGCTCCGGGGGACGCCGGCCTGCCGGGCGGCGGCGTAGACGGCGGAGGTGGAGACGCCCTCGATGGAGCGGCCGGGCAGGAGGTTCTCGTCGAGCGCGCGGCGGTAGATGACGGAGGCCGTCTCGCGGACGTTCTCCGGCAGCCCCAGCGCGGAGGCCATGCGGTCGATTTCCCCGAGCGCCTGCTTGAGGTTGCGCTCCTTGGAGTCGCGGGTGCGGAAGCGCTCGTTCCACTTGCGCAGCCGCTGCATCTTCTGGCGCTGGTTCGACGAGAGGGAGTTTCCGTAGGCGTCCTGGTCCCGCCAGTCGATGTTCGTCGAGAGCCCCTTGTCGTGCATCATGTTCGTCGTGGGCGCGCCGACGCGGGACTTCTTGTCCTTCTCCGCGGAGTCGAACGCGCGCCACTCCGGCCCGCGGTCGATGTTGTCCTCGTCCACGACGAGGCCGCAGTCCTCGCAGATGATCTCGTTCGAGCCGCTGGTGGAGAGGTCGCCGCCGCACTCGGGGCAGCCGGTCGTCTCCTCTCGTTCCTGTTCCGTCTCGTCGGTCGGTCGGGTGCGAAGGTGGTCGCTCATGGGTCTGGGTGAGTCGGCAGGGGCTACCGGGGGTCGGACGGGACCGCAAAAGCCCGGGTAGCGAACGCTTGGCTCGGCTTCGCGGAATCACCGTATAAGCGTGACGGTCCGCGGACGACAGAACGGCAGTATTCGCCGCTTACGGCCCCTGTAACCCGGGAGTACAACGCCGTGATGGGCGAGTACCAACGACCAAATCCCCCGCGGCCCGAACGGGGGTATGCACGTCGCAGTCGGCAGCGGGAACCCGGTGAAGGCGGCGGCCGTCGAGGCGGCGCTGCCCGACGCCGCGGTCGAGGCGGTCCCCGTGGAGTCGGGCGTCGCGGAACAGCCGTACGGCCTCGCGGAGACCATCGCCGGCGCGGAGACGCGCGCCGAGCGCGCTCTCCCCGGCTACGACCTCGCCGTGGGCATCGAGGGCGGGGTCGCGCGCCTCCCCGACACGGAGGGGCTGTGGCTCGTGATGTGGGCTGCAGCCACGGACGGCGAGCGGTGGGGCCGGGGGAGCGGGCCGTCGCTCCGCCTGCCCGAGTCCATCGCCGCGCGGGTCGCCGCGGGCGAGGAACTCGGCCCGGTGATGGACGACGTGCTCGGCGAGGAGCACGTCGCGCGAAAGCAGGGGGCGGCCGGCGCGCTGACGGGCGGGGTCATCGACCGACAGGGGGCGCTGGAAGGTGCGGTGGCCGGGGCGCTCGGCCCGTTCCTCACCGACCGCTACTGACGGAGTCGTCGGCCTCGCCCGCCCCCTCGACGGCCTCGGTGAGCGAGACGTTGAACAGGAGGGTGGAGGCGACGCCGCCGGCCACGGTGACGACGTTCTTCACCGCGTGGTCCACGACGGCGACGGCGATGGCGACCGCGGCCGTCAGCCCCGGCACCGCGGTGAACGCCACGACGATGAGGGTGAACGCGCCCTCGTAGAGGCCGATGCCGCCGGGCGACAGCGGGATGACCTTCGCGAGGTTGCCGACGCTGACGGCGAAGAAGAGGACGGCGACGAGGTACGGCGTGAGCGCGAAGCCGAACGCCGCGACGACGACGACGGCGACGGCGACGTCCACGACCCACACCGCGAGGCTCGACAGGCCGACCCGGGCGAACGCCGCCCGGGTCCCCGCGACGGTCTGCACGTCGCCGACGAACCGCTCGATGACGCCGGTCACGTACGCGGCGTATGAGTCGTCGCTGACCCACCGGACCGCGCGGCCGACGAGGTCCGTGTCCCGGCGCGCGCTCGCGACGATGACGGCGACGGCGGCGACGGCGACGATTCCGACCCCGGCCGCCACGCGGAGGGCGGTCCGGGCCGCCTCGCCCGGCGCGATGGTCTCCCCGCCGATGGTGACGGTGCCGATGTCGGCGGCGATGGCCGCCGCGAGGCCGTCGGTCCCGCCGGTCGCCACGAGGCCGACGAGCACCGCGCCGGCGAGCGCCGTGATGGCGAGCAGGTCGAAGACGCGTTCGACGGCGAGCGAGGCGAACGCACTCGGGTACGCGACGCCGCGGCGCGCCTTCACGACGTAGGCGCGCACGCCGTCGCCGAGGCGCGCTGGGAAGACGAGGTTCCCCGTCTGCGAGATGAATATCGCCCCGGTGAGGAAGCCGAGGTCGCCGTCGTAGCCGAGTTCCGCGAGGATGTCGCGGTAGCGCAGTCCCCGGAGCGGCCACGAGACGAGGTAGACCGCGGCCGAGACGCCGACGAGCGCCGGGTCCGCGCCCGCGATGGCGTCGAGGATGGCCGCGGGGTCGAGATACACCGTCATCAGGGCGAGCGCGACGACGACGAGCAGGGTGCCCGCGACGAGGCCCGCCCGCCGGGTGGCGCGCGGCCGGACGGAGAACTCCCACCAGACGCGGAGTATCTGGCTCCCCATCCCGAGCACGTCGCGCACGAGGTCCACCTTCGTGTCCCCCTTCGGCGTCCACCGCACGGGGAACTCCTTGACCCGGTAGCCGGCGCGCTGGGCGCGCACGAGCACCTCCGTGTCCCAGAACCAGTGGTCGTCCTCCACCTCGTCGAGCAGGTCGAACAGCGCCGCGCGGTCGAACGCCTTGAAGCCGCACTGGTGGTCGTACAGGTCCGACCGGAGGAACAGCTTGACCAGGGTGTTGTACCCGGTGGAGGCGACGCCCCGTTCGGGTTCGCGCTCCTGCTTCTCGCCGGGCATCCGCCGGGAGCCCGTCACCACGTCGTACCCCTCCGTCCGAACGGACTCGACGAGTTCCTCCAGGTGGGCCATGTCCGTCGCGAGGTCGGTGTCGAAGTAGACGAGGGTGTCGCCGTGGCTGGCCTCGAAGGCGCGTTCGAGCGCGCCGCCGCGGCCCAGCCGCTCGTCGGAGTGGAAGTGGCGCACCCGGTCGTCCGCGGCCGCGAGGCGGTCGGCTATCTCGGGCGTGCGGTCGTCACAGCCGTCCTCGGCGACGATGACCTCGAACGACCCGGCGGGGAGGAAGGCGCCGAGGGTGTCGAGCGTCGTCTCGACGGTGTGCTCGATGGTCGCCTCCTCGTTGTACGCGGGGAGGACGACGCTCACCTCGACGCCGGTCATTGGAGTCGGTTGTAAAGGGCCGGCCATGAACCTTCTGGGACGCGGTCTCGCGCCGGCACCGACGTCTAACTAAGTCGCTCCCTCGCGTAGCCGGCGACTCGGATGGGCGGGGCCGCGTCGACGGACGGCGAGGGATGGCACGTGCGGAACCTCGACCGGGTGTACGAGACGTTCGACGCCGACCCGGACGGGCCCACGGCCGCGGCGGTCGTCTCGTTCGCCGTCGCGCTCGCCGCGTCGGCCATCCGCGGGGGACTCCCGCTCCCGAGAGTAGTCGCCGTCCTCGGGCCGCCGGATAAAGACGTTCGGCCTCGATGCTGAAGCTTCATCGACGGGCTCGTCGGAGTCGTAGTCGGGCGTCGGGCGGCCCGGCCGGGCCGGGCGCGTCCGCGCCGAACGGAGGCCAAGCTATGGTACGAGACTTCAAAGCCGAGGACAAGTCGAAACGAGTCGTGACCGCGGACGGCGACGCGGTCGGAACGGTGGACATGGCGGCCGGGTCGTCCGCGCACATCGCACCCGACGAGGACCTCTCGCGCAGCATCCGGCGACGGCTCGGGTGGACCGAGGAGGGCGAGGAGACCTACCGGCTCGACAAGTCGAAGGTCGACAGTATCACCGACGACGAGGTCAGGCTGAAGGGGAACCTGTAGCCGACGGGGCGGTCGCGCGTTCCCCCGCCGTACTCATTTCTCGATGGCGGCTTCGAACTCCGACTCGGAGCCGGCCTCGCGTCGTTCGCGCCTCGACGCCGGGCGCTCCCCGCCGGCCGTCGCGATGACGACCCGCCGCCGGGTGATACGCTCGACGCGGCCGGCGTCGAGCCGGAAGACGCCCCGCTCGTCCCACGGGCCGGACAGCCACGAGCCGCACCCGTCGAGCAGTCCGGCCCTCGGCCGGACGTGGGCGTCGCCCGCCTCGATACGCACCACCGAGCCGACCACGTCGCCGTCGGTGGTGACGACCTCCTTCCCCTCGTCGTCGAATGTGAACGCTCGGGTCATGGATACACGCCTCCGGGACGCCACGGGCACCCGGTGTGTGTCCCCGTGACACTGTCCGTCCGGAGCTACGTCGAACTCGTATAAAAACGATTTCACGGTCGCCGCCGGCCGTCACAGCGCCGTTTCGAGGGCGTCCAGGTGTTCGATGCCGACGACGGCGACCACGTCGCCCGCCGCGCGAAGCTCCCGGATCCGGGTCGCCATCGCGGCCTCGCGGACGGCGTCGATGCGCGCGATGGCCGGCGGCGTCTCGATGGCGCGCAGGAACGCCTGCCGCTGTCCCACGTGTGCGGCCTCGTGGTCCGCCTGAACGGTCGGGTCGTCGAGCAGCGAGCAGTCGTACTCGATGTGCGAGTACAGCCGGAGCCTGACCGGGGTGACGGCCCCGACGAGCGCGCCCAGCCGGCAGGCGAGCGCGTGGCCGACTCCCGAGACGAGGTCCCGCGCCAGTGCCCGGACGACGCCCCTCGGCGCGGGGTTCGCGAGCAGTTCCGCCGCGAGCAGCCGGAGGTAGGTGCGGCTCGGGGCGTCGATGCCCACGGTCGGCACGTCCCCGGCGGCCTGACTCGCGGCGCTCATCTCGCCGCCGAGCCGCGGGGGGACGTACCGGTCGTCGCCGTACAGCCGGAACAGCGGCACCGAGAGCGGGGGGAGCTCCAGCGCGAGGACCGCCGGCGCGAACGCGTCGAGGAGGTGCGCGACGCGGACGACGCTCGCGGGGTGGTCGTGAACCACGCCGACGAGCAGAACCGCGCCGCGCCCGTCCGTCCCGGGGACACACCGGACGAACCGCCCGTCGAGCCGGGGGTCCGCGGACGGGCTCTCCACCGCGCTCGCGACCTCGGAGCAGTCGAACATCGTCCGACAGTTACCCGAACGAGTACTTAGACCCGTCTCCGCCGCCGCCGAGCGGCCGAAACCGGCTCCTAACGAAGGGCGAGGGGACCAAGTGACTCCCGTGTTCGAGGACAGAACCGACGCCGGCCGCCGGCTGGCCGCGGTGCTCGACGACCACGACGTCGAGGCGGATATCGTGCTCGCGGTGCCGCGCGGCGGGCTCCCGGTCGGCCGGGTCGTCGCGGACGCGCTCGGCGTCGCGCTCGACATCGTCTCGGCGCGTAAGCTCGGGGCTCCGGGCAACCCGGAGCTCGCCATCGGGGCGGTCGCGGCCGACGGCACCGTGTGGCTGAACGAGTCGCTCGTCGCCGAACTGGGCGTCACGGACGCGTACGTCGAGGAGCGGACCCGCAGCGAGCGGGAGGTCGCGGCGGGGAAGGTCGAACGCTACCGGGGCGACCGCCCGCCGCTCGACCTCCGCGGGAAGCGCGTGGTCGTCGTGGACGACGGCGTCGCGACGGGCGCGACGACGACGGCCTGCATCACACAGGTGCGAAAGGCGGGGGCCGCGCGCGTCGTCCTCGCCGTGCCCGTCGCCTCGCCGGGTGCGGCCGAACGGCTCGCCGCCGAGGCGGACGAGGTCGTCTGCGTCGAGACGCCGCCCCACTTCGGCTCCGTCGGGCAGTTCTACGAGTCCTTCCCGCAGGTGTCGGACGACGAAGCCCGGGCGTCCCTCGACGCGGGGGAGTAGGGTCGCCGCCGGCTACATGTACATCCGGTCGCCGGGGTACTCCCGGCCGTCCCCGCCGCTCGTCCCCTCCTGGAGCGCCGCCATCCGTTCGGCGAGGTCCGCGTAGTACTGTTTCGTCTCGGCGGCCCGCTCCCGCAGCGCCGACTCGTCGACCTCGATGCCGTACACCGGTTCGAGCGCGTCGAGCAGCCGCAGCGCCGCGTCGAAGTCGGGGCCGGGGAGATGCGTGGGCGTGACCAACACGCCGGCGGGCGGCGCGTCGCCGTCGAGGCTCCGGGCCAGCAGTTCGCCGACGACGCCGTCGAAGAACCCCCCGGCAAGGGGGCCGATGTCGGGCTCCTCCTCCGGGAAGTGCCGGCTCCGGTACGCCTCGGTAGCGACGTGGAAGACGCGGTGCTCCGTCTCGCTGTGGGGGAACGGCGCGCCGTGGAGCACGGTCGTCTCCTCGATGCCGCGCTCGTCCGCCCAGTCGAACAGGGCGTCCGCGAGCGGGTCCGCGACCTCGACGGGGAAGAACACCTCGCTCACGAGCACCGTGACGTCGGCGTCGGGCACGCCGTAGAGCCGTATCGGGTGCCGGGGTTGCCCGTCGGTGAACGGGGTGATGTCGGGGAGGTTCCGGCTCCTGACGTGGCCCAGTCGCTCCGTCTCGGCGTGCGTGACGAAGTGGTCCGCCGCCGTCAGCCCCGCGACGCCGACGCCCGCCGTCCCGACGAGCAGCCGGCTCCCCGGCTCCGTTCCGTCCGCCGTTACCACCTCGAAGGAGGGCTCTCGCGTCATAACGGCTCTTCGACGGCACGGATAATAACCGCTGGTGCCGAGGTGGCGACCGCCGGCACCCGCATCGGGGCGTAGCTTCATTACGCCGTCATCGGAGGTACCCCTATGAGCGGCGTCGACGAGGAGACACGCAGTCGAATCGAGTCGGACCCGTACTGTGCGTTCTTAGGGATAACGCTCGCCTCCCTCGCGCCCGGCGCGGCACGGACGCGGCTCACCGTCGCCGAGAAGCACCTGAACTTCCACGGCACGCCCCACGGCGGGGCGATATACTCGCTCGCGGACGCCGCCTTCGCGGCCGCGTCGAACGCGGGCGACCGCACCGCCGTCGCGCTGGAGACCAACATCTCCTATCTCGAAGCCGTCGAGGTCGGGGAGACGATAACCGCGACGGCGGCCGAGACACACGACGGCGGCCGCACCGCGGAGTACGAGATCGAGGTGACGGACGGGGCCGACGAGCGGATAGCGACCTTCCGGGGCCGCGTCTACCGGCTCGACTGACCGCCGGCGCTACCGCCGGCAGAACAGCACCGGCCGCTCCGTCCGCAGCATCACCGACTGGGCGACGCTGCCGAACAGCGCCTTGCCGGTCGGCGACCGGTCGCGCCCCCCGACACAGACGGCGTCGACGTCGAGTTCGTCGGCGACGGCCACGATTCGGTCCGCGGGGTCGCCGCTCTCGCCGCGCAGCGTCACCTCGGCCCCGCCGTCGAGGAGCCGCTCCTCGGCGCGCCGGGCCGCCTCGACCTGTGACACGGAACTCCCCTCCGCGTTCTCGCCGAAGACGTGGAGCACCCACACGGTCAGCCGGTCGCCGTCGAACAGGTCCAGCAGCTGTGCCGCCTGCGAGGCCGCGCGTTCGGCGTCGTCGACGGCGAGGAGGACGACGGGCATCTACCGCTCACCCCCGTCGCCGACGCCGAGGTACCGGCCGAGCGTCTCCTCGTCGTCGCGGACGTCGGCGGCCGGTCCCTCGTGGACCACCCGGCCGCGGTCCATGACGTAGGCGTGGTCCGCGACGTCGAGCGCGACCTGGACGTTCTGCTCGACCAGCAGCACCGCCATGTCCAGGTCCTCGATGACCGACTCGATGCGGCGGACGACGTACGGCGCCAGCCCCTCGGTCGGCTCGTCGAGCAACAGCAGGTCCGGGTCGCCGACGAGCGCCCGGGCGATGGCGAGCATCTGTTGCTCGCCGCCGGACAGCACCGACGCGTGGCTGTGTTCCCGCTCCCGGAGGTTCTCGAAGGTGTCGAGCACGTCCTCGACGCCCGGCCCCGTTCCCTCGGCGCCGAGCGCGCCCATCCGGATGTTCTCGCGGACGGTCAGCCCCGGGAAGACGCGCCGCTCCTCGGGGACGAAGCCGATGCCCAGTCGGGCGGTTCCCTCGGGACCGACCGCGGTGATGTCCTCGCCGTCGAAGGTGACGGTGCCGGCCGTCGGCTCGATGTTGCCCGTGATCGCCCGCATCGTCGTCGTCTTGCCGACCCCGTTGCGGCCGACGAGCGCGGAGACCCGTCCGGCTTCGACGGCGAGGTCGACGCCCTGGAGCACCTCCGTGAGGCCGTAGCCGCCCCGGAGCCCGCGCACGGACAGTAGCGGGTCGCTCATCCGCGCACACCCCCGAGGTACGCCTCGTTCACGGCCTCGTCGTCGGCTATCTCGGCGGGCGGGCCGGTCGCGAGCACCTCCCCCCTCGCAAGCACGGTTATCGAGTCGGAGAGCCGCATCACCAGGTCGATGTCGTGTTCGATGAGGAGGAGCGAGCAGTCGTCGAGCACCTCGCCGATGAGTTCCATCGTGGCTCTGGTCTCGTCGCCGCTCATCCCCGCCGTCGGCTCGTCCAGCAGGACGACCTTCGGGTCGGTCGCGAGCACCAGCCCGAGTTCCAGCCGGCGGCGGTCGCCGTAGGCGAGCGTGCTCGCCGGCTCGCTCTCCACCGACGCGAGGCCGATGCGGTCGAGGACGTCGTCCGTCACCACGTTGACCCCCTCGAAGGAGTCCTTGTGCCGGAGGAACGCGTCGCGCCCCCCGACCTCCCCGGTCACCGACTGGGCGGCGAGCCGGACGTTCTCGCGGACGGTGAGCGCGTCGAAGACGTTCGTTATCTGGAACGAGCGCGCCAGCCCGCGGTGGACCCGCTCGTGCGGCGCCGTCCGCGTCAGGTCGGCTCCGTCGAACTCGACGGTGCCGTCGCTCGGTTTCATCGCGCCGGAGAGACAGTTGAACAGCGTGGTCTTCCCCGCGCCGTTCGGGCCGATGACGCTCCTGAACTCCCCCGGCTCGACGGAGAGGCTCACGTGGTCGACGGCGGTCAGTTCCCCGAACCGCTTCGTCAGGTCGCGGGTCCGGAGTATCGGCTCAGTCATCGGTCGCCACCTCCTCGCGCCCCGACTCGGGGCCGGGCGGGCCGCCGCCGGCCCGCCGCCTGTCGGCGACGAGCGACGGCAGCGAGACCAGCCCCCGCGGGACGAATATCACGAACAGGATGAACACGGTCCCGACGACCAGCCGCCACTGGTCCGTGACGGAGGCGAGCACGTCCTCGACCGCGATGATGAGGCCGGCGCCGACCATCGGGCCGTACAGCGTGCCCATCCCGCCGACGAGCGTCATCACGATGACCTCGCCGGAGTGGATCCACGCCAGCGTCTGGTCGGGCGAGATGACGAACGTCGAGGGGTTGACGGCGAGCAGTCCGCCCGCGAGGCCGCCGAGCGACCCCGCGAGGACGAACGCCCGCCGCTTGTACGCCGTCGTGTCGTAGCCGATGAACTCCGAGCGCTCCTCGCTCTCCCGGATGGAGAGGAGGACGCTCCCGAACGGCGCCGACATGAGCCGGCGCGAGCCGACGAGCGCGCCGACCACGACGAGGAAGGCGAGGTAGTAGAACACGACCGCGCCCGTTATCTCGACGCCGGCGACGAACAGTTCGATGTCGCCGAACTCGGGGCCGAACCCGGCGACGCCGAGCGTCGGCTCGAAGCCGAGCAGCCCGTCGCTGCCGCCGGTGAAGTCGAGCTTGAACACGGCCTGATACAGCAGTTCCGCGAAGGCGAGGGTTATCATGGCGAAGTAGACGCCCGAGACGCGGATGGAGACGCTCCCGACCACCCACGCGATGACCGCGCCGACCAGCGCCGCCACGAGGAGTGCGACGACGAACGACGACGAGAGGTGGAGCATCGCCAGCCCGGCGGCGTACGCGCCCGCCCCGTAGAACATCGTGTGGCCGAGCGGGACCAGCCCGGTGTAGCCCATGACGATGTCGAGGCTGAGCGCGAACAGCGCCCAGATGAGAACGGTGTTGAGGAGCGTGACGTAGTAGGGTTGCCCGACGGCGAGCAGGACGACAGGCGCGGCCGCGAGCCCCGCGACCGCGGCCCGGCCGATTCTGGTCCGGGTCGCCGCCGTGAGGACGCCGCCGTTCCCCCCGACGAGGAGGTCGCCGTCGCTCTCCCCGCCGCCGTGGCCGGACTCGCCGAACAGCCCCTGCGGGCGGACGAGCAGGACGGCTATCATCAACAGGAAGACGGTCAGTCCCTCCAACACCGGGACGTACGTCCGGGTGAACGTCTGGACCACCCCGACGAGGAGCCCGCCGTATATCGCGCCCCGGAAGCTGCCGAGCCCCCCGAGCACGACGATGACGAACGCCGAGACGAGGACGCTGTTGCCCATCCCCGGGCTGACGCTCTGGTAGCCGCCGAGGATGATGCCCGCGACCGCCGCGAGCGCGGCCCCGAAGCCGAAGACCAGCGTGTAGTACCGGTCGATGTCGATGCCGAGGTTCCGCACCATCCCCCGGTCCATCGACCCGGCGCGGACGATCATCCCGTAGCGGGTCCGGTTGAGCAGGAGCCACGTCCCCACGGCGAGCGCCGTCCCGGCGACGATCATGAACGCGCTGTACACCGACGCCGAGACGCCGCCGACCGCGAGTGGCTGGTTCAACAGCTCCGGCACCGGGAGCTGGCGCTGCTGGCTCCCCCATATCAGGACGATGAGGTCGTTCAGCACCAACACCAGCCCGAAGGTGAGCAGGATGTGGTACAGGGGGTTCCGGCCGTACAGCGGTCGGAGGGTCGTCCGCTCGATGACCGCGCCGACGACCCCGACCAGCACGGGGGCGACGACGAGCGCCACGACGAACCCCGTCCCGGCCCCGAGCGGCTCGATGACCGAGAGCGCGAAGTACGCGCCGAGGGCGAACAGCTCGCCGTGCGAGAAGTTGATGACGTCCATGACGCCGAAGATGATGGAGAGACCCGCGGCTAACAGGACGTAGACGATGCCCAGCGTGAGGCCGTTGACCAGTTGCTCTGCGAGAGCGGAGATACCGAGGGCCATCCCTCAGTTCATCTCACAGCCGAGTTCGCTTGCGGGGGGAAGGTTGTCGTCCGTCCGGCTCAGCAGTTCGACCTCGGCGGTCTCGCCCTCGCCGGGGACCATCTCGGCCATCCACGTCGGCACGGTCGCCTGGTGATCCTCCTCGCGGAGCGTCACGTCGCCGAGCACCGTCGTCCGGGTCATCCCCTCGAGGGCGTCGCGGACGTCCGCGGGGTCGGTGCTTTCCGCCTCCTGCATCCCGGCGGCGAGATACCGGACCGACTCGTAGCCGGTGCGCTCGAAGTTGTCCGGGAGCCGCCCGTCGTTCGCCTCCCGAAACGCCTCGACGAACTGGGCGTTGTCGCCGATGTCGATGTTCGCGTTGTATCGGACGCCGCCGTAGGTGCCGACGCCCTGCTGGCCGAGCGCCTGCCGGGTGCTCTGGATGCTCATCGTCGGCGCGACGATGTTCACCTCCTCGGTGAGCCCGCGGTTCGCGGCCTGGTTCACGAAGCTCACGAGGTCGCCGCCGAGCATCCCGAGTATCACCGAGTCGGCGTCGGAGTTGCTGATCTGGCTGATGTACGAGCCGAAGTTCGACGAGCCGAGTTCCGAGGCGGTCTGTCCGACCTCGGTGAACGCGTCCGACTCCTCGCTCATCCGCTGGCGGGTCCGCTGGTACACCGAGTCGCCGTACGCGTAGTCGGCGATGTGGAACCAGACGTTCGAGCCGAGTTCGTTCACGGTGTAGTCGGAGATGGCCTCCGCTATCTGTGCCGTGTTGGTCTCGAACCGGTACACCCACTCGTTGCAGGCGCTGCCGGTGATGGGGACGGCCGCGCCGCCGGAGAAGTAGACGACCTCCTCCGAGGCCGCGAACTCGTTGAGCGACAGCGCGACGGAGCTCGATATCGCGCCCATCAGGAAGTCGGCGTCGTCCTGCTGGACGGCCTGTTGGGCCACCTGCTGGGCGGTCCCGGCCTCCGTGGCGGTGTCCTTGTAGACGGTCTCGAAGCCGTAGTCGAACTCGTCGCCGTTGTTGACCTGCTCGACCGCCAGCTCCACGCCGGCGCGCTGGTTCGGCCCGAGCGAACTGTACGACCCGCTCATCGGATTGAGGCTGCCGAGGGTGGCGGTGTTCCCCCCGCTTCCGCCGCCGCCGCTACAGCCGGCCAGTGCTACCGCGCTCCCCGCCGCCGCCAGCGAGAGGAACGACCGCCGCGTCGTCGAACCCGTGTCCTTGGCTCCCATGGTACACCCGGCGATTGGGATTGTCCATGATAAAGTTATGCATACGTCTCGGATAAACAACCGCGAAACAAGCTCTACCGCACGATTTCGACGCTTGGCAATAATGACGCGCGGGCCGGTGGGCGCGACACGCGGTCGCACGACACGGGCACACGCGGGGAACCGCGGCCCGCGCTATCGGTTGTCGAAGACGCGCTTCACCTTGCCCACCTCGGTCCGCGCGAGTTCCCCCGGCTCCGCCAGCCGAAGCTCGTCCGGGGTGAACGAGAGGACGTTCTCCAGCCGCGTCAGGATCTCCTCGCGGGTCTCCCCGCGGTCGCCGTCGAAGTCCTCGGCCAGCTCGACCGAGAGCTTCATCGTGTCGAGTTCGTCCTCGCGGTCGAGGTCGATGCGGTAGTACGGGGCCACGTCGTCGAACTCCAGCACGACCGACTCTATCTCGCTCGGGTAGAGGTTCACGCCGCGGACGATGAGCAGGTCGTCGGCCCGGCCGGTGACGTTGTCCATGCGGACCATCGTGCGGCTGCACTCGCACTCCTCGTAGTCCAGCGTCGTCAGGTCGCCCGTCCGGTAGCGGAGCACGGGGACGGCCTCCTTCGTCAGCGTCGTCAGCACGAGTTCGCCCTCCTCGCCCTCCTCGACGGGCTCGCCGGTCGCCGGGTCCACGACCTCCGGCAGGAAGTGGTCCTCCCAGATGTGGAGGCCGTCCTGTGCCTCGTGACACTCGTTCGAGACGCCGGGGCCGATTATCTCGGAGAGGCCGTAGATGTCGATGCCGGTGACGCCGAGCCGCTCCTCTATCTCGCGGCGCATCGGCTCGGTACACGGCTCCGCGCCGAAGATGACCGTCGAGAGGTCGAGGTCGGTCGGGTCGATACCCATCCCCTCGGCGGTCTCGGCGATGTACAGCGCGTACGACGGGGTACAGGAGATGACGTCGCTTCCGAGGTCCTGCAGTATCTCGACCTGTCGCTGGGTCTGCCCGCCGCCGATGGGGATGACCGTCGCGCCAAGCTCCTCGATGCCGTAGTGGAGGCCGAGACCGCCCGTGAAGAGGCCGTAGCCGTAGGCGTTCTGGACCGTGTCGCCCGGCTCGACGCCCGAGGCGGACAGCGAGCGCGCCACCACTTCGCTCCACACGTCGAGGTCGCCGTCGGTGTAGCCGACGATCTTCGGCTTCCCGGTCGTCCCCGAGGAGGCGTGGATCCGGCGGACCTCCTCGTCGTCCACGGCGAACAGTCCGTCGGGGTACTCGTCGCGGAAGTCCTCCTTCGTCGTCATCGGTAGCTCGCGCACGTCCTCGACCGAGTCGATGTCGTCGGGCGAGACGCCGGCCTCGTCCAGCGCCTCGCGGTAGAAGGGGACGTTCTCGTAGGCTCGTGCGACCGTCTCGCGGAGCCGGTCGGCCTGGAGCTCCCGAATCGATTCCCTGTCGCGGCGTTCCACGGCGTACTCCGGCATGGTGGTTGTGTGAAACGGGGAACCCCACAAATAGGTTCCGCCGCCGAAAGGGCCGTAATTCGGCAATAGCGGGATTCTAACTCCCTTTGACGCACACACGTGGGCGCCGCGCCGCCGGGTCGCGGCCCCGATACGTCGGGCCGACGGGGCGATTCGGACGCCCGCCGGCCCGGTCGCCGGCTACAGGAGCTGTTCGAACAGCGACGCCTGCCCCCGCCGGAGCCGTTCGAGGAACGCGGACTTCGAGATGTCCAGCGTCGCCGCCACCTCGCTCGCGTCGGCCCGCCGGGGAACGGCGAAGTAGCCCGCCTCGTGGGCGGCCCGGAGCGCGGCCTCCTGTGCCGGCGTGAGGTCCCACCGGCGGGCGACGGGGGTGTCGTCCTCCTCGCCGAGCGGGCTGATGCGCTCGATGCCGACGCCGACGGCCTCGCCCGCCGCCTCCAGCACCCCCTCCAGCACGTCGCGGCCGACGACCGCCCCGAGGTGGCGTTCGCGGCCCCCCCTCGAACGTCGAGGCCTCGGCGAGAAAGCCCACGTCGATGAGGTCGTGGAGCACGCACCGCTCCTTCGAGAGACAGCGGTAGTTCCACCGGCCGTCGGCCCGGGCGCCGTGGAGATAGCGGATGCGGTCGTCGGCGTCGAGGCGCTCCCCGACGACGGAATCGCCCGACGAGAACCGTAACAGCGCGTTGCCGTCGGCCCGGCGCAGCGGCGGCGCGGCCTCGGCGCGTCCCCCCCGTGGTCGCCTCGGAGAGGGGACAGCCGTCACCCTCGACGCGTATCTCGACGACCAGGCACTCCTCTCGCATACGGCAGGAATCGCCGAAGAAGTATATAAAACCGCGCCATGGGCGGGTGAACGACCATGAGGATACGGCCGAACAGGGAGGTATGGACATCGAGACGGTGAAGGAGCGAGCCGGGCCGCGGGAGTTCGGCCCGGGCGACGAGATGCCCGAGGAGTACCGGAAGGCCGCGACCCGGATGATTCAGTTCCACGCGAACTCCGAGATCATGGGCGCGCTCATCGAGCGGCCCTTCATCCGGCAGGCCCCCTCCCTCGAACGGAAGCTCGCCGTCTCCGCACAGGTGCAGGACGAGATCGGCCACGGCCAGCTGCTCTACCGGGCGGCCGAACAGCTCGGCGTGAAGACCCGCGAGGAGATGCTGGACGAACTCGCCGACGGCCGCGGGAAGTTCCTCAACTGCTTCCACTACCCGCTCGACCACTGGTACGAGCTGCCGATGATCATGTTCTTCGTGGACGGCGCGGCGATGCGCCGGCAGGCCTCCCTCAAGCGCACCTCGTGGGAGCCGTACGCCCACGCCATCGACAAGATCTGCTTCGAGGAGGGGTTCCACATCAAGCACGGCGAGGACATCCTCCGCGAGATAGCGACCGGGTCGAAGCGCGACCGGGAACTGCTCCAGGAGGCCTTCGAGAAGTGGTGGCCCCGCATCCTCCAGTTCTTCGGGCCGACGGACGACGCCTCCACCCACGGCGGCTTCGCCCAGGAGGTCGGGCTCAAGACGATGAGCAACGACGACCTGCGCAACGCCTTCCTCAACGCCTACCTCCCGAAGGCGGAGAAGTACGGGCTGGAGATACCGGAGTACCCGCGCATCGAGTACGACGAGTCGCGCGACCACTACGAGATCGAGAACGACGACCTCGACTGGGACGAGTTCGGCACGGTCGCCCGCAACGAGTTCCCGACGGGCCGCGAGCAGATCGACTCGCGGGGCCGCCGACAGGAGGCGGTCGAGTGGGTGCGCGAGGCGATACTCGACGACACGGCCGTCGCCGGCACGACCGGCGCGGCCGCCGACTGATGCGCTTCGAAGTGTTCCGCCAGGAGAAACGGAAGGACTACCACCAGCACGTCGGCGACGTGCACGCCCCGAACATGGAGCTCGCCAAGCAGTACGCGCAGGTGATGCACGCCCGCCGGAAGCCCGCGAACTCGCTGTGGGTCGTCCCGAAGGACGATATCGGTACGGTGGACGCCGACGAGATGGGCGTCGAGATGGGCGGTACGACCCAGAAGGAGTACCGCTGGGCGACGAACTACTCCACGGGACAGATGGCCGAGGAGATCGAGGACAGCCAGCGCGAGCAGGAGGACGCCGAGCGCGAACTGAAGGCGTCGAAGGGTGAGGGCGGTGACTGAGCTCGACCCCCGCGACCTCTCCGAGCGGGAGCGCGCCGCCGTCGTCGCCGAGCTGGAGACGCTCGCGGACGACCAGTTCGTCGTCGCCGAGCGGTACATCGACTGGCAGACGCGCGGTCCCACCCTCGAAGCCGACATCGCCGTCGCCAACATCGCGCAGGACGAGTACGGCCACGCCCGCCTCTGGTACGACCTGCTGGAGGACCTCGGTCGCGCCGAGGAGGAACTCATCTGGGAGCGCGACCCGGACGCGTTCCGCCACGCCACCCTGCTCGAACTCGACTACGGGAAGGGCGACTGGGCCGACTGCGTCCTCCGCGGCTACCTCTACGACACGTTCGAGTCGCTCCACCTGGAGTCGCTCGACGGCTCGACGTACCCCCGCATCGCGGACCGGCTCGGCAAGGTCCGCGGCGAGGAGAACTACCACCTCGAGCACACGGAGAGCTGGCTCGACCGCCTGACCGAGGACGTGGCGCCGGGCGACGAGGCGCTCGTCCGCCTGCAGGACGCGCTCGACCGGCTCTACCCCCACGCGCTGACGATGTTCGAGCCGACCGAGGAGGAGGAAGCCATCCTCGACCTCGGCGTCCGCTCGACGCCGCTCGCCGAACTCCGCGAGGACTGGCTCGCCGTCACGACGCCGTTTCTCGCGGGGCTGGGCCTCGACGTGCCCGAGCCCCGCCTCCCCGAGTCCGGGGTGCGCGGCCGCGACGGCAGCCACACCGACGACTGGCGCGGGCTCTACGACGAGTTCACGTACACCTACGAGATGCTCGGGCGCGAGCCGGCGAAGCTGATGGTCGACCCCGACGAGGTGGAGGGATGAGCGAGGCGCCCGAGGCCCCGTTCGACGGCCCGGAGTACTGCGGCTACACCGACTACGTCGAGGGCGTCGCCCCCGACGACCTCCCGAACACGGGCGCGGACGCGACCGGCCTCGAACGCGAGATATGGGACGCCGTCTACGAGATAGAGGACCCCGAGATGCCCGTCTCGGTCGTGGACCTCGGGCTCATCTACGGCGTCGGCGTGCGCGAGACGGCGGAGGGCACGGAGGCGACGGTGCGGATGACGCTCACCTACACCGGCTGTCCGGCCCGCGACATGCTCACCGACGACGTGCGCGAGGCCGCCGCGGGCGTCGCGGGCGTGGACGACGCCCGCGTCGAACTCGTCTGGTCGCCGGAGTGGAACCTCTCGATGGTGACCGACGCCGGCAAGGAGTCGCTGCGCGACTTCGGGGTGAGCATATGAGGGGGCAGCGACCCGACCCCTCGACGGAGACGGCCGAGACGGAGGCCGCGACGTGTCCGTACTGCGACGGCGAGAACACGACGCGCGAACACCCGAAGGGGCCGTCGCTGTGCCGCTCGATGCACTACTGCAACGACTGCGACGAGCCGTTCGAGGCGTTCCAGTAGGCGCGTCCGAACCGGAAACCGGTAGGTCCGGGCACGCGAACCGACGGACGAATGGCGGACACGCCCACCTTCCACGGCGTCGATTTCTCCGGGGCCGCCCGACCCGGCGACGACATCTGGCTCGCCACGGTCGCGGACGGCCGCGTCACGGCCTGCCGGTCCGCGCGCGAGGCGTTCGACGCGACCGGGCGCGACGACGTGCTGGGCGCGCTCCGCGAGTGGCTCGCGACGGCGGACGGCCCGGTCGGCCTCGACTTCTCGTTCGGCCTCCCGCGCGCGCTGCTTCCCCCGCTCGACGACTGGCCGGCGTTCCTCGCGTGGTTCCGCGACGAGTTCGCCGACGCCGACGGGAGGACGATGCAGACGCGCTTGAAGGACCGCGCACGCGCGGGCGCGACCGACGGCGTGGAACTGAAGCGCGCCACGGACGGCCCGGTCGGCGCGTCCTCGCCGTACTCGTTCATCACGCGCTATCAGACGCTCCACGGGGTCCGAGACGTGCTCGCGCCGCTGGTCCTCGACGGTCGCGCCGGCGTCGAACCGCTCGCCCCGGCCGACGGCCCGACGCTGTGCGAGATATACCCCGCGAGCGCGCTGCGAGCGCTCGACCTGCCCGACGAGCGCTACAAAGGGGGGGCTCACGCGGGCGAGCGCGCGCGGCGCGAGCGCATCGTCGCGGGCCTGCGCGAACACGTCCGTCTCGACGACGCGACCGCCGACCTGCTCGTCGCCGAGGGAGGCGGGGACGCGCTCGACGCCGTGGTCGCGGCGCTCACCGTCTCCCGTGTCGCCGAAGCGGGCTTCGCCGTCGACGCCGACCGCTACGACCCGCTGGAGGGGTACATCTACACGCCGAGGTAGATGGCCGCGTTCAGCACCGCCGCGAACGACACCCACGCGAGGTAGGGAATCATCAGCGCGGCCGCGCGTCGGTCCACCCGGTCGAACGCGACCATGGTGGCGACGATGGCGACCCACAGCGCCGCGATGACGGCGAGGCCGAGCCCCGGGCTCCGCAGGCCGAAGAAGGCCGGCGTCCACGCGACGTTGAGCGCGAACTGCACGCCGAACAGCGCGAGCGCGCGGGTGCGTGCCGCGCCCGCGTCGGCGCGCCACACCCGGAACAGCGCGACCCCGAGCAGGGTGAACAGGATGGTCCACACGACCGGGAACGCGATCGTCGGCGGGAAGAAGAACGGCTCGTCTATCCACGAGGTGTCCGCGCCGACGAAGGCGGCCGGGAGCGCGCCGACGGCGTTCACCGCGACGACGAACCCCGCCGCCGTCAGTACGTCACCGCGCGGCGGGAGCGAGAGCCCGCGTGTCCCGAGTTCCATGCCCCCCGTACGCGCCCCCGGAACGTAGCCGTTACTCAGGACGCAGCCACAGGCGGATGCCGTCCGGGTCGGCGACGGTCACGCCCCCGTCGTCGCGCTCGGGGTCGTAGCCGGCCGCTCGGAGGCGCTCCTCGGCCGCGGCGAGCGCGTCGGCGTCCGGGAGGACGAGTTCGAAGACCGCGAGCCCCAGCCCGGTCGCCGGCTCGGTGCAGCCGTACCACGTGTTCAGGCCGACGTGGTGGTGGTAGTCGCCCGCGGCGACGAACAGCGCCTCCGGGGCGCCGTCGCGCACCCACTCGTCGCGGACGCCGAACCCGAGCGCGCCGACGTAGAAGTCGCGCGCGGCGGGAACGTCGGAGACTTCGAGGTGGACGTGGCCCACGTCGGTCCCGTCGGGGACCGTCGCCGCGCCGTCGCCGTCCGCGCGCAGGGCGTCGGTGTCGAGCGGGAGCGAGTCCATCTCGACGCCGCCGTCGTCGGTCCGGGGCCACTCCCCGCGCGGGCGGTCGCGGTACACCTCGATGCCGTTCCCCTCCGGGTCGCGGAAGTAGAGCGCCTCGCTGACGAGGTGGTCCGACGCGCCGTCGAGGAGCCACCGGCGCTCGATGCGCTCGACGGCCGCGCCCAGCGCCGTGCGGTCCGGCACCCGGAACGCGACGTGGAACAGCCCCGT
This sequence comes from Halosegnis marinus, assembly GCF_029338355.1. Classification (GTDB taxonomy): domain Archaea; phylum Halobacteriota; class Halobacteria; order Halobacteriales; family Haloarculaceae; genus Halosegnis; species Halosegnis marinus. The sequence goes on from NZ_CP119802.1 coordinate 1,918,356, forward strand.
CTCGTCGTCGCCGCGCTCGGGGCGGTCGCTCGCGCGCAGTTCGAGGAACGGGTCGCCCGTCTCGGCGCCGAGAAGCGCCCGGTCGTCGCTCCGCTCGCGGAGTTCGAGCCCCACGACCCGCTCGTAGAAGTCCGCGAGGCGGTCGAGGTCCGCGACGGCGAGCGTCACGCGCCCCACACGCGTCCCCGCCGGGAGGTCGTCGTCCATGCCCGTCCATGCGCGCGCCGGGAGAAAAGCCCGCGGACCGGCGGCGTTTTACTCCTCGACCCGCTTCGTCCGACAATGAAGGACCCGGCCGACCTCTCCGTCACGCTCGTGGACGGCTACGTGGACGAGCCGGCCCACTTCGGCGTGCCGCCGTACATCTCCACCTACCCGCGCTACACGGCCGGCGCGCTCGTGGACGCCGGCGTCCCGGCGGAGCAGGTGACGTACCACACCATCGACGAACTCCGCGAGGACCGCGCCAAGTGGCGCGACGTGGAGGAGGCGGACCTGTTCGTCTACATCGGCGGCATGACCGTCCCCGGCAAGTACGTCGGCGGCACCCCCGCCGAACCCGACGAGGTGCGCGAACTCGCGTGGGTCGCCGACGGCACGACGCTGATGGGCGGCCCGGTCCGGTTCGGCGTCGGCGAGGAGAACGCCGGCGCACAGGACATGGAGCGCGACGACCTCGACTACGACTTCCTCGCGATGGCCGACGTGGAGGCCGCCGCCTACGACCTCGCACACGGCGGGCTGGAGGGGTTCGAGAACCGCTACCGCTCGAACGAGGAGGTGGCGCGGTGGGCCGCGAAGGGCGCGTTCGTCGTCGAACAGCACCCGAACCACCCCGACTACCTCATCTGCGAGATGGAGACCTCCCGGGGGTGCGCCTACCGATGCTCGTTCTGTACGGAGCCGATGTACGGCGACCCCGCCTTCCGGACGGCCGACGCCGTGGTCCGCGAGGTGGAGAGCCTCTACGACCGCGGCGCGCGCCACTTCCGCATCGGCCGGCAGGCCGACATCCTCGCGTTCGGCGGCGACGGCGAGGCCCCCAACCCCGACGCCCTTCGCGACCTCTACGGCGGCATCCGCGAGGTGGCGCCCGACCTCGGTACGCTCCACCTCGACAACATGAACCCCGTGACCATCGTGGACTACCCGGAGAGGTCGCGGGAAGCCATCGAAATCATCGCCCGGCACAACACCGCGGGCGACACCGCGGCGTTCGGACTCGAATCGGCGGACCCCGTCGTCCAGGAGGAGAACAACCTCCTCGTCACCGCCGACGAGTGTCTGGAGGCCGTCCGCGTCGTCAACGAGGCGGGCGGCTGGCGGCCCGGCGAGGACCCGTCGAACGCCCCGTCTCACGGGCCGGACGCCCCGAACCGCCTCCCGAAGCTCCTCCCGGGCATCAACCTCGTTCACGGGCTGATGGGCGAGCGCCCGGAGACGTACGAGCACAACAAGCGCTTCCTCCGCGACGTCTACGACGAGGGGCTGATGCTCAGACGCATCAACATCCGGCAGGTGATGGCCTTCGAGGGGACGGAGATGGCCGAGACGGGCGCGGACATAGCCAAGGAGCACAAGCGGAACTTCAAGGCCTACAAGCGGGAGGTGCGCGAGGAGATAGACAACCCGATGCTGAAGCGGGTCGCCCCGGTCGGCACCGTCCTCCCCGACGTCCACTTCGAGTACCACCAGGACGGGCGGACCTTCGGCCGGCAACTCGGCACGTACTCGCTGCTCGTCGCGGTCCCGGGCGAGCGCGAACTCGGGCGGACGACGGACGTGGCCATCACGGGCCACGGCTACCGCTCGGTGACGGGCGTGCCCCATCCGCTCGACGTGAACGCCGCGTCGATGGACGAACTCACGGCCGTCCCGGGTATCGGCTCGGGCACCGCGGGCGACATCGTCGTGAACCGCCCGTACGCGGACCTCGGAGACGTGACCGCGGGCGAGGCCGACCTGCGCGACTTCTTCGCCGTGCGCTCGCCCGGCGACGCGGACTGATCTAGTCCTCGACGAGGAGGTTCACGCGCCGCCGCTCGCCGCCCTCGTACTTGTAGCGGACGCCCGGTTCCTCTCCCTCCGTGGCCCGGTGCGACCCGTCGCAGAAGGGACGGTCGTCGGAGAGCCCGCACATGCAGACGGCGATGTCGCCGTACTCCTCGTCGATGTCCGAGGCGTCGAGCCGGACCGGCCCCGTCGCCTCGTGGGTGACCTCGCGCATACCCGTGGGTGTCCGCCCGCGGGCAAGACGGTTTTCCCGGCGGGATTGCGACAGCCGGGACGTTCAAGAGTCGCGCGGGCCTACACCGGCATATGCCGAAGACCCTCGAAGCCGTCTGCACGCGCGACGACTGCGACCTCGACATGTTCGAACTCCACTACACGTACGACATGCCCGACGGGACGGGGCTGGAGGCGTTCACCTGCCCGTACTGCGGCAACGCCGACGGGCTGGAGGAGCTGACGCCATGACGGACCTACGAGAGATCGGCGAGTCGGTCGGCCGCCGGATGCTGGAGGGCGCCGGCCGCGTCTCCGCCCGCGTCCAGGAGGAGCGCCCGCTCGCCGCGGACGTGCTGGAGGGCGACGGCGCCTACCTCGTCGTCTTCGACGCGCCCGGCGTCGAGATGGAGGACGTCCAGGTCCGCTTCGAGGACGGCGCGGTCCACGTCCGCCTCGACCGCTTCCGCGACGTCCACGACGGCTACGAGATGGTGTTCCCCGGCCGCGGCCTCACGCTCGAAGGCCGCGCCGACCTCCCGGCCGGCGCGGCCGTGGAACCGACCCGCGCGGAGGCCACCCTCACCGAGAACGGCGCGCTCCGCGTCGAGGTGCCGAAGGTCGTCGCCGAGTCGGACGGCGACGACGAGGACGCGCCCGAGTCCATCGACGTGGGCGACGACGGCGATGACGCGGACGCCGACGACGAGGAGTAGCCCGCCTACCGCCGCTCCACGTCCATTCCCTCGACTATCTCGAACTGTTCGTCCCCGTCGAACCGGCGGGGGTCGAACCCCTGTATCCCCTCCCCCTCGCCGAGTACCTGCGCCGCCAGCCGCTCGGCTACCGCCGGCGCGCGCATGAAGCCGTGGCCCTGCCACCCGGTCGCCACGTGGACGCCGTCGGCGAGTTCGCCGACGAGCGGGTCCCCGTCCGGCGTCGCGGTACACAGCCCCGCCCACGAGCGCGCTTCCGGCCACGACCAGCCGAGCGCGCGCTCCTGATACGTCACGCAGTCCTCGCGGAAGTCCGTGTCCGCCTCCCGGTCCCAGTCGTCGGGGTCCTGCTCGACCGGCTCCGTGCCGTTCCCGACCAGCAGTCCCTCGCCGTGGGGCCGGAGGTAGAAGCCGTTCGTCGCGTCGAACAGCATCGGCGGGTCGGCGTCCGCGGCTTCGGTGACGAGCGCCTGCACGCGGTACGGCTTGACCGGTATCGGGGCAACGTCGCGCACCACCTCGCGGGTGTGGGCCCCCGCGGCGACGACGACGGCGTCGTGTTCTTCTATTCCGTCCGCGGTCCGCACGTCACCGTCCTCGGTAAGCGTCGCGGGCGTCCCCTCCCGGATGTCCGCGCCGCGGGCGCGCGCCAGCAGGCCGATGGTCTTCGTGTACGACTCGGGGTCGGCGTAGCCCGCCGACTCCGCGACGGCGGCGACGGCCACGTCCCCGCCGACGACGCCCGGGAACCGCGCCGCGACCTCCTCGCCCGACAGCGTCGTCACGTCGAGGCCGTGGTCGCGCATCCGTTCGGCCTGTTCGCGCACCTCGGCCGCGCGCCGCTCGTCAGCCTCCTCGCCCGTCTCCCGAACGAGCCACACGTACGGGCAGTCCGTGAACGCGAAGCCGCCCCCGCCCGCGAGGCCGCGGAACCGTTCGAGCGCCCGGGTCGCCAGTTCGGCGTCGCGGCGGTCGGAGAAGGCGTCGTAACAGAGGCCCGCCGCCCGCCCGCTCGCGCCGGCCGCGAGTTCGTCGGCCTCGTACAGCGTCACCTCGGCGTCCTCGGCGAGGTCGTACGCGAGCGTCGCGCCGACCGCGCCGCCCCCGACGACTGCGATATCCATACGCGGGGTGGCGACCCCGCCCACTTCGCCCTACCGGTGCGGCTCCGGGAGCAGGTCGGCGAACGGCTCGGCCGCGAGCCAGTCGACCAGCGCCGTCAGCTCCGCGAGCGAGGCGTCGAACAGCTGTTTCCCGGCGTCGGCGCTCGCCGCCGTCGGCGTCCCCACCGCGCCGCCCTCGGAGAAGTCGGCGGTGTCGAACCCAACGTCCGCCCCGTGGACCTCGCGGCCCCACGACTCGGCGGCGGTCGCCTCCGCGTCCGCGACGCGCTCCTCGTCCACGAGGTCGCGGGCGACGTGCAGCACCATGCTCGTCTCGACGGCGTTCGCGTGGCCCAACCCCTCACCGAGCAGGTCCTCGGCCAGCGCCGGGTCGTAGCCGTCCCACCAGTTCCACGGGACGGCGAACGCCGTCTCCTCGCGGCGGAGGGTCCGCGCCGCGCGCCGGAGCGCGTCGTCGTTGCCACCGTGGCCGTTGAGGAGGACGACCTTCCGGGTTCCGTGCTCGGCGAGCGACGCGACCGTCTCGCGGACGGCGCGCTCGAAGGTCTCGGGCGACAGCGACAGCGTGCCGTGGAACTGCCGGTGGTGGTCGCTCACGCCGACGGGGAGCGTCGGAAGGACGACGGAGTCCGCGCGGTCGAGCGCGTCGGCGAACGCTTCCGCGACGAGGTGGTCGGTTCCCAGCGGCAGGTGCGGGCCGTGCTGTTCCGTCGAGCCGACCGGGAGGACCGCCACCTCGGGGTCGGCCTCGGCGACGGAGCGCGTCGTCTCGCGTGCGAGGTGCATGGTCGCCCCTCGGACGCCGGGGCCAAAAGTCAGCCGCGGAACTCGTCGAGGCCGCGGGCCGGGTAGCCGACGACGGTATCGACGCCGGCCTCGCGGAGTTCGGCCACTCGCTTTGCGACCTCGGCGACGCTCCCGACGAGCGCGTAGTCGCGCACGGCCTGCGAGAGCACCTCGCGGGCGCGCCCGCCGGCCGTGCCGTCCGTCGTCGCGCCGTCGGGGAGCGCGCGCTTCACCGGGCCGCGGCGCGCGGCGTACCCGCCGACGGCGTCGAGTATCTCGTCCTCCTCGTCGGAGAGGACGACCGGGGCGTACAGCGCGAGGTCGCCGTCGAAGCCGGCGGCCCGGAGCGCCCGGACCTCCCTGCCCGTGCGCCGCGAGAGGAGTTCGTACTGCGGGCCGCCCGCGGCCATCGCCAGCCGCTCGACGCCCTCGGTGCCGACCCACGCCTCCGGGGCCGTCTCGCGGGCCGCGCCCAGCCGCGGCGCGACGGCGCGCTCGCGCTCGGCGTCGGTCAGGTACGCGGGGTTGCCCGCGACGAGGACGCGTTCGACACCGTCGGGGAGGGGGAGCAGCGAGTCGTCGCCCAGCGGGTCGAAGCCGTCCGCGCGGACGGGCGTCGTGACGGACAGGCGGGTGTGGGCGGCCAGGTCGCGCAGGGTGTCCCCGTCGGGGAACGCCTCGCGCCCCTCGTAGTCGACGTTCACGAGCGGCGCGTCGAGGTCGGCGACGCGCGCGAGGTCGTGTTCGAGCGGCTTCACGGCCACGCCGTCGAGGTCCGCCCGGGCGAGAGGGGTGTGGCGCAGTCGTGTCACTACCCGAATCCGGCCGTGCCGAGGGCTAAGGGTGTCGGTCGGCGCAACACTCTCGGCGTGAGAGTGTCAATCAGTACTAGTTCAATATCCGAGAGGACGAAACGCGCGTATGGCCGCGATAGAGCTCTCACACCTGACCAAGCGCTACGGCGACGTCCTCGCGCTCGACGACGTGTCGCTGACCGTCGAGGCGGGCGAGGTGTTCGGTTTCCTCGGACCCAACGGGGCCGGCAAGTCCACGACCATCGACGTCCTGCTCGACTTCGTCCGGCCGACGAGCGGGAAGGCCCGCGTGCTCGGCTTCGACGCCCAGCGCGACGGCCTCGACGTCCGGCGGCGAACCGGCGTCCTCCCCGACGGCTACCACGTGTACGACCGGCTCACGGGCCGCCAACACGTCCAGTTCGCCGTCGACTCCAAGGGGACGGACGACGACGCCGCGGCGCTGCTCGACCGGGTCGGCATCGCCGACGCCGCCGACCGGCCCGCGGGCGGCTACTCGAAGGGGATGCGCCAGCGCCTCGTCCTCGCGATGGCGCTGGTCGGCGAACCGGACCTGCTCATCCTCGACGAGCCGTCGACGGGGCTCGACCCCCGTGGCGCGAGCGAGATGCGCGACATCATCCGCGCCGAGGCGGCGCGGGGCGCGACGGTGTTCTTCTCCAGTCACATCCTCGAACAGGTCGAGGCCGTCTGTGACCGGGTCGCCATCATCGACGAGGGGCGGCTGGTCACCGTCGACACCATCGAGGGCCTCCGGGCCGCGATGGGCGACGGCGATACCCTCACGCTCACCCTCGACGCCGTCCCCGAGGGGCTCGCCGAGGCGGTCGGCGCGGTCGACGGGGTGTCCGCCGTCGCCGTCGACGCCGACGCGCGCCGGGTGACTGTTCACGCCGACGGGCCGGCGAAGGCCGCCGTCGTGAACGCCGTCGGGACGCTCGACGCGACGGTGCTCGACCTCGCCACGAGCGAGGCGTCGCTGGAGGAACTGTTCATGTCCGCGACGGCCGACGAGGACGCGGCCGCGCCCGACGATGCCGCGCCCGCGGAGGTGGCGCCGTGACGTGGACCGTCGTCGCGCGCAAGGACTTCGCCGACGCGGTGCGCTCGCGCGCGCTGTGGGGGCTGACGGCGCTGTTCGTCCTGCTCATGGCGGGCCTCGCCGCCGTCTACCGGTACGTACAGGTGGAACTCGCGGGCGCGGGCGAGGTGGAGACGCTGAGCCTGCTCGTCTTCCTCGCGGGGCCGGCGACGCTGTTCGTCGCCGTCGCCACGCTCGTCGTCTGTTACAAGGCCGTCGCCGGCGAGTCCGAGAGCGGGAGCGGAAAGCTCCTCCTCGGCCTGCCGCACACCCGCCGGGACGTCGTGGTGGGGAAGTTCGTCGGCCGGAGCGCGGTCCTGCTGAGCGCGCTCGCGGCCGGCCTGCTGGTCGCGCTGGTCGTCGTGGTGGCGCTGTACGCGGACTTCTCGGCGACCCAGTACGCCGCCTTCGCGGCCGTCACGGCGCTGTCCGCGCTCGCGTACGTCGGGCTGTACGTCGGGCTCTCCGCGACGACCACCTCGACGAGCCGCGCCACCGTACTGACGGTCGGCGCGTTCCTCGTCGTCCAGTTGCTGTGGGACGTGGTCGCGCTCGGGATAACCGTGTTCGGCCCCGACGTCGTGAGCGCCGCGACCGCCCAGCGGGCGGCCGTCTTCGTTTCGACGCTCGTCCCGAACGGCGCGTACCAGCTCGTCGTGGGCGCCGTCGCCGCCGACGGGTTCCTGCCCGCGGCCGGAACCCCCTTCTACGGCGAGGGGTGGTACGGCGTCGTCGTACTGGTGGTGTGGGCAGTGGTGCCCGCCGCGCTCGGCTACCTGCGCTACCGCACGCTCGACCTCTGAGCTACACCGGGAAGTCGGCGTCCGGGTCCACGACCCGGTCCACCTCGGCGGGCATCTCCCAGCCGCAGGCGAGTTCGAGGAACTGCACGAGCATCCGGCCCGTCGCGCCCCACACCGTGTAGCCGTCCACGCGGAAGAAGTGGAGGCGGATGTCCCCGTAGTGGGGGTGGTCGCGCCGCTCGCTCTCGTAGTTGGCGAGGTCGGTGAGTTCGTCGATGGGCAGGAGAACGACCTCCGCGACCTCCCGCTCGTCCGGTACCCACTCCTGGTCGGGGACGCGCGCGACGAACGGTCGCACCGAGTAGCTGGTGACCGTCGCGATGTCGTCCAGCCGGCCCACGACCTCCACGCCCGTGGAGTCCATCCCGACCTCCTCGTTCGCCTCGCGGAGCGCCGTCGCGAGCAGGTCGTCGTCGGAGGGTTCGCGTCCCCCGCCGGGGAAGGACATCTGGCCGGCGTGCTCGCCGAGGTGATCGGCGCGCTTGATGAACAGCAGGTGGAGGCGCCCGTCGCGCTCGACGACGGGCACGAGGACGGCGGCGTCGCGCTCGCCCTCCGTCGCCGGCACCGGCGTGTGGGCGCGGACGCGGTCGAGCGCGAGGTCCATACCCCGACGACGCGGCGACGGCCCATAAGTCGCCCGCCGGCGGTCGGTCCCGACTACGCGAGCGCGTCGTCAAGCCGCGCGCGGAGGTCGGCGAGCGCGAGGTCACCCCACGCTTCGAGGTCGTAGCTCACGTCCAGCAGGCGGCGTATCTCGTCGTCGTCCTCCGCGGCGACGGCGCGGGCCACGTCCCCGCGGAACCGCTCCTCGGCGGCGCGTTCGAGCGCCGCGCGGTCGGGCGCGCGCGACTCCACGTCGAGGATGTGCGGCAGGTCCTCCGCGCCCTCGGGCAGGGCGGGGAACGCCGCGGGGCCGACGGCGAGGTAGCGGTCGCCGTCGCGCTCGTAGCCGACGAGCGCGTACGCCTCGACGGCGGCCTCGACGTCCGACTCGGGCACCGCCTCGTCGCGCCGGAAGCCGTACTCCTCGCGGGCGCGGTCGAGTTCCGCGGGCCGGAGCGCGCCGAAGAGGTCCACGATACCCGCCACCTCGTCGGGGGACAGCGTCACCGTATCGCCTCCAGGTCCGCCGCCGCGGCCTCCCGGACCGCTCCCGAGTCGAGCGTCGTCTTGCGCCACGCGGGGAGGCGGGTGTCCTCGCCCGGCGGCGCGACGGCGTCGGCGTACTCCGCGACCTGCGCGCGCTCGTCGGCCGGGTCGTAGTCGAGGCCGTTGAACGCGGCGTCCGTCCCGTAGGCGCGGACGAGCGACTCGGCGGCCGCCTCGTAGCGGTCGGGGAGCGTGTCGTAGTCCGGCTCGACGCCGCCCGCCTCGACGGCGCGGAGGAGCGCGGCCGACACCTGCTCGCTCATCGTGGAGAGGCCGGCCGGCCCGGAGACGGCCCGGTGGTCGTGTTCGTGCCGCCCGAGGTCCACCTGTGCGGTCCCCTCGACGCCCGCCTCGGCGTAGGCGTCCCCGAGCGTCCCGACCTCGAGCCCCCAGCCGCGCTGGACGCGCAGCGACCGCACGAGGTCGCTCGTCGCCGCGAACTCCCCGGCGAGCGCGTAGCGGAAGGCGTTCAGGTAGTCGAGCACCTCCGCGCCGGGATGGGCGTCCGCGAGCGCGCGGACCAGCGGCCGGTAGAACAGGCGGAACAGCCGGCCGTAGAGCCGGCCGTTCTCGACCCGGGCGTAGTACCCCTTCGAGAAGGCGAAGCCGCGGTCGAGCGGGAACAGCAGGCGGGGGACGTGCGCGTCGGTGTAGGTGGTCGCGTCGGCGTCGTGGACGACGACGTACTCCGAGTCGGCGGCGACGCCCAGCCCCAGCCACACGTCCCGGCCCTTCCCCCGGGGGCCGGTCAGCCCGTGGTCGTCGAGCAGGTCGGCGAGGCGGGGGCCGTCACACCACAGCGTCTCCACGTCGAGGGCGAAGCCGTCGAGCCAGTCGGCCACCGCGGGCGCGGTGTCGGCCTCCGCGCGCAGGGGAACGACGACGCGCTCGGGGTCGACGCGTTCGAGCGCCGAGAGGACGCGCTCGGCGGCGAGCGAGGCGTGTTCCCGCTCCGTCATCGGGACGACGACGGCCGCCCGCTCGGTCGGGGCGTCCGGGCGCGCGTCGCCGAAGTCGTGGAGCGTGGCGACCCGCTCCTGCACGTATTCCATCGCCCGTATCGAGGCGCGCGGCCCCCTTAGGTCACCCGGCGTCAGACCGCGATGCGCCGCGGGGTGTCCGGGTCGGGGAACAGGACGACGTAGGGGTCGCCCGAGGTGTTGTCCGGGCACTCGCTCGCCACCTCGACGGGGAACGTCTCGCCGGAGACGTTCCGGCCGTTGACGTTCAGCTCGACCGGGAACCGCCGCTCGCCGAAGCTCAGGACGTGTTCGTTGTAGCCGTCGTCCACGTACGCGCGCACCTGCGCCTCACGGGTTGGCTCGCCCGGTTCGGTCTCGAATCGGTACGCGCTCCAGTCACCGGCCGTACAGGCGTTGTACTGCGGGGCCTCGACGCGCTCGGGGAGCGGCGTCGGGTTCGAGGCCACCAGCGTGGCGACCGTGAGTCGGCCGTGGCGCTCGTCGCCGGTCGGGACGGTCACCTCCGACTCGGCGTCGAGGTCGTACGTCAGGCCGCCCGTCCCCACGTCCACCGCGACGACGGCGACGGCGAGGACGAGCAGGACGGCGAAGACGGCACGCGCCCGGCCCGGCGTGGCGAGCCGCCCGTCCTCGTCCAGCCGCTCGCGCAGGAGGAAGATGGCGAGCGCGACGACGAGCAGCGCGGCGACGACGGCGGCGCTGCCCGCCCGGAAGACGCCGACGACGCGCGCCACGAGGCCGACGACGGTGACGACGACGACGGCGTAGCCGACGAGCATGAGGGTGCGGTCGTCGTCGCGCTGGCTGACGGCGAAGACGCCGCCGGCGAAGGCGAGGACGGCGGCGACGGTCGTGACGGGCGAGAGCCCGGTGTCCACGCTGAACATGAAGAAGAGGACGGCGACGGCGGCGATGGCGCCGGCCGCCACGTCGAAGAGGGTCTCGGAGTCGAGGTCCATACGCGGACGTCCGTCCGACCTGTCATATAGTCGGGGGAAAGCTCACACGCCCGTTTGACTCTCGCCGACCCGCCCCACGGGGAGTCGCCCGGCGAGGTACAGCGCGACGAGCGCCGCGAGGACGACCGTGAGACCGGCCGCGAAGGCGGTGTACATGGCGTCGAAGGTGACGCCCGACTCGGTGAGCGAGCCGACGACGCCGCCGCCGAAGGCCTGCGGGAGCATCATCGTCGCGGAGTAGGCCGTGTACGCCGACGCGCGGTGGCGGTCCGGGAGCGTCCCGAGCAGGTACGTGTCCACGGCGGGGAACAGCGAGTGGATGGTGTAGCCCAGCACCACGGAGAAGACGACGAGCGGCCACAGCCCCGTCACGTGCGGCAGGACGAACAGACAGGCCGTGAAGCCGGCGACGACGGCGAGCAGGAGGGGAACGTTCGGGACGCGGTCGGCGAGCCGTCCGGTGAGGAAGAAGGCGGGGATGCCCGCGGTGAACAGCACCGAGAGCATCAGGCTCGCCGTCTGCGGGTCGAGGTCCTTCGCCTGCATGTACGTCGGGTAGTAGTTGAACAGGCCGTTCCAGACGAAGCCGACGGAGCCGGTGACGAGCACGCCCGTCAGGATTATCGGCAACTGCGCGCGGGCCGCGCCGAGCAGGTCGCGGTCGTCGCTCCCGGCGTCGGGGAGGTCGGCGCGCCGCCCCACGAGGTAGAGGACGGCGGTCGTGAGCGCGGCGACGACGGCCACCACGAGGAACGTGGAGCGCCAGTCGCCGAACGCCGCGACGACGGCGATGACGATGACCGGCGCGCCCGCGGCGGCGGTCTGGGAGGCCATCCCGTGGATGCCGAGCGCGCGGCCGACGCCCTCGGGGAACAGTTCCGAGACGAGCGGGTTCGCGGCGATGAAGTAGACGCCCGAGGCCAGCCCCATCAGGAACGCGCCCGCGGCGAGCGCGGGGACGTTCGGGGCCGACGCCGTGAGCGTCGCCGCCGCGGTCAACACCCCGCCCGCGCCGACGACCACCGTGTGGCGGTCGATACGGGTGAGCAGCCAGCCGGTCGGCACGCGCGGCAGGGCGCTCCCGAGCCACGCGGCGCTGGCGACGACGCCGAGCGAGCCGACCGTGACGCCGAAGTCCGCCGCGATGTACTCGAGCAGGGGCGCGAACACCACCCGCGCGAGGTTCACGAGGAAGACCATCGAGCAGAGGGAGGCGAAGAGACGACGGCGGGACACGGCTGCGCTTCGCCGCGGGGCCGTTAGAGGCTGTCGAAGCCGGCCGCGCGGCCGCCGCGCTTTAAGTGACTGCCCGCATAGGTCGGGGCATGGACACCGTTCGACAGGGACTCCGCGCCGGGGACATCGAGAAGGACACCTACGAGCGGCTCATCTGCACCCACTGCGACGAGAACCTCGCGACGAAGGACAGCGAGGACGGGGTCGGGAAGGTCCGGTCGTGTCCCGACTGCGGCCGCCAGTACAAACAGATCGGGTAGCGCTCACTCGAACACCTCGTCGAACGCGTCGGCCCCCAGCGGCGGGAAGGTTCCGGCGGCGACGTTCTCCGCGACGTGTTCGGGCGACCCCGTTCCGACGAGCGCCGCCGTCACGCCCGGCGCGGAGCGCGCGAAGTTGATGGCCCGCTGGGCCGACGTGTCGCCGTCGAGCCGCGCCGCGACGGCTTCCGGCAGTCCGTCGGCCAGCTCCCCCTGCATCAGCGGCGCGCTCGCGAACACGTCGAGGCCGGCCTCGTGGGCGAACCACAGCGCGCTCTGGGGGCCGTCGGCGCTCTCGTGGCTCTCGACGGTGAACGCGTCGGCCATGTGGACGTTGAACGGGAGCTGAATCGCCCGCAGGTGCGTCGAGGTGGTCCCCGCGGCGTCCGAGGCGGCGCGCGCCCGGCGGACGACCTCGGGGAGCGAGAGGTACGAGGGGTGGTCGGCGGGGACGCGGAACGCCTCCCACGTCGCCACGCCGTAGTGCCGGAGGTCGCCCGCGGCCGCGCGCTCCTCGAGCCGCGTGAAGGCCGCCTCCAGCGCGTCGTACACCGTCTCCCGGTCGTGTTCCTCCAGCTGCGTCTCGGGGTTGTGGACGTAGTAGAGGTCCACGGCGTCGAGGCCGAGGTTCTCCAGCGAGCGGTCGAGCTGGCCGTCGAGGTAGCCCGGCTCGATGCAGTTGCCGCGGACGAACTCGCGGCCCGGGTACGTCTCGCGGACGTAGGTGCCGGGGTCGTCGGGCCGCTCGCCGTCGAACGGGACGAAGCCGCCCTTCGTCGCCACGAGGACGGCATCGCGGTCCACGTCGGCGTCGGCGAGCGCTCGCCCGACGACGCGCTCGGAGCGCTGGTGTCGGTAGTTCACCGCCGTGTCGAGGAGGTTCACGCCGCTTTCGAGCGCCTCGACGAGCGCCGCGTGGTACCGCTCGTCCGCCCCGTCGGTCGCCTCGCCGAGGTAGGTGCCGACGCCGACGGAGGAGACGAGGCCGTCGCCGAACCGGCGGAAGTACGTGCGGGCGAACGACTCGTGGAAACGGTTCCGGTAGGCCCACGACGCGTCGCGCTTCATACCGCGACGTGGACCGCGCGCCGCAAAACGCCGCCGGTCCCGCCCTACGCCTCCTCGCCGTTCATCGCCGTGAACAGCCGGTCGGCCAGTTCCGGCGGGGCGACGCCGTCGTCCGGGACCTGTCCGCCGCCCATCCGGGCGTGGCCGCCGGCCCCCGCGTCTATCAGCTCCGCGACGGCCAGTTCCAGGGCGTGGCCCATGTGGACCCGGTCGTCGCGCGAGCGCCCGGAGAGGTGATAGACGCCGTCCTTCTCCCCGAAGACGACGACGGCCGTCGCGCCCTCCAGCCGGAGGAGTTCCTCGGCGGCCTGCGGCACCGTATCGACGTTCGACACCGTCCCCACGTCGCTGACGACGAACGGCATCCGCACCGTCCGCTCGCGGATGGCCCGGGCCTTCACGTCGAGCGTCTCGGAGTCCACCGGGGGGTTGGCGATGCGGTCGAGCACGTCGCCGTCGATGGCCGGGAAGAGGAACTCACAGCAGTCGAACTCCGCGGCCGAACAGCCGCGGCTCAGATACGTCGTGTCCGTCTGGATGCCGTACAGCAGCGCCGAGGCGACGCCGGCCGGCAGCCGGGCGTCCCCCTCCCCGTCGGGCGTCATGCCGACGCCGCGGAGGTACTCCGTGACGATGGTCGCACAGGCCCCGTAGCCGTCGCGGACGTCGGTGAACGCCGTGCCGACTCCGTCGCCGGGGTGGTGGTCCACGACCGCCAGCGGCTCGACGGTCTCCGCGCCCTCGAACCCCCGCGGCTCGTCGTGGTCAACCACCACGACCGCCTCGCCGAACAGCTCCGCGGCCTCGGTGACGCGCTCGAAGTCCAGGTCGAGGACGGTCCGGAACGCCCGGTTCTCGTGGCGGCGTATCTCCCCGGGGTAACACAGGCGCGTCTCGGTACCGACCGTGTCGGCGAGGTGTGCGAGCCCCAGCGCCGACCCCATCGCGTCCGGGTCGGGGTCGGGGTGCATCAGTATCGCCACGGAGTCGTGCTCCGCGAGCGTCCGGCGGAGCCGCTCGCCGGGGTGCCGCCGGAACCGCCTGAGGGCGAGCACGGCCAGCGCGACGAGGACCAGTCCGACGACGACCGCCGCCGCGAACAGCTCCGGTCGCTGTTCGACGGCCGTCCCGACGGACCGGACCGCCCCCTCGGGGGCCCACGCCGCGCTCCCGGCCGGCGCCGTTGCCATACACCGCACGTCCCCGCCTCCGGACAAGTAGCTTTCCTCCGTTCAATCGCCGTCCCGGACCGCCGTCAGCCCGCGCGGTACGCCTCGACCGCCGCGCGGTACCCCTCGCGGTAGGTCGGGTACCGGAGGTCGTAGCCGGTCTCGCGGAGCAGGTCGTTCGCGACGCGCTTGCTGGTCAGGACCCGCCGTTCGGCCGCTTCCGAGAGGTCGCCCTCGGCCAGCCGTTCCCGCTTCGAGCGCTTCTCGGGCCGGGGGACGCCGCACTCGTCGGCGAGCCAGTCCGCGAAGGCGTGTTTGTCGGCCGGCTCGTCGTCACAGACGTTCACGACCGGCGCGTCCGCGTCGCCGAGCAGATGGGCGACCGCGCCCGCGGCGTCGTCGCGGTGGACCATGTTCAGGTAGCCGGCCGTTACCGGCCCCTCCAGGTACCGCTCCAGCCGGTAGCGGTCGGGACCGTAGAGCCCGGCGAAGCGCGCGACGCGTCCGTCGATATCGCGCTCGGCCGCGTACTCGGTCGCGAGCCGTTCCGCCTCCGCGAGGACGGCGGTCTTCTCCGTCGTCGGCTCGATGGGCGTCGACTCGTCGACCCAGTCGCCGTCGTGGTCGCCGTAGACGCCCGTCGAGGAGGTGTAGACGAGCCGCTCCGGGGGCGAGTCGCGGTCGGCGAACACGTCGATAGCCGTCCGCAACCCCTCGACGTACACCTCTCGCGCGGCGTCGGCGCCGCGCCCGCCCGAGGAAGCGGCGAAGACGATGGCGTCGGCGTCCGGGACCGCCGCGAGGTCGTCGGGTTCGGTCACGTCCGCCGCCACGGCGTCCGCGCCCGTCGCGCGCACCGCGTCGAGGTCCGAGAGGCGCACGCCCGTCACCTCGTGGTCGCCCGACAGCTGCCGGGCGAGTTCGAGGCCGACGTAGCCGCAGCCGAGTATCGCGACCCGCATCAGCGGACCCGCGCGCGGATGGTCGCGTGTAACAGGGCGAACTCCCGAAGCGTCATCGGGAACCGGCCCTCTATCTTCGACTGCACCTCGCGGGCTTCGAGGTCGCCGCCCGCCTCCGCGGCCAGCGCCTCCACGTCGAGGACGGCCTGCGACATCCCCATCATCAGCGCGTCGCGCGACAGCAGGACGATGCTCTCGGCGTCGTCGTCCTCCGCGGCCGCCAGCAGCGCAGCGGCTTCCTCCAGCGTCAGTTCGGGCGCGTCGCCGGCCGCGACCGCCGCGACGGTCTCACGGTCGAGGTCCGTCCGCGCCGCGACGGCGTCGACCCCCGCGGATTCGACGGCGTCGGCGAGTTCGGCCGCGAGCGCCGCGTACAGTTCCTCCGGCGTGTGCTCGCCGGGGTCTGAGACCAGTTCGTGGAACACGCCCCGCGGTACGCGACCGCGGCTTAAGAGCCTTCGATTCTCAGTAGAAGCCCGTCGCCGTCCACGCGCCGCGTATCTCACGTTCCGCGACCTCGGTTCCGTGCTCCTCGACGAACCGTTCGGCCGTCCGCTCGTCGCAGCCGAGCACTTCGTCGGCCATCAGCGCCGCGACGAGGCGGTCGTGCGGGCGCGGCGTCACCTCGCGGTCGGCGTCGAACAGGTCGTCGCGGTTGGGTTCGGGGACGGTCACGGTCGGCGTACGGTCGCCGGCGACAAACGCCTTTCACCAGCCGGCAGAGCGCTCGTCGGCGTTCCCGTCCGTGTCGCCGACGCCCTGTCCGCCGGGCGGCACGACGACCACGACGGCCGTCTCGACCGAGAGGTCGACCTCGCTCGCGCGGCCCGCGTGCTCCGCGTCCCCGTCCCCGTCCCAGTCGATGCCGACCGCGCCCCCGTCGCGGACGTACGCGAGCGTCCGGCCGGGGAAACCCTCGCGCGACCGCACGACGAAGCGGTCGTACGCGCCGCGCGCCTCGACGGTCCAGACGTTCGTGGTCGCGTACCACTGGCTCGGCAGCGGGGTGACGGGGAGCCCCGACGGGACGCGGGCCAGCGAGCGTCCGAGGCGCCGTTCGACCCGCTCCGTCGCCACGGTCGCGGTTCGGTTCGCGGCCCGCGCGGCGGCCCGCGTCGCCGCCTCCGTCGCGAGCCGGCGTGTCGCCGTCACGCCGGCGTTCACCGCGGACTGGGGAACCCCGTCACCGCTCGTCGCCGCGGCACGGAGGGCGAGCCGGAGCCGGTCCCGCGCCTCGGTTTCGGCGACCGTCTCGGGGTACCGTTCGGCCGCGACACCGGCGACGGCAGCCGCAGCCGAGCCGTTCGCCAGCGCGAGCGCGCGGGTCGCCGGGGTCGTCCAGCGGTCGAGTCCGGCGGCGACGACGGCGCGCCGGTCATCGGAACTGCTCCCGACCCCCGCCTCGGCGAGCCGGTGTCGCAGCGCCTCCCGTCGGCGGTCGACGGCCGCGCGGACGGCGTCGCGGATCCGCTCGCGCCGCGCGCTCGCCCGCTCGTCGTCCGTCTCGGCGGCCACTCCCTCGGCGCCCCGGAGCGCCCGTGCCGCCGACCGCAGGCGGACGCGCCGCTCGCCGAACAGTTCCCCGACGACGCTGTCCGCGACGTCGCCGTAGGGAACCGTGAACAGGTTCGTGTTCCGGGCCGCGAGCGGGACGGTCGAGCCGTTCCCACGCGCGTCCGTCGCCGCGCGGTCGACCCGCGACAACGAGAGATACGCCGGGGCGCCCTCGACGGCGACCCGCTCGCCCGACACCGTTCCGTTCGCCCCCGAACTCACTTCCCCTCGGGCGTCGAGCAGTGCCCCGAGCCGGTCCCGGGAGAGTCCGTGGTCGGCGAGCACCGACGCGAAACGGTCGCCCGCGTCCCGCCGGCGGTCGGCACGGCGGTCGAGCGCGGACAGCACCGCGTCGAGGTACGCGGCCCGCGCGGCGACGCGGGCGCGGTCCGCCACGCCGTCGTAGGTCGGCGGCGCGTCGAGCAGCGCCGCGCGCCGCTCGCGGACCGCCGCGGCGAGTGCGGCCGCCGGGTTCGCGTCGTAGGTCCCGACCGCGCCGCGCTCGACCGCGACGGAGACGTTTCGGACGCGCTCGCGCAGGCCGACGAGGTCGCGGTACACCCACGCCCGTAGCTCGTCCGGCGGTTCGCCGGACAGCGTCGTCCGGTTCGGCCCGAGCGTCCCGGCGACCGCGCGGCGAGCGACGGCGTCGGTACCGCCGCGCTCCGCTACGAGTCGGTCCGTGGCGCGCTCGCCGACGGCGCCGAGGTTCGGGCCGTCGAGGACGCCGCCGCGCTCGTGAACGGGCTCGATCTCCCGGACGGGTGCCGGGCCGCCGTCGTGGCGACCGACGACGGCGACGCGGACCCGTTCGCGGGTCGTCACGACCTCGGTGGTGCGGGCGGTTCGGTTCCCGCGTCGCCAGCGCCGGACGACGGTCCGGCGCTTTGTCACCTCGCGGGCCGCCGAGGAGACGACGTGTCGGGGGGACGCGGCTCCGATGTCCGTCGCGTTCGCGCTCGCCACCGACAGCCCGGTCGTCACGTTCCGGGCGACGAACGTCCAGTTCTCGCCGTCGGGCGCGGCGCGCCCCGTCCGCGTCGTCCCGAGGGTCGTCACGGCCACGCGTCGCTCAGCCCGGACGCGGTAGGTCGCGGCTATCGCGGCCGCGAGGCCCCCGTCGACGAACCTGCGGAACGCCCGGTCGGCGGTCGCGTTCACGCCGACCGCGAGGGTGTCCTCCGGGCCGACCGCCGGCGTGTCGGCGGCTCTCGTCGGGTCGAGCGTCGAGCCGGGGACCGCGCCGTCCGCGGCCCGAATCAGGGCGGTCGACTCCGCGCCCGAGGCGCCCGCGCCGGCGAGCAGGTCCGCGCCCGCCGCCCGGGTCGCGGCGGTTCGGGTCGCCCGGACCGCGGCGTCGTCGGCCGTGCCGAAGACCGCGCGCTGTTCGGCGAGCAGCGCCCCGTTCGTCGCCACCGCGACGTGGCGGTTGCCGACGACGTTGGCGATCGGCGCGCCGCCGTACTGTGCTACCCCGCGAGTCCACGCCATCGCGTAGAGGCGGGCGGTCGCGCGGCGCGCCAGCCCCGGTGCGGTCGCGTCGGCGTCGAGCCGTCGGTCGAACCGAACCGTCCGCTCGTGGAGCGCGAGCACGGACGAGGCGACCTCGACCGTCGGCGAGACGCGCACGCGTTCGACCGTTCGGCCGTCGCGGGTCGCGACGAGCGTGACGTTCTCGACGGTCACGCGGAGGGCGTCCGCCTCGTCTACCGCTTCCACGCTCGTCCGTGCCAGCACGGCCCGGAGGTCGGCGGCCGTCGAGAGTCGGGGGAGCGACGGGGCGGCGCGGACCCCCTGTGCCGTCGTCCGGTCCAGCCGGTCGCGGAGCGCGAGGTAGGCCCGCAGTTCGAGCGACGCGCGGAACGGGTCGCCGGTCGCGGCGAGCGCCCGCCCGAGCGTCGTGTTCGCGGTCGCGACGACCGGGTTCGCCGCGGCCTCGCGGGCCGCCGTCCGCGTCGCGTCGCGGAGGTCGCCGCCGAGCGCGACGCGGGCCTCCTCCAGCGCGGCCTCGGTGTCCGGCTCCGTCACCGTCACGCCCCCGAGCGCGCCGGACATCGTCGCGCTCCCGGCGAGCAGGAGGACGCCGACGAGGGCGAACGGGACGCGCGCGCGCTCGTTCACGCCGACCACCGCCGGACGACGATCCGGACCTCGCCGGCGCGGACGGCACGCGCGGCCGCGGCCGGGGAGTCGAACGCCGCCCGTACTCGTCGTTCGTACCCCTCACGGAGCGCGCGCCGGAGCCGTTCGTTCGCCGCCGCGGCGTCCCCGCGCTCGATTGCCGCCGTGGTGTCCGCGCCGAACAGTCGGTCGGCCCGCGCGTAGCGGCGCGCGGCGAGCCGGTCGGTCGGGTAGTCCGCGGCCAGCGCGTTCGTCATCCCCTCGCGGGGGAACAGCACCCGGGTCGTCGCGTTCGCGAGGACCCGGGCGACGCCGGCGTAGCCCGAGCGGTTCGCGGCGGCGAGCGCGCGTGCCCTGGCCCCACCCGCGGCCGTCTCGACCCGCAGCACCCGACTCGCCACGGACGCGTCCCGCGGCGGCTCCGGGCCGGCAGCGAGGCGTCCCCCGACGTCGGCGCCCTCGTACGGCTGCCACACCGTCAGGACCCGTGTCCGCGTCCCGGTGGCGTTCGCGACGGCCGCGGCGACGGCACGCTCGTACCCGTCGCTCGTCCGGGCGAGTTCGGTCCCGCCGACGGTCGTGTTCCGCACCGCGCCGCGCGCGAGCAGGCCCGCGAGCCGACCGTGTGCGTGCCGGTCGAACGTCTCCCCGACGCGGGGGAACCGCTCCGGTGCCCCGGCCGCGCCGGGCGCGAGCGAGTAGTTCACCGAGACCGACACCCGCGAGACGACCGTCGCGGACGGCTCCGCGTCCGGCGCGGGCGGCGTTCCGTGTGGCGCCGCGAGCGTCGTCGCCGCGGCCGAGACGAGCAACAGAAACAGCGCCGCGTCGAGCACGGTACTGACGCCGCGGCTCACCAGACGCTCACCCGGAGTCGCCCGGGGACGACGCGGCCGGGCCCGACGCGAACGGGCACGCGGCGTCGGGCGCTCGCCGCGACCCGTGGCGGGGTCGGTCCCCGCGTCCACGAGCGGTTCCCGACGGCGAGCGAGACGTTCGTTCCCTCCGGGAGCGGAATCGAATCAACCCGAGCGGGCGGGACGACGCCGGCCGGCGCGAGGTCGTCCGCGACCGCGTCGAGTCGCGCTTCCGGACTCGGCCCCTCCCGCGGTAGCACGTCGTCGACGACGCCGGCGTACGCCGAGAGCGCGAGACAGACCGCCGCGACGGCGACGAGCGCCGCCAGCGGCTCGGCCTGCGCCCTATCCGACGAGCGTGACATCGACACCTCCCCACGTGACGCGGCGGACGCGGAGCCGGTCGGGCGCGGCTCGCCACCCGGGGTCGCCGGTTCGAGCGCCGTGTGCGACCACGGCGAACTCGGTCGGGTCGGCGAACACGTCACCGGGCGGCTCGCCGGCGAGCACCGCCGCGAGCGGGCCGTCGTCGCGGACGGGCGTGACGGGTCCGTACTCGAAGTCCGCGTGTGCCGTGCCGTCCGGCCCGCGGAGCGAGACGCCGCGGGGCGTGAGCCGTATCCGGTCGGCCCGGTCGAGCGATGCCGTTTCGCTGCCCGCGTACGCGCTCGCGGCGAGCGAGTCGACCGTCCGAGCCGCGCCCGCGGCGTCCGGCGGCGGGGCGGTCGGGAGGCCGGCAGCGACCCCGAGCGCGCCCGCGGCGACGAGGCTCGCGCCGAGCCACGCGTACCAACCGTCGATTGGTGCGTCGAACACGGGGGCGGTGGCCGCGCTCCGGTACAAAAAGCTCAGGCGACCAGCCCCCCGGCGACGACGGCCGCGAGGTAGGTCGCCGTCGCCGCGAGCAGCGCCAGTCCGACCCGGTAGCCGACGAGCGCGCGGTCGAAGCCGCGCTCCAGGCCGGTCGCGAGCGCCGTGAGCAGGACGGCGAGGAGGAGGACGTAGCCGCCGACCGCGACCGCGAGCGGGCCCTGTGGGAGCGCCTCGCCGAACTCGCTTCCGCCGACTCGACCGGCCAGCGCGACGGTGACGCCGCCGACGAGCGGACCGAACACGGCCGCGGTGTTGCCTATCGTCCCCGTCGCGTGGCGCACCGAGCGGCGGGCCTCCCGCTCGACGCGCGCGAGGTCGGCGAGGTGTTCGCCCGCGGCGACGAGTGCGGGGCCCGCCGGCCGGCCCTCACGCGCCGCGTCGGCGAACAGGCGCGCCGCGTCCGCGACCCGGCGGCTCGGGAGGTCGCCGACGGCCCCGTGTTCGCCGAGCAGCGAGTCGCGAACGCCGACACCGAGTGCCGAACCGCGGTCGGCCGCCTCCGCGAGCAGGGCCGCGGCGGGCGTGTCCGACTCCGCGCCCGCGGCGACGAGCGCCGTCTCGACCGGGTCGCCGTCCGCGACCCGGCGGCCGACGGCGTACAGCGCGTCCGGCAGTCCCTCCTCGACGGCGCGCACCTCTGCGCGTACCTCGCGGTACGGACGGAACCGGAACACGAGCGCGGTGCCGACGCCGAACCCGGCCGCGGCCACCGGCGGCGTCCACGCCGGGAGCAGTCGCGGGGCGACGACCCACGCGCAGGCCGCGACCGCGACGCCCGCGGCGAGGGCCCCCCACGGGGCGTCGGGCACGTCCGGGTGGTCGCGCGGGACCGGCGTCGCCGGGAACGCGACGGGACGGTTCGCCACCAGCCAGGCCGACGCGACGAGCAGGCCCAGCGGGAGCGCGAGGTCGTAGACGGCCACGACGACCGGAACCGACACCGGCAGTCCGGCGACACGGGTCGCGGGGAGGGCCGCGACGAACGCCAACGGCAGGAGGACGCCGAACGCGTACACCGCGGTCACCGGGCCGCGCAGCGCCGCCGCGTCCCCCGCCGCCCGCTCGCGTACCCCGGCCAACACCGCGTCGAGCGCGCGGTCGATGCCCCGGTCGCGCTCGTCCGCCGGCGCCTCGGCGGCGCTTTCGAGGAGCCGAAGCCCCCGCCGCAGGGGCGGGAAGCGGTCGCCCCACCGGTCGAGGAAGTCGCCGAAGCCCGCGTCCCCGGTGCCCCGTGCCCGCCGAACGGACGCCGCGAGCCCCCGGTCGAGCGGTCCCGCGGGGTCACGAGCGGCGAAGGCGGCCGCGGCCTCCCGGGTCGGCGTCACGCGGAGCCGCATCGCGGCCCGGCAGACGAGCCACGGCGCGGTGCCGAGCGCGCGCCGTCGGAGTGCGCCCGCCGCGAGTTTCGGTCCGCGGAGCGCGACCTCGCGCCCGCCGAGAGCAAGGGCGACGGCGACGAGGAGCACGGCGGGCCGGAGACGGGTCGGCGCGAGCGCGGTCGCGAGCAGACCCACGCCGCCGACCGTGACCGCCAGCCCGTCCGCCGCGCGACGGTAGGTCGCGGTGTCCGACCGACCGAGCAGCCGGAGCGCGACCGCGAGGTCGGCAGTCGGCTCGGGTTCGGCCGGTGCGAGCCGTGCGAGCGCGCCGAGGAGGCTCACGCGAACGCCTCCCGTCGGGCGTCGAGGGCGCGGCGCACGTCGGCGTACTGCTCGCCGGGCGCGGCGAGCGTCGCGACCGTCGCGCTGTTGCCGCGTTCGATGCGGCCGGTCGCCGCGAGGCCGTCGCCGTCGCGCTCGAACAGCGGGGCGAACGACGGCTCCTCGCGGCCGACGACCTCGTGGACGCCGGCGACGCCCCTCTCCGCGTCGCTCCGGTCGAGCGTGACGACGAGGTCCGTGTCGGCGAACGCCGACGGCGCGACGCCGAGGTCGGCGACGACCCGCTCGCGGACGGCCTCGGGGCCGTCCCCGTGGACCGTCCCGAGCGTCGCGCCGCCCGCGCCGACGCGCATCGCCTCGTAGAGCGCCTCGGCCTCGGCCCCCCGGACCTCGCCGACGACGAGCGCCCCCTCGCCGAGGCGGAGCGCGGCCCGGAGCGCCTCGGTCGGGCCGACCCCGTCGCCGTCGCGGGCGACCCGGAGCCGCTGGCAGTCGCGGCCGGCGGCCCGGAGCGCGTCGACGGGGAGCTCCGGGGTGTCCTCCACGACGACCGTCCGGGTCCCGGCCGCGAGCTCGAACAGGAGCGCGCCGAGCGTCGTCGTCTTGCCGACGCCGCGACCGCCCGCGAGCAGTACCGCCGCGCCGCGCTCGACCGCGACGGAAAGCAGGCCGGCGACGGCCGGGGTGAGGGTACCGTTCGCCACGAGGTCCGCGAGGCGGAACGGGTCGCCGTCGTGGGCGCGGAACGCGAACCCGTGGCCGTCGCTCACGGGGTCGGTGACGCCGGCGACCCGGAGCTCGCGGTCGCCGGACGCGACCGCGGCGTCGAGCGTCGAGTCGGCCCGCGAGAACGCGCGACCGCTCTCACGGCGGAAGCGGGAGGCGAGGGCCGCCGCGCCCGCGGGCGTGAGGTGGAGGTTCGACCGGACGGCCACGTCAGCGCGTTCCAGCCGGAGGGGGCCGTCGCCGACCGGCGCCGAGGCGTAGGCGTCGGAGACGGCTGGGTCGGCGAAGACGTCGTCGAGGACACCCAGCCCCCGGGTGTGCTTGTCGAGGACGGCGGTCAGCGTCTCCACGGGGTCGTCCGGGTCGGCGACGGCGCGGACGGCCCTCCCGGCCGCCCGCTCCCCGGCGAGCGCGTTCGCGGCGAGGTGGTCGGCGGCGGCCGCGAGGGTGGCCGTCGCGTCGGTGTCGAGCGTCAGTTCGACCGGCGTGAGGTGATACGTCGGGAGCGGGTCGTCGCCGCGCTCGTACAGGCGGACGGTCGCCCCCGTGTCGAGGTCGTAGCGGTCGGCCAGCCGGGCGTCCGGCGGCGGCCGGGCGACCACGCGCTCCTCGCCGACGGTCGGGGCGACGCGCGGCCGGAGCAGGGCGTCGTAGTCGCCCCCGGTCGCGGCCTCCGCCAGTCCCGTCACGGCCGCGAGCCGCGCGACGGCTCCCGCCCGCCCGGTCGCGACCCGGGCCGCGTCGAGGGGGTCGCGCTCCGTCCGCGCGGCGAGCGCCTCGTCGTAGAAGGCGACGGCCTCGGCGAAGCGCCCGGCCGCCACGAGCAGGGCGGCCGCGCCGTCCTCGTAGGCGCGTTCGAGGCCGTCCGCGCGGCTGTGGACGCTTTCGGCGTCGCGGTCCCGGAGCGCGGCGACGGCCGTCGCGCGGCAGTCCGGGGCCGCGGCCAGTCGTCCCGAACCGGGGCAGTCGGTCGCGTCGAGGCGGAGCGCGTCTCCGTCGAATCGGGGTTCACACCGGCAGTCTGCGGTCGAGCGGAGTCCGAACACTGGGCGTCGTGGTCCCGTTTCCGGACTTGAACCTACGGACCAGGAGCAGATCCTCGCCGTCGCGGGCGACCAGCGAGAGCCGCAGCCGGTGGCGGCCGGGCTCGCGGAGCCACAGCGGCCCGTCGAACGACAGGTCCGTCTCGACGCGGTTCCGTCCGTCGCGCTCCCACGCGAGGGACTCGCCGCGCGGGCCGACGCCCATGCCGAGGTCCGTCTCCCGGGGCACGCGAACGACGACCACGAGGCTCGCGCCCGCCGTCCCGGGCGGCGCGGGGTCGTTCCGCTCGGCGAAGCGGGCGACCCGCTCGCGGAGGTCGGTCAGTTCGTCGCGCGCGAGGCCGTCAGCCCTCCCCGCCCGCGCGTCCTCGACCGCCGGGAGGGCGTACCCGACGAGCGCGGCCGCGAGCAGGACGGCGAGGACGACCCGGACTACCACAGGTCGCGCAGCCGCTCCCCGAGGCTCGGTTCCCCCTCGGACTCGACCGGGACCGACCGCTCGCGGGGGCGGGGCGTCTCCTCGTCCAGTCGTGCCTCGGTCTCGCGGGCGACGGCGAGCGCGCGCTGGGCGACCTGCGCCGTCTCGCGGTCGATTCGCTCCGCGTTCCCGACGTGACCGCGCACGGTGGCCACGTCCCCCTCGGCGTCGGCGAGCCGGTCCTCCATCGCGTCCAGCCGCTCGGCGAGGGCGTCGAGGCGGCGCTCGACCGCCGCGGCGTTCGAGAGGTCGGCCGGGCCGCGGTCGTCGTCGGTGATGGTCCGCTCGACGGCGTCGAGGCGGTCTTCGAGGGTCACGCGGGTCGTGGGCGCGTCACCGCACTTGAACCCTCGCGGCCCCAAAACCCATGTCCGGTCTCGTTCACGGGCCGACGATGCCCTCCCCGCCGAGCGGTGACGAACGGACGCGACGGCTGCTGGGGGCGCTCGCGCTCGTCGCCGGACTCGCGCTCGTGCTCAACGCGACCGTCGTCGGCGCGTTCGCCGTCGGCGAGCCGGTGTACCGGTACGACACGTTGGCCGTGGAGACCGAGGGCGGCATCGGGTTCGGCGGGGGCTCGCCCGTGGATACCGTGCCCGACGACGTGGTCGGCCTCGACTGCCTGTACGACTCCGCACACACGCGGCTGTGCGAGACGGAGCGGTGGCTGCTCGACCGGAGCGCGAACGACACCGTGACGGTCACGGTCGAGTCGCCGGAGTCCGTCTACGTCGAGGAGCCGGCCCCGCGGTTCGCGCTCCACCCGAGCGGTATCTACGAGCGCACCCGGACCCTCGTCGAGGAGAACGGGACGCGGACCGCCCGGCTGACGCTCGAACGGGTGGCGACGCGCGAGGCGGTCGCGGCGGTCGCCGCCGACCCCGACGAGCTTCCGCGCGCGGCCGAACGGGCGGTCGAGGACGGGCCGGTCACGACGCGCGAGCGGCTCGGGGTGAACGGGCAGGTGGTCGTGACGGAGAACGGCTTCGGGATACTCGTCGCCGACCGCGCGCGGCCGGCCCGGCCGGGGCGTGCGACCGGGTTCGCGGCCGCACAACTGCTCGCCGCGGCCGGGCTGTTCGCGGCCGGGAGCCGGCCGTTCCGGCGGGGCTGAGCCCCTTCGACCGGATCCGGGACAACACTGAATACCCGAGCCGACACATCACCCCGCATGAAGGTCGCCCTAATCGGCGTCGGGCAGGCCGGCGGCAAACTGGCCGAATCCCTGGCGTCACACGACCTCGCGCGGTCGTCGGTGACCGGCACGCTGGCCGTCAACACCGCCCGCGCGGACCTCCAACCCCTCCACATCGACACCCTGCTCGTCGGCGAGGCGCAGGTGAACGGCCACGGCGTCGGCGGCGACAACGAACTCGGCGCGCGCGTGATGGACGCCGACGCGACGGAGGTGATGGAGGCCCTCTCGGGCCGGGTCACCTCCGAGTGCGACGCGATACTGCTCGTCGCGGGGCTCGGCGGCGGCACCGGGTCGGGCGGCGCGCCCGTGCTCGCGCGGGAACTCTCCGAGGTGTACGACATCCCCGTCTACGCGCTCGGCGTCCTCCCCGGCCGGAACGAGGGCGCGCTGTATCAGAAGAACGCGGGCCGCTCGCTGAAGACGCTCGCCCGGGAGGCCGACTCGGTGATTCTGGTCGACAACGACGCGTGGCGCGCCGCGGGCGAGTCGATGGACGAGGGGTTCGCGGCGGTGAACGACCGCATCGCACAGCGGGTCGGTCTGCTGCTCGCCGCCGGCGAGTACGAGGGCCGCGACGTGGCCGCCGAGTCCGTCGTAGACTCCTCGGAGGTCATCAACACGCTCCGCGAGGGGTCGCTCGCGGCCATCGGCTACGCGTCGGCGGCGTCGAGCGAGGACGCCGCGGAGAACCTCAACGCCGTCACCTCGGTGGCGCGCAACGCCCTCCTGACGGGGACGAGCCTGCCGGACGCGACGGAGGCGTCGAGCGCCCTCCTCGTCGTCGCGGGCGACCCCGACCGCATCAGCCGGAAGGGCGTCGAGTCGGCCCGGTCGTGGCTCGGCGAGGAGACGGGGACGATGCAGGTGCGCGGCGGCGACATGCCGCTCGACTCCGACCGCCTCGCCGCGCTCGTCCTGCTGGGCGGCGTGGAGCGGTCGCCGCGGGTGCGGGAGTTCTTCGAGCGGGCCGGCGCGGCCGCGGAGGAGGTCGAGCGCGCGGACGCCACGGAATCGCTCGTCAGCGACGACCTCGACGGCCTGCTGTAGCGACGCGGCGTTTTATCCGTCTCCTCGCCGTATCTACACTGCGTCGGGCCGGCCGGTCGAGGGTACCGTGTGACGCGTCCCGGCGCCGCGCGGCCGTACGGTGTGTGGCGTCGCGGACGCCGCGCACACGGTGGCCGTTTCTCGGGTATCGAACCGCCAGAAGCATCGTCCGCCGGAGCCGTCGGGGGGAAAGCCCCCCGCGACTCGGGTCGAGGGCACCACGTTGTCGGGTGTGACCCGACGTTCGCGGCTTAGACTATACACTATAGTATTTTTGGGTACGAGCGCACGCGGCGAAAACCGTCGGCCCCCGGGGGTCAGATGAGCGACGCGCCGTCGAACTCGCCGCGGTCCGTCTCGATCTCCATCAGGTCCATCAGGGTCGGCGCGATGTCGAACAGGTCGGTGTCCTCGATGCGCGCGCGGTCGTCGTCGACGAACAGGGAGGCGTTCTCGAACGAGTGCATCCCGTTGCGCGGGCCGGTGTCGAACACCTCGTTGTGGCCCTTGAAGCCGGCCTTCAGGTCGTAGCCGTGCGTCGGGATGACGACGAGGTCCGGCGCGATGTCGTCGTGGGGGCCGCGGAAGGCGTCCTCCTTGGTGACGACGCGCTGGGCGACCGGCTCGCCCGTCGGGCCCTCCAGCCCCTCGATGGCTTCCTTCAGTTCGGCGCGCACCGCGTCGTACTCGTCCTGCGGGACGGAGCCGCGGGGTTCGCGGCCCTCCAGGTTCAGGTAGACGCGGCCGGGGATGAGCGAGTAGGCGCGCGCGTCCTCGGAGATGTCGGTCAGGGCGTCGTGGTCGTCCGTCTCGTACTCCAGCCAGCCCTCCTCCTCCAGCCACGCGTTGAGGTGGACCTCGTACTCCTGGGTCGTGAAGCCGTGGTCGCTCGCGACGACCATCGTCACGTCGTCGGGGAGCTGTTCGCGGAGCTTCCCGAGGTACGCGTCCACCTGCTCGTATATCTCCAGGAACGCCTCCTTGTACTCGCCGTCGTTCTCGTAGTCGCCGAACAGGAAGTGGTTCACCCGGTCGGTCGTCATGAAGACGCCGAAGAAGAGGTCCCAGTCGTTCTGCTCGACGTAGTGCGAGAAAGCCTCGTACCGCTTCTCGAGCGTCTCGTAGGCGTCCTCGATGAACTCCGACTTGTCGGCCTGGTGGCCGAGCTTCGCGTTCATGTCGATGCGGTAGCCCGACTCCCGGAGGTGGTCGCGCAGGTCGTCCGGGTACGCCGCCTTCTCGACGCCGGGCGAGAGGAAGCCCGATACCATCCGCTGGACGTCGCGCTGGGGCGGGAACGTGACGGGGACGTTCATCACTGTCGCGTCGCGCCCCTCGTTGCTCACGCGGTCCCAGACCCGGGTCGCCTGCACGTCGCGGCCCATCGGCACGTAGGTGTCGTAGCTCCCGTTCTCGCGGTCCTGGAAGCCGTACACGCCCGTCGAGCCGGGGTTGACGCCCGTCGTGAGCGAGGGCCAACACGCCGACGACTCCGGCGGCACGATGGAGTCGATGGCCCCGCCGGCCCCGTCGTTCGCTATCGCGGTGAGGTTGGGGAACCGGTCGGGGTTGTCGGCGATGAGGCTGTACGGGACGCCGTCGATACCGAAGAAGGCGACTCGCGGGCCCTCGTTCCCGCGCAGCCGGTCGAACAATCCCATACCCCGCCCTCCTCGTTACAGTTACAAGAAGCTTCTTTTCGCCCCGAGGGCGGCCGGTCGTCGGCGATACCGGAATCAGTCGCGCTCGTCGTCGTCCGGCTCGTGGACCGCCGCGGGCGCCTCCGCCGGCTCGTCGTCGTCCGGCTCGAAGTTCGTCGGAACGACGGTCAGGTGGTCGATACCGACGCGGGGGCGGTTTCTGGTGGCCATGTCCGTAGGTGGCCGCTCCGGACACAAGTACCCATCCATAATCGTGATAAATCGGGTACCGTCGCCCGATAACCACGGGGCATTATTATTACCACGCGGCGGGCGGGTGGCGGCGGACATTACTGCCGGGAATGGCGACACCGCCGGTCGCCCGCGCGACGGTGCGCCCCGACCGCGCGCGAGGTCGGGGCCGGACCGCGCCGCTCTTCACGTCGCGTCCCTGAGCGCGTGTATGAACGAGCGGACCGTCCGCGCCCTCCAGTTCGCCGCGGTGCAGGTCGTCGGCGCGGTCGCGGTCGTCCACTTCGCCGTCGGCTCCGAACAGCTCGGGAGCCTCGCCGCGAACGGTCTGCTCGGCGACTACCTCGGCGGGCGCGTCCTCGAACGGCCGCGCGCGCCGCTGTTCCTGCTCTCGTCGCTCGCGCTCCTCGGCGGGATGGTCGCAGCGGGGCGCGGGTACGTCGAGCGCCGCACCGCCTACCAGCTCGGCATCGCCGCGATGCTCGTCTACCTCGGCGGGTGGGTCGCGTGGCACACCGTCCTCGACCACGGGTTCGCGCTGTCGGGGGGCGCGCCCGAGGCGACGGCCCACACGCACGGCGGCCTGCTCGACACGCTCTACTCGCACTACGTCGCGCCGCTCGCCGCGACGGTCGGCGCGGCGGCGAGCGAGGGCGGCTCCGCGCGCACTCTGCTCGGCATCGTCTCCGTCACGCTGGAACTGGTGGCGGTCGCGCTGCTCGCGGTCCTGCTCCGATACGACGCCGACGCGCGGGAGGGCGGTATCGACCTCGGCCTGACGCTCGACGCGCCCGAGTAGCTACGGGAGCTCCTCGCGGAGCAGTTCGTTGACGGTGCCGGGGTCGGCGGAGCCGCCCGTCTTCCCCATCACCTGCCCGACGAGGAAGTTCACGGCCCCGTCGTCGCCGGCCTCGTAGTCGGCGACCGCCTCGGGGTTCTCCTCGATGACCTCGCGGACCGCAGCGAGCACCGCGTCGTCGTCCGTCTTCCCGAGCCCCTCCGCCTCGACCACCTCGTCGGGCGCGAGGCCGTCGTCGAGCATCCGGCGGAGGACGACCTCCTCGGCGTTCTTCGTCGTTATCTCGTCGTCGGCGACGAGTTCGACGAGCCGCGTGAACTCGTTCAGCCGGCCGCTCACGTCCGTTACGGCCATGTCGCGGTAGTTCAGCTCCCCGAGGAGGTTGTCCGCGACCCACGTCGCCGCGAGGTCGGGGTCGAACTGCTCGGCCACGTCCTCGAAGAAGTCCGCTACCTGCTTCGTGGAGGTGAGCTTCGAGGCGGCCTCGCCGGAGAGGCCGTACTGCTCGCGGAAGCGGCGGCGGCGCGCGTCCGGCAGTTCCGGGATGGCGATGCGGTCCTTCCAGTCGGAGACCCGGAGCGGGGGCAGGTCGGCCTCGCGGAAGTAGCGGTAGTCCTTCTCCTCCTCCTTCGAGCGCATCGACACCGTGATGCCGCGCGACTCGTCCCAGTGGCGCGTCTCCTGTTCGACCTCGCGGCCGCGGCGGACGGCGTTCTTCTGGCGCGTCTCCTCGTAGGCCAGTGCCTTCTCGGCCCCCTTGTGCGAGGAGATGTTCTTCACCTCGGTGCGGTTCGCGGCTTCGAGCGTCTCGGTCGCGATGGTGCCGTCGTCGGCTATCTCGTCGCCGGGGACGATGGAGAGGTTCGCGTCGATGCGGAGCGAGCCGTCGCGCGTCGAGTCGAAGACGCCGAGGTACTCGAGCACCTCCTCCAGTTTCGCGAGGAACGCGCGGACCTCGCCCGCCCCGCGGAAGTCGGGCGCGGTGACGATCTCCATCAGCGGCGTCCCCGCGCGGTTGTAGTCCACGAGCGTGTAGTCGGCCGTGTCTATGGAGCCGCCCTTGTGCTGGAGGCTCCCGGGGTCCTCCTCCAGGTGGGCGCGCTCGATGGCGACGGTGCGCTCCTCGCCCTCGACGCGGAAGGAGAGCTCGCCGTCGGCACAGACGGGCGCGTCGTACTGCGTTATCTGGAAGTCCTTCGGCAGGTCGGGGTAGTAGTAGTTCTTCCGGTGGAAGCGGGTCTCCTCGGGGATGTCGGCGTCGATGGCCTTCCCCACCTTCACGGCGGCCTCGACCGCGCCCTCGTTGAGCACGGGGAGCGCGCCGGGGAGGCCGAGACAGGTCGGGCAGGTGCGCGTGTTGGGGCCGTCGCCGTCGTCGGCGTCGGTCGAACAGCCGCAGAAGATCTTCGTCGCCGTCTCCAGCTGGACGTGGACCTCCAGCCCGATGACGGCCGAGAGGTCCCGCTCGGCGGTCTGTGCGGTCATTGGACACGGTTCCGCGGCCGCACGCTTTAGCGTAACGGACCGCTCACCCGCCGTCCGCGACGGGCCTCGGCGGCTCCCCGTCGGTGACGCCCGCGTGGTCGAACGCGAGCCGCAGGCCGGCGTCCGCGGCCCGGTCGTAGCCCTCGAACCGCTCGGGTGTGAGTTCGGCGTCGGGAGTGAGCGTCCGGCCGTCCGGCTCGGGCACCCAGTGGTACAGCGCGCAGCCGACGCGCCCCGCGAGGCCGGTGTTCGGCAGTTCGATACCCACCGGCTCGCCGAAGCTCACGGGTGCCTGTCCGGAGGGGACGCCGACCACGTCCGCGCCGAACGCGGTGAGCTGTGCCGCGCCTGCGAACCCCGACGACATGGTGCTCGCCGAGACGGCGACGACGAGGCGGTCGGGGTCGAGCGCTCCCGCGTACGACCCGTCGTCCAGCAGGTCGGCACACGTCCCCGAGCGCCGGAGCCGCGCTTCGAGCGCGTCGCGGTCGCCCCGCGTCGCGTCGAGGTAGTCGGAGAGGTCGTACGCCGCCGGCTCCGCGACCGTGTCGTCCGGGTCGCCGTAGCGCTCGCGGTGCCGCTCCGTCCGCCGTTTGGCCGCGCGGGTCGCGCCGGCTATCCGCTCGACGCCCGCCAGCCCGTCCAGCAGGTAGGCGAGCACGGACACGAACCGGGAGTCTCCCCCGGGGTTGTCCCGCAGGTCCACGACGACTCTTTCCGGGTCGGCGTCCGCGAGCTCGGTCAGCGCCCCGACCATCGACGGGAGCGCGGCCACCGTCGCGTCGAGGTCGTCGGGCGGGTCGCCGCCGACGTGGCGGCCGTAGGCGGCCTCGGCGAGGCCGGCGGCGCTGCCGGCGTCGTTCGCCACGAACGCCTCCAGGCTCTCGCGGTACCCCTGCAGGTCGCCGGGGACGAACAGCGCCGCGTCGCCGGCGTACCGACGGACGCGGGGGCCCGTTCCTTCGGGCGCGGGGACCGACTCTTCGAGGGTCGCGTCGAGGTCGCGCCCGGGGTCGCCGAACGGAACGGCGACCTCGCGGTCCCCCTCGGGCGTCGAGAGCCGGAGCGTGGCCTCCGCGGGCGGGTCGTCGCGCTCAAGCAGTCGCGCGAGCGGTCGCGGCGTCCGGACGGCCAGCGAGAGGCGTAACAGCGCCGTGCTCGGGTTCTCGACCCCGTGGAATCGCGCGACCCGGTCCGCCAGCGTGTCGAGCGGCACGCCACCGACCGCGAGCAGGTGCGCGCCGAGCAGGTCGGCGCGGTCCTCGGGAACCGCGTCCACGTAGAGGCGGTCGCCGACGGCGCGGAACGAGACCGGCAGCCGGTCGCGCTCGTCGCCGTGTTCCGGCGGGAACAGCGTCGAGTGGGCGTCCGCTAGCCCCGAGACGAGCGGCGCGGCCCGGCGGTAGAACGCCTCCGTCGTCGCCTCGTCCGGGAGGTCCCGGACGGCCCGTTCGAGTTCCGCGTGGAGCGCGACCCGGCCGTCGCGACCCCGCGTCGGCTCCGGGTGGAGCGCCTCGACCTCGGCCACGAGGTGTCGGAGGTCCGCGGCCATCGCCTCGCGTGCGTGCGTGTCGTCCGTCACGACCGGCGTGCCGGGGCGGGCGACAATCGGTCTTGGGGTCCGGCGCGTCGTCTCAGCATCTCCAGACGAACCCGACCCCGCCGAACGTATCAGGAGCCATGTCATTGTCTGACGCAAGTTTAAGTCCGTAGGGACAGGCGGTAGGGACATGACAGGCAACCGGGTGGAGGAGCTGGAGGCCCAGATGAAGGAACTGCGCGCGACGGTCTCCGGGCTCACGGACGAGCTCGTGGAGACGAAGGAACGGCTCCGGCTCATCGAGGACCACTTCGGCCCCGAGCTCGACGAGATAATCGAGGGCAAGAGCAGCCGCGCCGACGCGCGCTCGTCGCTGAGCGGGGCCGAGGCGACCCCCGAGCCCGCGAGCCCGCAGGAGGAGACCCCCGACGAGGCGGCCGACGAAGCTAATGCCGAGGAGGAGGAAGCCGACGACGAGAGCGCCGGGACCGACGACATCATCGTCGCGTAACCGGGCCGCCACGAGCGCCCCCATGCACATCAAAGAGCTCGTACTGGACGACTTCAAGAGCTTCGGCCGGAAGACGCGTATCCCCTTCTACGAGGACTTCACGACCATCAGCGGGCCCAACGGCTCGGGCAAGTCGAACATCATCGACTCCGTGCTGTTCGCGCTGGGGCTCGCGCGCACGTCGGGCATCCGCGCCGAGAAGCTCACGGACCTCATCTACGACCCCGGCCACGACGACGAGGACGGGTTCGCGGGCGAGCGCGAGGCCGCCGTCGAGGTCGTCCTCGCCAACGAGGACCGCACGCTCACCCGCGAGCAGGTCGTCTCCGCCGCCGGCACCGAGGACGTCGGCGACGTCGAGGAGATAACCGTCCGCCGCCGCGTCAAGCAGACCGACGAGGACACCTACTACTCGTACTACTACCTCAACGGCCGCTCGGTGAACCTCTCCGACATCCGCGACCTGCTCGCGCAGGCCGGCGTCACCCCGGAGGGGTACAACGTCGTGATGCAGGGCGACGTGACCGAGATAATCACCATGTCGCCGTACGCGCGCCGCGGCATCATCGACGAGATAGCCGGCGTCGCGGAGTTCGACGCCAAGAAGGAGGACGCGTTCGGCGAACTCGAAACCGTCCAGGAGCGCGTCGACGAGGCGGAACTCCGCATCGAGGAGAAGGAGGAGCGGCTCGCCCAACTGGAGGACGAACGCGAGACGGCGCTCAAGTACCAACGGCTCCGCGACGACAAGGAGGAGTACGAGGGGTACCTGAAGGCCGCCGAACTGGAGGACAAGCGCGCGGAACTCGCGGAGAAGCGCGCGAGTATCGAGGCCCACGAGGAGGACCTCGCGGACCTGCGGCGCGAGCTCGACGAGCGGCAGGGCCGCGTCACGCGCCTGGAGGAGGACCTCGCGGACCTCAACCACGAGATCGAGCGGAAGGGCGAGGACGAACAGCTCGAGATCAAGCGCGAGATAGAGGAGATAAAGGGGGAGATCGGCCGCTTCGAGGACCGCATCGAGGCGCAGAAGGAGCGTATCGAGGAGGCCGAGAACGCCCGCTCGCAGGCGTTCGTCCAGATAGACCGCAAGCAGGAGACGGTGGACGAACTGGCGAGCGACATCCGCGAGCGGAAGGTCCGCAAGGCGTCGCTGAAGGCCGACAAGGAGGAGAAGCGCGACGAACTCGACGGAATCGAGGCCGAGATCGCCGACCTCGACACGGAGTACGAGGACCTGCGCGACGCCATCGAGGAGCGGCGCGAGCGGCTCGACGCGCTCCGCGACGAGAAGAACGAGCTCCAGCGCGAGCAGGACCGCCTCCTCGACGAGGCGCGCCGCCGTTCGACGGAGAAGCGCGAGAAGGAGGAGCAGATAGAGACCGCGAAGGCCCAGATACCCGACATCGAGGCCGAGAAGTCCGACCTCGAGTCCGAACTGGAGAAGGCCGAGGCGAACCTCGACACCATCTCCGAGGTCGTCGAGGACCTGAAGGCCGAGAAGACGGCCCTACAGGACGACCTCGACGACGTGGAGAGCGACATCGCGGCCAAACAGCAGGAGTACGCCCAGATCGAGGCGCGCGCCGGAGAATCGGGCGACTCCTCGTTCGGCCGCGCGGTCTCGACCGTGCTGAACGGCGGGCTGGACGGCGTCCACGGCGCGGTCGCGCAGCTCGGCTCCGTCTCGCCGGAGTACGCCGAGGCGGCCGAGACGGCCGCGGGCGGCCGGATGGCGAACGTCGTCGTGGACGACGACTCCGTCGGCGAGCGGTGTATCGACTACCTCAAGCAGCGCAACGCGGGTCGGGCGACGTTCCTCCCGATGACGGAGATGCACGCGCGCTCGCTCCCCTCGACGCCCTCGCTCCCCGGGGTCGTGGACTTCGCGTACAACCTCGTGGACTTCGACCCGCAGTACAGCGAGGTGTTCTCGTACGTGCTCGGCGACACGCTCGTCGTCGAGGACATGCAGACGGCCCGCGACCTGATGGGCGACTTCCGGCTCGTCACGCTGGAGGGCGACCTCGTGGAGAAGTCCGGCGCGATGACCGGCGGCTCCACGTCCGGGTCGCGCTACTCCTTCGAGAAGGGCGGCGAGGGACAGCTCCAGCGCGTCGCGGAACAGATACAGGCGCTGGAGGACGAGCGCGCGTCCATCCGCGAGGACGTGCGCGACGTGGACGGGCGGCTGGACGACGCGCGCGACCGGAAGAGCGACGCCGCCGACAAGGTGCGCGACATCGAGGCGTCCATCGAGCGCAAGGAGTCGGAGCTCGACGGCATCCGCGAGGAGGTCGCGAGCCTGGAAGCCGACCTCGACGACATCGAGTCGGAGCGCGAGGAGACCCAGGCCGAGATGGAGGAGATCGAGTCGGCCATCGGCGAGAAGCAGTCGGAGATCGAGACGCTGGAGGACGAGGTCGCGGAGCGACAGGCGGAACTGGAGGACTCCGAGGTGCGCGAACTCAACGAGCGCGCCGAGGCGGTTCGCGAGGAGATCGCCGACCTCGACTCGCGGATGGACGACCTCGACGCCGACCTGAACGAACTCGGGCTCGAGAAGCAGTACGCCGAGGACGCCATCGAGGACCTCCACGACACCATCGAGTCGGCACAGAACAAGAAGGCGGACGCACAGGAGACCGTCGCCGACCTCGAAGCCGAGATCGAGGAGAAGGAGGCCGTCCTCGAAACCAAACACGAGGCCGTCGCGGACCTGGAGGAGGAGCTGACCGAGCTCAAATCCGAGCGCGAGGACCTGCGCGAGCAGGTGCGCGAGGCGAAGGACGCCCGCGACGAACAGCGCGCGACGGTCGCCGAGGTCGAGGGCGAACTCGACGAGCTCCGCGACGCCGTCTCCCGGCTCGAATGGGAGGTGGACGAACTGGCCTCGCAGGTCGGCGACTACGACGCCGACGACATCCCGGACCTCTCGAGCGTGAAGGGCCAGATAACGAAGCTGGAGAACCGGATGGCGGAGCTCGAACCCGTCAACATGCTCGCCATCGACGAGTACGACGACGTCGCCGCGGACCTGGAGGACCTCACGGACAAGCGCGAGACGCTCCAGGAGGAGGCCGACGGCATCCGCGACCGCATCGACGAGTTCGAGGCGCGCAAGAAGGAGACGTTCATGGAGGCGTACGAGGGCATCAACGAGGAGTTCGAGGACATCTTCGCGCGGCTGTCGAACGGCTCGGGCGAACTCGTCCTCGAAGAGCCCGACGACCCCTTCGAGGGCGGGATGACGATGAAGGCCCAGCCGCGGGACAAGCCGGTCCAGCGGCTCGACGCGATGAGCGGCGGGGAGAAGTCGCTGACCGCGCTCGCCTTCATCTTCGCCATCCAGCGGTACAACCCCGCGCCGTTCTACGCGCTCGACGAGGTGGACGCCTTCCTCGACGCCGCCAACGCCGAGATGGTCGGCGAGATGGTGGACGACCTCGCGGGCGACGCGCAGTTCATCGTCGTCTCGCACCGCTCCGCGCTCCTCGAACGCTCCGAGCGCGCCATCGGCGTGACGATGCTGGACGACAACGTCTCGGCGGTGACCGGCATCGACCTCTCGGGACAGGGGGTGCCGGCGGATGACTAGCGGGACGCGACCGGCGGGACCGGCCCGGAACGCGCGAGCGGGCGACGCCCGCGAGCGGCCGACCGGAGGGGGCGAGCGATGAGCGACGACGACGTCCCGCTCAACATCGCGGGCCACGAGGCCGAGAAGCGCCGGCGCGAGGGCGACGACGGGGCGGACGACGTGCTCTCGGAGTTCGACGTGTCGAGCGACGACGAGGAGGTCGAGCCGGTCGAACTGCTCGTCCAGCTGGCGAAGGACGGCGAGATAGAGCCGTGGGACATCGACATCGTCCGCGTCACGGACGTCTTCCTCGACCGGCTGGACGAGGCGGACCTCCGGGCCGGCGGCCGGGCGCTCTTCTACGCCTCGGTCCTCCTCCGGATGAAGTCGGACGCGATGCTCGACGACGAGGAGCCGGAGCCGGACCCCTTCGAGGCGGAGCAGGCGTGGGACGAGTCGAACCCGGACCCGTTCGCCGCGCTGGAACGGGAGATGGACCGACGGCTCGACCGCAAACACGCCCGCGGCACGCCGCGGACGCTGGACGAACTCGTCCGGGAACTCCGCGAGCGCGAGCGCGAGACGGTGTGGAAGGAGTCGCGCAGCTACGACACCTCGGACTCGCCCGGCGGTTACGCGCGCGGCACGCAGACGCTCTCGTACCACGGCGGCGACGACTTCCGGATGGACGACGAGCCGCGCGAGGCGGACGCGCTCGGGACGGCCCACGACGAGCACATGGAGGACATCATCTCGGACGTGTACCTCGCGTGCCAACAGCAGTACGACAAGGGCCGCGACGAGGTGCTGTACGCCGAGATAGAGGGCGCGGGCGGCTCCCGCGTGGACACGTTCCTCGGCCTCCTCTTCCTAGCCCACCGCGGGCAGGTCCGCCTCCAGCAGGACGACCTGTTCGGCGACCTGTGGGTGCGCGACCCCGCGGCCGTGAACGACGGGGCGGAGGTCGCGGCCGACGGCGGCCGTCCGCAACAGTAGCCCTCAGAGGTAGTCGCCGACGAGCAGCTCCACGCGCTCGCGGACGTCCTCGGGGATGGCCTCCGTCGGCGTGTTGACGCTCCCCTCGACGGCGTGGCCGCAGTCGCACTCGCGGGCCTCGGGCATGTTCTCGACGGCCCGGCGAACGGTGGACTTGATGAACTCCTCGTTGGCCGCGGCGTTGTCGAGCACCTCCTGGAGGGTGACCTCGCTCTCCTCCTTCCAGACGTCGTAGTCGGTGACGCCGGCGACGGTCGCGTAGCAGAGTTCGGCCTCGCGGGCGAGCTTCGCCTCCGGTATCGCCGTCATCCCGATTATCTCGAAGCCCGACGCGCGGAAGTGCTCGGACTCGGCCTTCGTGGAGTACTGCGGCCCCTCGATGCAGACGTAAGTGCCGTCCTCGTGGACCTCGGCGTCGGAGGCCTCGCGGGCGCTCTCGGCGAGGTGCGACTTCATGTGCGGGCAGTACGGCTCCGCGAAGGGCATGTGAACGACACAGCCCTCGTCGAAGAACGTGTACTCCCGCTTCCGGGTGCGGTCGAATATCTGGTCGGGGACGACGAGCGTGCGCGGCGGGAGGTCCTCGCGGAGCGACCCGACGGCGTTCGACGCCAGCACGCGCTCGACGCCCAGTTCCTTCAGCGCGTAGATGTTCGCGCGGTACGGCGCCGTGGTCGGGGAGTACTGGTGGTCGCGGCCGTGGCGAGGGAGAAAGGCCACCCCCGTCCCGTCGGGCATCGCGCCCACGGTCACGGGCGCGGCCGGGTCGCCGTACGGCGTCGTCACGTCGTGTTCCTCGGTGTCCTCCAGCGGGAGCGAGTCGTAGATGCCGGACCCGCCGATGAAGCCTATCATGGCCGCGCTTCGCCGCGGCCCGAGGAAAACCCACCGAACCGGCACGCCCCCGCCGAAACCCCGAAGCCGCGTCGGCCCCTTCTCTCCGCCGTGACCGCCGACCCCGTCGCCGCCTCCGCCGACTGGCTCCGGGCCGTCCGCCGGGGCGGAACGGGTCGCGAACACGAGACGGCCCTGCGCGACTGGCCCCGCGGCGACCTGCGCGCGGCGCTCGACACGGACGATGCCCGTCTCGCCCTGTGGACGAACGTGTACAACGCCGCGGCCCAGTCGGTGCTGGCAGCCAGTCCCGAGGCGTACAGCGAGGGGCGCTCCGCCTTCTTCGGCGCGCCGATAGTGACGGTCGCGGGCCGGGACCTCTCGCTCGACGACGTGGAACACGGGCTGCTCCGTCGCTCGCACCCGAAGTGGACGCTCGGCTACGTCGCGAACCCCGTCGCCGGCGCGTACGAGCGGGCCTTCCGCGTCCGCGAGCGCGACCCGCGGGTCCACTTCGCGCTCAACTGCGGCGCGGCCGCGTGTCCTCCCGTCGCGGCGTACACCCGCGACGGCATCGACGCCGAACTCGACGCCGCGACCGCCTCGTACCTCGACACGGAGGTCGAGTACGATGCCGAGGGCGACGTGGCGCGCGTCCCGCGCCTCATGCTGTGGTTCCGCGGCGACTTCGGCGGCCGCGACGGGATACTCGCCATGCTCCGGGAGTTCGACGCGATACCCGCGGGCGCGAGTCCGCGCCTCCGCTACCGGGCGTACGACTGGTCGCTCGACGCGGGGAACTGGGGCTAGCCGACCCACAGCCACGCCGCGGTCTGTGCGACGGCGAGGACCACCATCGCCGCGACCGTCGGGAACGGCCGGCCGGGGAACGTCGCCGCGCCCCAGAGCAGGAGCGGCGCGGCCGACAGCGACGCCAGCGCCACCGTCGTCGGGACGGCCCCGCCCGCGAGCAGTAACAGACTCACGGCGGCGAGCAGGGCGACGAGGAGGTAGAGCCGCCGGATGCCCGCCGCCGAGAGCCGCACGGCGAGGGTGTCCTTCCCGACGGCCGCGTCCGCGCGCCGGTCGGGCCACTGCGTCGCGAGGAGGTTACAGAACACGACGAGCGCGAACGGGAGGACGGCGAGCGCGACGGCCGTGTCCGGGGAGGCAACGACGGCCGCGCCGTACAGCGGGAGGACGAGGCCGCCGAGCAGGCTGTTGTCGAGTTCGCCGAGGCCGCGCCGCGAGAGCGAGAGCGGCCCGACGCTGTACTGCCAGCCCAGCACCGCGATGCCGACGAGCAACGCGAGCGCGACGGGCGAGAGCGGTCCCGCGAGCCACCCGGCCGCCGCCGCGCCGACCCCGGCCGCGAGCGCGACGGCCCCCGCCCGGAGCAGGAACTCGCGGGGGAGGCCGGTGGCTTCGAGCGCGCCCGACCCGCCGGAGACGGGGGTTCTGTCGGTGAGCCGGTCCGTCTCGTGGTCGGCGTACTCGTTCGCGTAGTGGACGCTGACCGCGACCGGGAGCAGGACGAGCAGGCCGACGGCGGTCTCGGCCGGCGCGACGGTCGCCTCCATGCCGCGGGCGACGGCGACCCCGAGCGCGTAGACGGCGGCGATGAGGAGCAGTTGGGAGGGTCGGCTCGCGGCCCACAGCGCCCGGACGCGGCGGTTCACCGTCGGTTCGGGGGCGTCACGCGAGCCGCCACTCGCCGTGGCCCGCGGGCTCGACGACCTCGCGGCGCTCCATCTCCGAGAGCACCTCGCCGAGGCGGCCGGGCTGGGCTATCTCCATCTCGATGCGCTCCACCTCGTGGAACCGCGCGAGCGCGTCGCGGATGTCGCCGCGGGTGAACGTGTCGGCCTCGGCCTTCTCCATCACGCCCGAGGTGAGGTCTATCATGTCCTCGATGAAGTTCCACGGGTAGACGATCCACGCCCACTCGTCGAGTTCCTCGCCGACGTAGTCCGGCTCGAACTCGCTCGTTCCCAGCAACTGGAGCGTCGCGGTGCGGACCTCGCCCGGGTTCCGGTCGGTGACGTACTCGTGGGCGCGGCTGATGCTCCCGCCGGTGTCGGCGATGTCGTCGATGACGAGCACGTCCTTCCCCTCGACGCTCCCCTCGGGCATCGGGTAGCGGACCTGTGCGCCCTCGCTCTTCTGTGCCGTGCCGACGTAGTGTTCCATCTTCAGGCTCGTGAGGTCGTCCAGCCCGAGGAAGTCACAGAGACACCGCCCGGCGAACCAGCCGCCACGGGCCAGCGCCACGACCACGTCCGGCTCGAAGTCGGCGGCCTTCACCTGGTTCGAGACGCCCCGGCAGAGGTCGTAGATGTAGTCCCAGTTCGTCACCGTACACTTGAAATCGTCCGGGAGGTCGCTCATACCCCGGCGTCGGGTCCGAGCGGGGTTAAAGGGTGTTCGTTCGCCGCGGCGCTTTAGCCCCCGGCGGCCGAGGCCGGGGTATGGACCTCGACGCGCTCGACCACGAGCGGTACATGACCCGCGCGCTCGACCTCGCCCGGGAGGCCGCCGACCGCGGCGACGAGCCGTTCGGCTCGCTGCTCGTCCGCGACGGCGAGGTGGTGATGGAGGAGCGCAACGCCGTCAACACGGCCGACGACCTCCGGCGCCACCCGGAACTCACGCTGGCGAAGCGGGCCGCGAGCGAGTTCACCCGCGAGGAGTGTCGCGAGACGGTGATGTACACCAGCACGGAGCCGTGTGCGATGTGCTCGGGCGGCATCTACATCGCGAAACTGGCCGGGGTCGTGTACTCCGTGTCCGCCGAACACGCGGCGGAGGTGGCGGGCAACGACCTCGTGGTGCCGTCGGCGGAGATATTCGACCGCGGGAGCGCCGACGTGCGGACCGTCGGTCCCGTCCTGCCCGACGAGGGCGAGCGGGTCCACCGCGACTGCTGGGGCTAGTCGACGTCGAGCGCGGCCGGTCGCCCGGACGAGTCGGCGGCGGCGGCGGGCAGTTCGACCGTGACCGCGGCACCGTCGGCCCCGTCGGTGACCACCCGTCCCCCCGCGGCCGTGACGAGCCAGTTCGCCAGCCAGAGGCCGAGGCCCTGCCCGTGTCGGAGGGCCGTCTCGTTCCCGGAGGTGAGCACGTCGCGCTCCATCTCCGGGAGCCCGCCGCCCGAGTCCACGACGTCGATGAAGACGGTGTCGCCGTCGCGCCGCACGTCGAACCGGAGGGGGCCGTCGGTGTGTTCGAGGCCGTTCTCGCCGAGTTCGCGGAGCGCCCGCTCCACGTCCGACGTGGCCAGCGCGCTCGCCTTCCCGCCCGTGACCTCGACGGTGCGGTCCGGGAACGCCTCGCGGAGCGACTCGGCGGCGCCCGCCGCGAGCGCGGAGACCTCGACCGGGTGGGGGTCGATATCGCGGGCGGCCACGGTGTCGAGCTCGCGCGCCTTCTCGCCGGTCTCGGCGAGCGAGGACGCGGTCTCCTCGATGGTCCCGGCGACGTCCGCCTCCCGACCGTCGAGGGACCCGGCCAGCAGGTCGGCGTGGCCCGCGATGACGGTGAGGTCGTTGCTGAGGTTGTGTCTGAGGACGCGGTTCATCACGGAGAACAGCGTCTCGCGGCTCCGGTGTTCCGTCACGTCGCGGTGGAACCCGACGTAGTGGGTCACCCCCCCGTCGTCGTCGCGCACCGGGGCGAGGCTCACCCGGTCCCAGTACGGCGTCCCGTCCGCCCGGTAGTTCAGCACGTCCACTTCGGCCCGCTCCCCCGCGGCCATCGCCGCCTCCAGCCGCTCGACCGTCTCCTCGTCGGTGTCGGGTCCCCGGAGGAAGGCGCCGAACGACCCGAGCACCCGGTCGCGGTCGTAGCCGGTCATCTCGAGGAACGCGTCGTTGGCGTAGCGGGTCGGCCAGCCGCCGTCGTCGTCGCGGCGCGCGATGGTGATGCCGACGTTCGCGGCCGCGAGCGCCCGGTCCTTCACCCGGAGTTCCCGCACGCGCCGCTTCCGCTCGTCGATGTCGCGCACGACCGCGAGCACGCGCTCTTCGCCGCCGATGACGGCCGGCCGGAGGCTCACCTCCGCCCAGTACCGCTCCCCGTCCGGACGCTCGTTCCGCCACTCGAACGTGACGCCGTCCTCGGCGAGCGCCCGGTCGATGTACTCGCGGGCGCGCTCGTCGGTGTATCCCTCCTCCGCGACGGAGAACGTGCCGGGGCTCATCCCGATCAGTTCCTCGACGGGGTAGCCGTACAGTTCGGCCGCGCGCTCGTTCGCGTCGAGTATCTCCGTGCCGTCGGCCGCGTGGACCAGCACGGCGTCGTTGACGCCCTCGAACACCTCCCGGTAGCTCCGGCGGTTGTGCGCGCGCTCGCGGTTGCGCGCCGCCCGTCGCCGGTCGAAGTGGACGACGACCGCGCCCGCGGCGGCCCCGACGGCCACGGTCCCGAGTACCTCGAACGGGAGCGTCACGGCCCCGAGCGCGAGCGAGACGGTGTACGACCAGACGACGTCCACGGCCGCCGCGCCGACGAGCACACACAGCCAGCCGATGGACCGCCAGGAGCGGTGGTCCGTGGCCCACCTGCGCTGGTAGACGCCGGCGACGACGAGGCCGCCCCCGACCACGAGCGAGAGCGCACCTTGCGCGAGCGAGGAGGCGAGCGGGTCCGGGTCCCCCACGGCGAACCCTATCGTCACGCCCACGAGCACTGCGCCGCTCCCGGCGAGGACGAGCGAGTACGGCGGCGGGTCGCGGACCATTGCTTCGCGGGGAGTTCGATTCTACGGAATTAAATCTACGGGCTCCGACACGGCGACACCCTTTCGGTACCCGGCGCCGCAGTGGCCCCATGGAGACACGCCGCGCCCTCCTCGTCGACGCGTTCGCCGACGAGCCGCTGCACGGGAACGCTGCCGGGGTCGTCCCGAACGCCGACGGCCTGAGCGACGAACAGATGGCGGCGATAGCGCGGGAACTCGGCGCGTCCGAGACGGCGTTCCTGCTGTCGAGCGACGAGGCCGACCGCCGACTCCGCTACTTCTCGCCGACGACCGAGGTGGACCTCTGTGGACACGCCACGGTCGCGAGCCACGTCGTCCTCGCGGAGATGGGAATCGAGGCGGCCGAAATCGCCGCCGGCGACTACACCGTCGAGACGAACGTGGGCGTCCTCGACGTGGAGGTCGACGGCGAGACGGTGTGGATGACGCAGAACGCCCCGGAGATACGCGAACTCGACCTCGACTACGAACCGGTCGCGGCGGCGCTC
This sequence comes from Halosegnis marinus, assembly GCF_029338355.1. Classification (GTDB taxonomy): domain Archaea; phylum Halobacteriota; class Halobacteria; order Halobacteriales; family Haloarculaceae; genus Halosegnis; species Halosegnis marinus. Next base: position 1,962,138 of record NZ_CP119802.1, read on the forward strand.
GGCGTCCGCGAGACGGCGCTGTCCGGGCTGGGCGCGGACCTGCCGCTCGCTCGCGCCTCGACGGGCCTCCCCTTCCTGATGGTCCCCGTCGAGTACCTCTCGGACCTGAGCGGGATGGCCCCCGACACGGACGCGATAGCGGCGCTCGCGGACGAACACGACTGTGCCGGCCTCTACGCATTCACGTTCGACACCCTGGAGTCGGAGTCCACGCTGCACGGCCGGTGTTTCGTCCCCGGGCTGGGTATCGACGAGGACCCCGTGACGGGGACGGCCTCGGGCGCCTGCGGCGCGTACCTCGACCGCTTCGGGGCGTTCGACCCGACCCCGGAGGTGATGACCTTCGAGCAGGGCCACTTCCTCGACCGCGACGGCCTCGTCCGCGTGGCGGCGAGCCGAGCGACCACCGAGGGCGTCGTCCGCGTGGGCGGCACCGCCTCGGTCGCGCTCGACGGGGAGGTCGCAATCCCCGACTTCGAGTCGGACGACATCGTCGAGGCCTGAGGGGGCCGTTCAGGCGGGTCAGCGCCGGGGCGACCCCCTGTGGACGACTCGCGTGCGAGTGTCCGGTGTTCGCCGCGATAGGCCCCGCATCCGAACGACCTAAGGTGTGAGGCGGAAAACCGCCGTGTAATGACACAGCGCGCGGAGGGACCCGTACTGTGGCTCGACGATATCGGGTCGGACGACCTCGGGGCCGTCGGCGGCAAGGGCGCGTCGCTCGGCGAGATGACGGGTGCGGGACTTCCGGTGCCGCCCGGGTTCGTCGTCACGGCGGGGAGCTACCGCACGTTCATCGAGGAGACCGGCATCGCCGAGGATCTGTTCGAGGCGGTGGCGGTCGACACCGACGACTCGGCCGCCCTCGCCCGCGCCGAGGCGCGCGCCGAGGAACTCATCCTCGGCACGGAGATGCCCGAGGAGATGCGGCAGGGCATCGTCGACGCGTACGCCGACCTCGACGACGGCAACGCCTTCGTCGCCGTCCGCTCCTCCGCCACCGCGGAGGACCTGCCCGACGCCTCCTTCGCGGGGCAACAGGAGACGTTCCTCAACGTGCAGGGCGAGGCGCTCGTCGAGCGCATCAAGGAGTGCTGGGCCTCGCTGTTCACCCAGCGCGCCATCTACTACCGCGGCGAGCAGGGATTCGACGACCGGAACGTGGACATCGCCGTCGTCGTCCAGCGGATGGTCGACGCCGACAAGTCCGGCGTGATGTTCACCTCCCACCCCTCGACGGGCGAGCCGAAGATCATCATCGAGGCCGCGTGGGGGCTCGGCGAGGCCGTCGTCTCCGGCTCCGTCTCCCCCGACAACTACGTCGTGGACCGCGAGACGGGCGAGACCGTCGAGACCACCGTCGCGGAGAAGAAGGTGATGATGGAGAAGGACGCCGAGACGGGCGAGACCGTCGAGCGCGAGGTTCCCGAGGACAAGCGCGAGGCGGTCGTCCTCGACGACGACGAGATCGCGAAGCTCGTCGAACTCGGCCGCCGTGCCGAGGAGCACTACGACGCCCCGCAGGACGTCGAGTGGGCCATCGTCGGCGACGACGTGTACATGCTCCAGTCGCGGCCCATCACGACCATCTCGGAGTCGTCCGCGGAGGCCGCGACGGCCGACGGCGGCGACGACGAGGGTGAGGTGCTCGTGCGCGGGCTCGGCGCGTCGCCCGGCGTCGCCGCCGGCCCCGTCCGCATCGTCCGCAAGCTCGACCAGCTCGACAAGGTCGGGGAGGGCGACGTCATCGTCACCGAGATGACGACCCCCGACATGGTGCCGGCGATGAAGCGCGCCTCCGGTATCGTCACCGACGAGGGCGGGATGACCTCCCACGCCGCCATCGTCTCCCGGGAACTCGGCGTCCCCGCCGTCGTCGGCGCGGGCACCGCGACCGAGGCGCTCTCGGACGGCCAGGAGATAACCATCGACGGCGACAAGGGCACCGTCGTCGCCGGCCTCCGCGAGAAGGAGGCGAAGACCGAGGAGGAGGACCACGCCGACGTGCGCCCGCAGAACCCCGTCAAGCCGATGACAGCGACCGAGGTGAAGGTGAACGTCTCCATCCCCGAGGCCGCCCACCGCGCCGCACAGACCGGCGCCGACGGCGTCGGCCTCCTGCGGATGGAGCACATGATACTCTCGACGAACAAGACGCCCGAGCGCTACATCGCCGACCACGGCGAGGAGGCGTACGTCGAGGAGATCGTCGAGGGCGTGCGCGGCGTCGCCGACGAGTTCTACCCGCGGCCGGTCCGCGTGCGCACGCTCGACGCGCCGACCGACGAGTTCCGACAGCTGGAGGGCGGCGGCGACGAGCCGAAGGAGCACAACCCGATGCTCGGCTACCGGGGCATCCGACGCTCGCTCGACCGGCCGGACACGTTCGCCCACGAACTGGAGGCGTTCCGCCGCCTGTTCGAGATGGGCTACGACAACGTCGAGGTGATGTTCCCGCTCGTCAACGACGCGGAGGACGTCATCCGCGCCCGGAACCTGCTGGAGGACGCGGGCGTCGACCCCGAGAAGCGCCGCTGGGGCGTGATGATAGAGACGCCCGCCTCGGCGCTCACCGTCGAGTCGATGTGCGAGGCCGGTATCGACTTCGCCTCCTTCGGGACGAACGACCTGACGCAGTACACGCTCGCGGTGGACCGCAACAACGAGAACGTCGCGGACCGCTTCGACGAACTCCACCCCGGCGTGCTCGCGCTCATCGGCGAGGTCATCGAGACGTGCCGCGAGCACGACGTGGCGACGAGCATCTGCGGGCAGGCCGGCTCGAAGCCCGAGATGGTCCGGTTCCTCGTCAACGAGGGCGTCTCCTCCATCTCCGCGAACATCGACGCCGTACGCGACGTGCAACACGAGGTCAAGCGCGTCGAGCAGAAACTGCTGCTCGACTCCGTTCGCTGAGGTCCGCTCCTCGTTCTCGTCGTTCCTCCCGCCCGTCGTTCCTTCTGCCCGCTACCCGACCCGAGCCGTTGGCTCGTGACCGTGTGACGAAACGCGGAGAACGAAACGCGCGCGCTCAGTTCCAGCTATCGGGGCCGAAGTCGGGGTGGACGCGCCGGTCGGTGCGGTCGATGGCGTCTATCTCTGCGACGTCCTCCTCGTCGAGTTCGACGCCGAGGCTCTCCCAGTTGTCGCGGATGTGGCCCTCGCTCGTCGCCTTCGGGATGGCGGTCACGTCCTTCTCGCGGAGCCACGCGAGCGACACCTGCGCCTCGCTGACGCCGTGTTTCTCCGCCACCTCGTTCAGCTCCGGCACGTCGAACACCTGCCCGCGGGCGAGCGGGGAGTAGGCGACGAGTTCGACGTTCGCGTCCGCGGCGTACTCGCGCAGTTCCTCCTGCTGGAGGAGCGGGTGCATCTCGACCTGGTTCGCGAACACGTCCCCGCCGAGCACCTCCTTCGCGTCGTCGACGTGGTGCGGCTCGAAGTTCGAGACGCCGATGCGACGCACCAGCCCGTCGTCCTTCAGTTCGCCGAGCGCGGGCAGGGTGTCGCCCGGCTCGTAGTCGCCGGCCGGCCAGTGGACGTACATCAGGTCCACGTAGTCGGTGCCGAGCTTCTCCAGGCTCTCCGCCGTGGACTCGACCACGTCGTCGTGCGCGAGCTGGTCTATCCACACCTTCGAGGCGAGGAAGACGTCCTCGCGGTCGACGTCCGCGGCGGCGATGCCGTCGCCGACGCCCTCCTCGTTGCCGTATATCTGGGCGGTGTCGACGTGGCGATACCCCATATCCAGGGCCGTGGCGACGGACTCCGCGACCTGTTCCTGGTCGTCGTTCTGCCAGGTGCCGAGCCCGAGCGCGGGCATGCCGTCGTGTACCGGAACCTCGTCGGACTGCTGGTGTGACATACGCCGGGGTACACGACGGCGGGGAAAACGGTTTGCGGTCGCGGCGGACGGTTACGACAGCGGGTTCCAGCGGCGGTACGGGTCGGAGACGCGGTTGCGCGCGAGCTTCGCGAGGTACGTCAGGTCGCCCGGTTCGAGCAGCCGGGCGATGGAGCGCAGGCTCCCGGTGTTGGCGTTCGACAGCGTGTCGTCCGGCAGCTTCCGCATCGTGCGGACGAACCGGTCGTACCGGTCGTTGTCGACGAGGTACAACAGCTCGGTCATGAGCAGGCGCTTCGACATGTTCGGGGCGACCCGCTCGTGCCACAGGTCGTCGTAGACGCTCATCTCCTCGGCGGAGGTGTCGCGGCTCGTGCCCGTCAGGCAGTGGTCGGCGGTGATGGCCGCCGCGCGGCCCGACTCCATCCCCTGGTGGATGCCCTCGCCCCACAGCGGGTCGATGGTCGGCACGGTGTCGCCGACGGCCATGAAGCCGTCCGTCGAGAGGTTCCCGGGCATCTGGATGTGTGCCGATCCCCGGAGGATGTGCTCGCCCTCCACGGCCTCCGCGCCCTCGAAGCGGGGGTCAGTCTCGCGCCAGTAGTCGAGGTAGTCGTCGATGCGCATGTCGTCGCGCGCGACCTCGTCGTGGCGCTCGTTCTGGATGTAGCAGACGCCGACCTTCGCCGTGTCGCCGCCGGTGTGGAATATCCACGAGTAGCCGCCCGGGGCGATGTCGTGGTCGAGCCGGAGCATCATCGCGCCGTTGAGGTCCGCGTACCCCTCGTGGTCGAGGTCCAGCCCTTCGAGCTTGTAGTCGATTCCGATGGCCTGGTTCGCGCGGTGGAGGTCCACTACGTCGAGCTGTTTGGCGAGGGGTGCGCTCGGCCCCGTCGCGTCCACGACGATGTCGGCGCGCACCTCCTCGGAGCCGGCGTACGTCACGCCGACGACGCGGCCGTCCTCGGTGATCGGCGCGTTCACCCGCGAGCCGAAGCGCACCTCGGCGCCGTTGTCGCGGGCTTCCTCGACGAGCCACCGCTTGAACGCCACGAAGTCGAGGACCGCGCCCGGCTGGTCCTGCTTGTAGTGGTCGTTCGGCGACTCGACGACGACGCTGTCGGTGAACTTCTCCACGAGGCGGTCGGGCACGCCGAACGCGCCCGTCATCCGCGGGAACGTCCCCGCGGTCGACTTGTTGCTCTGTCGCGGGAACTCGTCTTCGGCCTCGGTTTCGAGGAGGAGGACGTCGTAGTCGCGGGCGGCGAGGTCGCGGGCGCACTGCCCCCCGGCGGGCCCCGCGCCGGCGACGACGACGTCGAAGTGCTCGGTCTCGTCTCCGCTCATAGGGGATACGCGGGTTCCCGCTTATCAGTCGTTTCGGTTGTGTGTCCGGACGGGACCGCGGTGGGGGGGCCGCGGGTGCCGTGGCTATCGGCCGCGGAGAACAGAAAAAAGGAACCGCGGCCTCAGTAGAACTCGCGCACGAGGTCCATCGCGTCCTCGGGCGGGGTGTCGTCGATGTCGGCCATGTTGCCCTCGACGCCCTCGCGCTGCTCGTAGGGCACCGAGCTCTCGTCCTGGTACAGGACGCCCTGGTACTCGGTGTCGCGGTCGAGTATCTTCTCCTTGGCGGCGTCGTAGTCGGAGGCGTCGTGGTCGGACTCGCCGACGTCCTGCAGCGAGTCGCGGAAGTAGTCGTACGTGTCCACGTCGTTGAACGTGACGCACGGCGAGAACACGTTCACGAAGCCGAAGCCGTCGTGTTCGACGGCCTGCTGGACGATCTCCGCGTGACGCTGGGCGTCCGACGAGAACGACTGCGCGATGAACGTCCCGCCCGCGGCGAGCGCGAGCGCCAGCGGGTTCACCGGCTGCTGGTGGGTCCCGTCCGGCGACGTGGAGGTCTCGAAGTCCTCGCGGCTGGTGGGCGAGAACTGCCCCTTCGTCAGCCCGTAGATGCGGTTGTCCATGACGACGTACGTCATGTCGACGTTCCGGCGCACGGCGTGGACGAAGTGGCCCGCGCCGATGGAGTAGCCGTCACCGTCGCCGCCCGCGACCATCACTTCGAGGTCGGGGTTGGCCATCTTCACGCCCGTGCCGACCGGGAGCGCGCGCCCGTGGACGCCGTGGAGCGCGTAGCTGTGCATGTAGGTGCCTATCTTGCCCGAACAGCCGATGCCGGCGACGACGAACGTGTTGTCGGGGTCGTTGCCCGTGTTCGCGAGCGCCTTCATCATGCCGTTCATGGTGCCGAAGTCGCCGCACCCGGGACACCACGTGGGCTGTTTGTCCGACTTGAAATCGACGAATCTGACGTTCTCTGAGCTCATTCTGCTTCCACCTCCGTCTCGCCGGCGATACCGAACGCGTCGGTGAGGTCCTCGGCGAGTTCGTCCGCCTTGAAGCGGACGCCGTTGTACTTGTTCACCCGCTTCACCCGCTGGAGCGTGTCGTGTTCGAGCACGTCCGCCCACTGGCCCGTCGCGTTACACTCCACGACGACCACGTCGTCCGCGGCCTCGAACTCCTCGGTGAGGTCCGGCCGCGGGAAGATGTAGGGGACCGAGAGCACGCGCACGTCCACGCCCTCCTCGTCGAGGAGGTCGATGGCCTCGCGCAGCGCGCCCTCGTTCGAGCCCCACGAGACGACGAGGTTGCCCGACTCGGGGTCGCCGAACTCGCGGGGGCTCCAGTCCTCGCGCTCGCGGGCGGTCTCGACCTTCCGGTTGCGCTTGTCCACCTGCTCGATGCGCATGTCCGTGTCCTCCGTCCGCCGGCCGAGTTCGTCGTGTTCGAGGCCCGTGGACATGTGCGCGCCGCCGTCCGTGCCGGGGAACGCGCGCGGCGAGACGCCGTCGTCGGTGAGCGCGTGGGGCTTGAACTGCCCCGAGTCGTTCTGCCACTCGCCGATGGTGTCGTCGTCGACGACCTTGCCGCGGTTTATCTCGACCTCGTCCATGTCGAACGTCTCCGGCGGGAACGTCTGCTCGGTGACCGCCATCGCGAGGTCCGAGAGGACGAACACGGGGGTCTGGTACTGCTCGGCGAGGTTGAACGCCTCGACGGTCTTCCAGAAACACTCGGAGACGGAGGTCGGCGCGACGACGAAGCGGGGTATCTCGCCGTGGCCGCCGTACAGCGCCATGTTGAGGTCGCCCTGCTCCTGCTTCGTCGGCATCCCGGTCGAGGGGCCCGAGCGCATCACGTCGGCGATGACGAGCGGCGTCTCCGAGGTGGCCACGAGCCCGAACGTCTCCGTCATCAGGTCGATGCCCGGCCCGGAGGTCGCGGTCATCGAGCGCGCGCCGGCGCGGGCCGCGCCCAGCGCCATGTTGATGGCGGAGAGCTCGTCCTCGGCCTGCACGACCTTGCCGCCGTAGCGGTCGATGCGGCCCGTCAGATAGGTCATCACGTCCGTCGCGGGCGTGATGGGGTAGCCGGCGTAGAAGCGACAGCCGGCGGCGATGGCGCCCATCCCGATGGCCTCGTCGCCGTTGAGAAGCACGTAGTCCGCGTCCGTGGTCTCCAGCTCGTAGGGGGTGTCGAGGTCGTACTCCTCCTGCACGTAGTCCTGTCCCGCCAGGGCGGCGGCCCTGTTGTTCTCGACGATGGCCTCGCCCTTCCCGCCGAAGCGCTTCTCCAGCGCCTCGTCGAGGTTCTCGATAGGGAAGTCGGCCACCTCACACGCCGCGCCGAGCGCGACGATGTTGCGCATGATGGCGCCCCCGGCCTCCTCGGCCAGCCGCTTGAGGGGGACGTCGAGGCCGATCATCCCGTCCGGGGCCTCGAAGTCGGACATCATCGTGCGCTCGCCGTCGTAGATGATGACGGAGCCGTCGTGCAGTTCGTCCATGTTCTCCTCGACGGTGCGCTCGGTCAGCGCGATGAGGATGTCGAGGCGGTCGACGACGCTCTCGACGCGCTCGACGGACGTGCGAACCTTGTAGGCAGTGTACCCGCCGCGGATACGGGAGGCGAAGTCCTTCGACGTGAAGACGTGCCGGCCCGCTCGCGAGAGGGCCTGGGCGAAGATCTTCCCGGTGGAGTCGATCCCATCGCCGGCTTCGCCGCCGATGGCCCAGTTGAGGTCCTCTGGCATACTGTATCGCGCTTCCATCCGACGCACGTTAAGGCTTCTGAATACACCATCCTCGCCCGATTTGCGGCGGCGAACGTCCGGATAGTTTGCCGGTTTCGGCCGCCCGCTCGACGTTCGTCCAGCGCGAGCGAGCGACGCGGCGTCGCCCGCCGCCGAACCGCGCCGCCGCGACCGAAAGGGCCTTTCGCGCCCCGCGGCTTCCCCGCGTATGGAGCCCGCAGAGACCACGGTCCGTGCCGTCCGCGACGTCGGCCCGGACACGGTCGCCATCGACCTCGCCTCGCCGGCCGGCTTCGCCGCCGAACCCGGCCAGTTCGTGAAGCTCACCGCCGTCCTCGACGGGGAGGAGGAGTCCCGCTTCTACACCGTCTCCTCGCCGGAGACCGACGACGCGTTCGAACTCACCGTCTCGTACGACGCCGACGAGGCCGGCGGGTTCTCCGAGTACCTGCTCGCCCTCGACGCCGGCGACGCCGTCACCGTGACCGGCCCGTTCGGCCGGGACTACTACGAGGGCGAGGCCCGGAGTCTGGTCCTCGCCGGCGGCCCCGGCGTCGGCCCGGCCGTCGCCATCGCCGAGCGCGCGCTCCGCGACGGCAACGAGGTGACCGTCGTCTATCGCGACGACGCCCCCGTCCACGAGGACCGCCTCGCCGCGGCCGCGAGCGCCGGCGCCGAGGTGTTCGTCCTCGGCGACGACGACGCCGTCCGGGAGGCCGTCGCCGACGCCTACGACGGTCAACAGCTGTTCGTCTACGGCTTCGCCGACTTCGTGGACCTCGCCGAGGCGTCCGTGACGGCCGCGGGCGGCGACCTCGACGGCGCGAAGGTCGAGAGCTTCGGCTGACCGCGTTCCTCGAAGGGGGCGCACGCCCGCCTCGCCCCGTCGTCCGGGCGACACAGGCCGCGGGGGTTTTACGCCCGCGATGCAACCCCCGGGTATGACCGACGACGACGACGAGCGACCGGAGGGCGACGCCGGCGACGCGCTCGGCGGCGAGTTCAACCTCGTTGAGGGCGAACCGGACTGGCTCGACGAGGACTTCGACCCCGACGAGGTTGAGGTCGAGACCGACGAGGCGGCGGGCACCGTCGCCGTCACCGTCGACGGCGAGCGGACGGAGTTCGACGCCGACGACCTCCCGTTCGACCCGCCGTGGAAGTACCAGGACGAGGAGTTCAGCCCGCGGATGCAGGCGCGCCTCGGGGCGAGCCGCGAGCTGAACCGGCTGCGCGAGCGGTTCGGCACCTACCAGCTCGCGGAGGAACGTACCATCCGTCCGCCCGAACTGTACGAGGGCGGCCTGGAGATCGTCGAGGAGTACGGCAAGCTGGCCGACGCGGGCGCCATCGTCCGCAACGACGAGGGGCAGGTCCTCCTCGTGCGCCACCCCGAGGTGGAAGGGTGGGGCCACCCGAGCGGGATGTACGAGGGCGAGGACTCGCTCGTGGAGACGGCCCGCCGCGAGGTCCGGGCCGCGACCGGCCTCGACGCCGACGTGACCGGCTTCTGTTTCGTCCGCGAGAAACACATCGTCCGCGAGGTGGAACGCGACGTGGAGCCGGGCGACCTCCTGCCGCCGTCGTTCCCGATGGTGACCGTGATATTCACGGCCGAGGCGTCGGGGGACATCGAGGTGCCCGAGGACGCGCCGGTCACCGACGCGCGGTGGTTCGACGAGCCCCCGGAGGACACCGAGGAGTTCACCGCCGCGCTGGCGAATCAGTGCTGAACGAACTCGACGAGGACGCCGCCGGTCGATTTCGGGTGACAGAAGGCCACGTCGTGGCCCCACGCCCCTTCGCGCGGCTCCTCGTCGATGAGGTCGACGCCGCGGTCCCGCGCCCGTTCTAGGGCCGCGTCGATGTCCTCCGTCGCGAACGCGAGGTGGTGGATGCCCGGTCCGTTCGCGTCGAGGTAGCGCGCTATCGCCCCTTCCTCCCCGGTCGGCTCCAGCAGTTCGAGGTAGCCGTTCCCGAGATCGAGGAAGACCAGCTTCATGCCGTCGAACAGTTCCTCGTGGACGACCTCGCAGTCGAGCAGGTCCTCGAACAGGAACACGAGCGAGTCGGCCTCCGTCGTCGCGATACCGGCGTGGTCGAAGTGCATGGGAGCGCTTCGCGGCCACCCGAGGAAAAGCCCGCGGCTACGGCATCCGGTCCCGGTCGGCCACGGCCGTCGGGTCGAGGCGGTTCGCCGCGTGGCGGACCGCGACGAGCGCCCGCGTGACGCGGTTCCCGGCGTCGTCAGCGCCGAGTCGAACCCCGTCGTCGGCCGCGGCCACGGCCTCGGCGGTGCTCTCGACGAGCCGGTAGAGGTGTTCGTCGGTCGCCCGCCGCGCCGCCGCGGCGACCGCGTCGTTGCCGGCCGCGAGCGCCGTACGGCAGGCCTCGCCGTCGCCCGCGGTCCACGCGTCCTCGGCGGTCCGTGCGTACTGGAGGGCGTCGGCCGCAGAGAGGTCGTGCGAGGAGTGGATGTCGGTCACACCGTCCCGGACGCGCGCCGGGAGCATCTACCTGCCGGCGCGTCAGATGCCGGCACGGTGCTCGCCGAACACGTCGCGCATCGCGTCGGCCACCTCGCCCGTCGTCGCGTACGCCTTCACCGCGGCGACGATGTACGGCATCACGTTCTCGCCCGACTCGCAGGCGTCCCGGAGGTCGTCGAGCGCCGCCTCGACGGCCGCGTCGTCGCGCTCCTCGCGCAGCGCGGCGAGCCGCTCGCGCTGGCGCTCCTGTTCGGCCTCGCTGACCTCCTCGATGTCCGCCTCCGGCTCCTCCTCGACGCGGTAGTCGTTGACGCCGACGATGGTTCGCTCGCCCGCCTCTATCTCGCGCTGGCGCTCGAAGGCCACGTCCTGTATCTGGCCCTGCACCCACCCGGACTCGACGGCGTCCTGCATCCCGCCGCGCTCGTCCACCTCGTCGATTATCGAGAAGGCCTCGGCCTCGATGTCGTCGGTGAGGCTCTCGACGTAGTAGGAGCCGGCGAGCGGGTCCATAGTGTCGGCGGCGCCCGACTCGTGGGCGAGTATCTGCTGGGTGCGCAGCGCCGTCCTGACCGATTTCTCGGTCGGCAGCGACAGCGCCTCGTCCTTCCCGTTCGTGTGGAGGCTCTGCGTGCCGCCGAGCACCGCCGCGAGCGCCTGATACCCGACACGGACCACGTTGTTCTCTATCTGCTGGGCGGTGAGAGTCGAGCCCGCGGTCTGGGTGTGGAACTTCAGCTGTTTCGAGGCGGGGGTCTCGGCGTCGAACCGCTCCTCCATTATCGTCGCCCACATCCGGCGGGCGGCCCGGAACTTCGCCACCTCCTCCAGGATGTTGTTGTACGACGCGAAGAAGAAGGAGAGCTGCGGCGCGAAGTCGTCCACGTCCTGGCCGGCCTCGATGGCCCGCTCGACGTACTCGATGCCGTCGGCGAGGGTGAAGGCTATCTCCTGGGCCGCCGTCGAGCCGGCCTCCCGGATGTGGTAGCCGGAGATGGAGATGGTGTTGAAGTTCGGCACCTCCTCGGCGCAGAACTCGAAGATGTCGGTGATGAGCCGCATGGAGGGCTCCGGCGGATAGATGTAGGTGTTGCGCGCGATGTACTCCTTCAGCACGTCGTTCTGGATGGTTCCCCGGAGCGCCTCGCGGTCCACGCCCTGTTTGTCCCCGACGGCGATGTACATCGCGAGCAGGATGGACGCCGGGGCGTTGATGGTCATCGACGTGGACACCTCGTCGAGCGAGATGCCGTCGAACACCGTCTCGAAGTCGTCGAGCGAGTCGATGGCAACCCCGGACTTCCCGACCTCGCCCTCGGCCATCGCGTCGTCGGAGTCGTACCCCATCTGCGTCGGGAGGTCGAACGCCATCGACAGCCCCGACGACCCCTCCTCGATGAGGTAGCGGAACCGCTCGTTCGTCTCCTCGGCGGTGCCCATCCCGGCGTACTGGCGCATCGTCCACAGCCGCCCGCGGTACATCGTGGAGTACACGCCGCGCGTGAACGGCTCCTCGCCGGGGAAGCCGAGGTCCTCGTCGTAGTCGAGGTCCGCCACGTCGTCGGGCGTGTATATCGGGTCGACCTCGCGGCCCCCGGTGTCGGTCGTGAACGTCTCCTTCCGCTCGCCGAACCGGTCGACGGTGGGGCCGCGGGTCTCCGCCTCCCACGACTCCTTCGCCTCGCGTATCTCGGCGAGCTCCTCCTCGTCGAACATGCCCGGACCTTCCGGGCGCCCCCGCTTAACGGTTGGCCAGTCGGCCGACGCCCCGTGACCGCGTGTCGGTCTCGCCGGGCCTCGTCAGCCGGTATCGTACTCGTCGTGCCGGCTCCCTCAGCCGGTGTCGTACCCGTCGCGCCGGCTCCTTCAGCCGGTGTCGTACTTGTAGGTCGCCTCGTCGGGGTCGATGCCGAAGTCCTCGGGCGTCTCCTCGGGCTCCGTCTCGGCGGGGGCGGCCTCCGCCGCCTGCTTGAACCGCTCGCGGAGGTCGTCGGGCATCCGGAAGCGGTCGGCGTCGATGACCATCGGCACGACGGTGTCGTGGCGCTCGCGCTTCTCGGCCAGCCGGTCGCGCAGGCTCTCCGCGAGGTCCGACTCCTCGACGGCGCGGAAGCCGAACTGCGCGAGGTACTCGTGTTCGGGCGTGAGCGTGTACACGCGGTCGTACCCCTCGATGTCGGCGTTGCGGAGCAGGCGCTCGACGATGTGGGCGCCGACGCCCTGCCCGCGCCACCCGTCGAGCACGCCGATGCTCGTCAGTTCGCAGACGTCGTCGTCGCGGTGGACGCGGAAGCGGCCGAAGCCGGCCCTCGTCGCGGAGTCGTCGTCCACCGCGATGACGTAGTCACGGGACCGGAAGGCCGTGTCGTCGAGCCCCATCGCCTCGATGTGGTCGAGGAGCCACGCCTCGTCGCGGTTTCGCGCGTCCCTGACGTACATGTCCCCCGGTAGGACGGCCCGCCTCAAAACTCCTCGCCGCGACGCGGGGTTCACATGTTACGAGAAACCGTTATCCGGGGGGCGGTCGCATCGCTCGAGTATGAGCAGCGACAACGCGTCACTCGAAGACCTCGACCGGGTCGTCCACGAGCCGTCGCGGGAGTTCGTCGAGTCCACCAACGTCCACGCCTTCATGGAGGCGTACGGCATCGACGACTACGACGAACTGGTCGAGCGGACGACGACGGAGATGGAGGGCGAACCCGAGAGCGGCGTCGAGTGGTTCTGGGGCGAACTGCCGGAGTACCTCGGCATCGACTGGTACGAGGAGCCGGACGCCGTGCGCGACGACACGGACGGCCCGCAGTTCACCGACTGGTATCCGGGCGCGACGACGAACATCGCCCACAACGTCCTCGACCGCCACGCGGCCCGCGACAGCGAGCGCCGCAACAAGGTCGCCTGTATCTGGGAGGGCGAGGACGGCGAGACGCGCGACGTGACCTTCCACGAGCTCCACCGGCGGGCGAACCAGGTAGCGAACTACCTCGCCGAGTGTGGGGTCGGGAAGGGGGACACCGTCGCGCTGTACATGCCGATGGTGCCGGAGGTCATCGCCATCCTCTACGGCTGTTTCAAGGTCGGCGCCATCGCCGTCCCCATCTTCTCCGGCTTCGGCGTGGACGCGACGGCCACGCGCATCGAGGACCCCGAGGCCTCGGTGCTGTTCACCGCGGACGGCTTCTCGCGGCGCGGCTCGACGGTGACGCTGAAGGACGCCGCGGACGAGGCCATCGAGCAGGCCGACACCGAGGTGTCCGACGTGGCCGTCTACCGGCGGTTCGCGGACTCCGACCCGCCGATGACCGAGGGCCGCGACGCCTACTGGGACGAGGCCGTCGAGACCCAACCGGACACTTTCGACACGGTCGAACTCGACGCGAGCGACGAGTCGATGTTGCTGTACTCGTCGGGAACCACGGGCAAGCCGAAGGGCATCGTCCACACGCACGCGGGCGTGCAGGTGCAGTGCGCGAAGGAGATACACTTCGGCTTCGACCGAAAGCCCGCGGACCGCTTCTTCTGGGTGTCGGACATCGGCTGGATGATGGGGCCGTGGACGCTCATCGGGAACCACGTGTTCGGCGGCACCGTCTTCATGTACGAGGGCGCGCCCGACTACCCGCAACCGGACCGCTTCTGGGAGATGATAGACCGCCACGACCTGACGCAGTTCGGCATCTCGCCGACCGCCATCCGCGCGCTCCGGAAGCAGGGCGACGAGTGGCTGGAGGGCCACGACCTCTCCTCGCTGCGGCTGCTGGGCTCGACCGGCGAGCCGTGGGACCCCGAGTCGTGGCTGTGGTTCTACGAGAACGTCGGCAACGGCGAGGCCCCCATCATCAACATCTCGGGCGGGACGGAGATCTGCGGCTGTTTCCTGATGCCGCTCCCCATCAACGACCTCAAGCCCTGCACGCTGGGCGGCCCCGGCCTCGGGATGGACATCGACATCGTGGACTCGACGGGCGCGTCCATCGCCGACAGCCACGAGCGGGGCTTCCTCGTCGCGCGCGACTCCTGCCCCTCGATGACGAAGTCGCTGTGGTCGGGCGACGAGCGCTACCTCGATGAGTACTGGTCCTCCTTCGAGGACATGTGGGACCACGGCGACTGGGCTCAGAAGGACGAGGACGGCTTCTGGTTCCTCCACGGCCGTGCGGACGACGCGCTCAACGTCGCCGGTCGGAAGGTCGGCCCCGCGGAGGTGGAGGGGGCGGCGATGGACCACGAGGCGGTCAATCAGGCCGCCGCCGTCGGCGTGCCCGACGACACGACCGGGACGGCGGTCGTCCTCTACGTCATCGTGGAGGACGGCGTCGCGGAGGCCGACGACCTCCGCGAGGAGATACGCGGCGTGGTCGGCGAGGAACTCGGCAAGCCGTTCCGCCCGCGCGAGGTGCTGTTCGTGGACGAGTTCCCCAAGACGCAGTCGGGGAAGATAATCCGCCGCGCGGTGCAGGCCACCTACACGGGCGAGGATCTCGGCGACATGTCCTCCATCGAGAACCCCGGCGCCCTCGACGACCTCGAGGACGCGCGCTGAGGGTCAGGCCGTCCGCCCCGCAGCGGCGACGAACCCCGCGCCCGCGAGGCCGACGACGCCCGTGGCGAGGAAGACGAGCGTGTAGTCGCCGAGCGCGCCGTACGCGAGCGTCGCCAGCGGCGGCGCGGACAGCCCCGCGAGCGCGAAGGCGACGGAGGCGACGCCGTACAGGGTCCCGATGTCCTCCACGCCGAACAGGTCCGCGACGAGCGGCGACAGCAGCGCGCCGTTGCCGCCGTAGCCGACGCCGAAGACGACGGCCAGCGCGACGAGCGCGTACCCCGTCGAGAGGAACGGGAGCGCACAGAGACACAGCCCCATGACGACCGAGCAGGCGACGAACACCCGGACGCGCCCGGTCCGGTCGGAGAGGTAGCCGACGACGAGGCGCGCGCCGCTGGTGGAGACGCCGAGCGCGCTGATGGCCGTCACGCCGGCCCACCGCACTCCCTCGTCCGCGGCGAAGGGGACGAGGTGGTTCACGAGCACGTACAGCGTCGCGTACACGCCCGCCCACCCGAGCACGACGAACAGGAACGGGAGCGAGAACACGGTGGCGCGGACGTTTCCGGCCTCGCCGGGGCCGGCCCGTCCCTCCGGGAACTCGACGGAGAGGTCCGCCCCCACCGCCTCGGGCCGGGCCGCGAGCAGGAGCGTCGCGACGGCGAGCACGACGAAGAGGCCGACGGCGAGCGCGTCGAACGCGCCGCGCCAGCCCCGCGCCCCGACGAGCCACGAGGCCGTCGGGACGACGACGAGCAGGCCCGCGCCGAGGCCGGCCGCGGCGACCCCGTTGGCGAAGCCGCGCCGCCGCCCGAACCACGACGGGACGGTGGCGTACGCGACGACGTAACAACAGCCCATCCCCAGCCCCGTGGTCAGCCCGTAGCCCGCGACGAGGAGGAAGTAGGAGTCGGCGCGGGCGGCCGCGAGCATCCCGCCCGCGAGCAGGACGGCCCCGACGGCGAGCAGCTTCCGCGGGCCGACCCGGTCGAGCGCGCGGCCGAGTCCCGCGCCGCCGACGTAGATGGCCGCGGTCTGGACGCCGAAGACGAGCGAGACGCGCGCCGGCGAGACGGCGAAGTCGGCCGCGAGCGCGTCGAAGAACACCGAGAAGGAGTAGGTCATCCCGAACAGCGACCCCGCCGCGAGGAAGCAGGCGGCGACGACGACCCACCCGTAGTAGAACTCGCGGGCGGCGAGACGGGAGCGCACGGCCGGGGGTTCCCCGGCGACGACAAAAACCTTCGCGCCCTACAGCACGTCGTCGGGGGCGACCGTGACGCCGTCCGGCCCCGCGCCGACCCCGAGGTCGGTCTCGGTGTCGCCGTCCGGCACGACGACGGTCGCGCCCGCGACGAGCGGCGCGAGCAGGCCGCCCGCGACGACACCCGGATGCGCGAGGGGCGCGCGTATCGCCACCTCGTCGCCCGGGCCGAGGTCGTGCTCGTCCGCGAACGCGACGGCCGTCCCCACGAGGTCGGCGTGGCTGTACACGTCCTCCCCGACCCGGAGCAGGGGGTCGTCGGTGGCGGGGCGGTCCGGCGGCAGCGTCGGGTTCTCGCTCCACACGTCGCGCTCCCAGTAGGCGACGGGGGGGTCGGACGGCTCCGCCCCGTAGCCCACGCGGCGGGTGCTCGGCCCGGCGTCGAACTCGCCGAGTCGGGCGGTCGGGACGACGAGCGCCTTCACGCCCTCCAGCGTCGCGGGCTCGAACTCGACGGTCGCGCCGAGCAGGCCCGCGCCGAGGAAGGAGAGCAGCGCCTCGGGCACGGGGTCGGCCGCGACGGCGACGGCCATGCCGCCCCGGACGCCCTCGTTGCGGAGGAAGAGGCCGGCCTTCCACGCCGTCGTGAGGAAGCGCCGGTAGTCGTAGCTCCGGCCGCTCGGGTCGTGGCGGTGGGCGAGCGCGTCCGAGCGTCGGTCGCGCGCGAGCACGTCGCGGAGGACGGTCGCCCGTCCGTCGTCTGCCATACCGGGGGTAGGCGCGGCGGCGCGAAAAGGGCACGGCCGGCGGGGAACGTTTATGTCGGTCGCTAGTCGTCTCAATCTCATGTCCGACGCGCCCGACACCGGGACCGTGCTCGACGCGCTGGACGACCCGGACGCGCGGACCATCCTCGAACGGTTGGAGGAGCCGATGTCCGCCGCCGAGGTCGCCGAGGCGTGCGACATCGCCCGCTCGACCGCCTACCGGAAGCTGGGCCGCCTGTCCGAGGCGTCGCTGCTGGCCGAGGAGACGCGCGTCCGCGCCGACGGCCACCACACCACCCGCTACCGGGTGGCGTTCGAGTCGGTCGTGGTCGAGTTCTCCGAGCGGCGCACGCTCGGCGTCGAGGTCGTGCGCCCGGACGCGCCCGACGCGCAGTTGGCGTCGATGTGGGCGGAGGTGCGCCGCGAGGTATGACCGCCTCGGGCGGGCTCGCGCTGACGCTCCTCGTCGCGCTGAAGACGGTCCTCGTGGTCGTCGGGGGGCTGGTGACGTACTTCGCGGCGCGCGCCTATCGGCGGACACGGGCGCGCCCCATCGGCGCGCTGGCGCTCGGCTTCGGTATCGTCACGTTCGGCACCATGCTGTCCGGGGTCGCGGACCAGGTGTTGCGCGTGGAGATGGCGTGGGTCCTCGTCGTCGAGACCGCGCTCACGACGGCGGGTTTCCTCGTCATCCTCTATTCGCTGTACGCCGAGTAAAAGGGAACCGCGGGCGGGGTCGTCCCCTCAGCCGAGGACGAGGTCGAGCGCCGGGTACTTCTCCAGCAGCGGGGTCCCGCCGACCTCGTACTGCTCGACCAGCGCGTCCAGCCCGAGGATGCGGCCGGCGCCGAACGCCGCGACCGCGAGGAACACGAGCATGTACGCGAAGTCGCCGTTGATGACGCCGTGTTCGATGCTCCAGTTCCCGAAGTAGAACATGAGCATCATGAACGCGCCGAAGAACGCGGCGAGGCGGGTCGCGAGGCCGACGATGAGGCCGAGACCGATGAGGACCTCACCCCACGGGACCGCGACGTTCGCGAAGTCGACGAACCACGGGGTCGTCCCCATCCAGAGGAACAGCCCTTCGAGGGGGTTCCCGTTCGTCGCCGCGGCGAACTGCAGGTAGCCCTGCGCGCTCCACCCGGCGGTCAGCACCTTCTCGATACCCGCGTAGAGGAACGCTATCCCCATCATCAGCCGCAGCGCGAGGACGAACCACGCCGACAGGCTGTGGGCCTTCCCGCGGACAGTCACGCCGCCGAGGCGGCTCTCGAACACGTTGGGTTGATTGGCTACCATTTTGCTCACCTTACGACTGTAGGGACGACGACGGAGACGATATAAAGAGACGCTGAGTCCCGGGTTCCGAGACTCGTCCGCTGTCGTGCGGTTTCGGGGCGAATCGTGCTACCTAGTTCGCACGCTCGGGGGAGTCAGAAGGAGTTCTTGATCTTCTCGAAGAACCCCTCCTCGACGTCGACCTCCTCGCCGCCGGCCTCGGCGAACGCCTCCAGCGCCTCCTTCTGCTCCTCGTTGAGGTCGGTCGGGGTGACGACCTGCACGGTGACGTAGAGGTCGCCGCTCCCGCGCCCGCGCAGGTGGGGCATCCCCTTCCCCTGCAGGCGGAGCCGTTCGCCCGACTGCGTGCCGGCGTTGAGGTCCATCTCGACGGGCCCGTCGAGCGTCGGCACCTCTATCGTCGCCCCGAAGACGGCCTTCGGGAAGGAGACCGCGGCGTCGTAGTGGAGGTCGTCGCCGTCACGCTCGAAGTCCGGGTGCGGCTCGACGCCCACCTCGATGAGCAGGTCGCCGTTCGGGCCGTTGTTCTCGCCGGGCGCGCCCTCGCCGCTCATCCGGAGGCTCTGCCCGTCGCGGATGCCCGCGGGCACGTCCACCTGCAGGGTGGCCTCGCGCTGGACACGGCCGTCGCCGCCGCAGGTCGAACACGTCTCGGAGTAGAGCGTCCCCTCGCCCTCGCAGCGCCGACAGGTCTGGGTCTGCTGGACGCGGCCGAGCGGCGTCTGCTGGACGCGCGTGGTCTGGCCCTGCCCGTTACACTCCGGGCAGGTCTCCGCGTCGGCCTCGGGGGGGTGGCCCGCGCCGTCGCAGTCGGGACACGCCTCGGGGCGCGTGACGCTGAACTCCCGCGTGATGCCCTCGTAGGCGGCTTCGAGCGAGACGGTCATCCGCGTGCGGAGATCCTGGCCCTGTCGCGGACCGTTGCGGTTGCCGCCGGCCCCCCCGCCGAAGAACTGTTCGAAGATGTCGTTCATCCCGCCCATGCCGCCCCCGCCGCCGCCGAAGGGGTTCCCGCCGCCCATGCCGCCGCCCCCGCCGCCGGTCGCCCCGCGCTTGTCGGCCTGCTCGAACCGCTCGTGGCCGACCTGGTCGTACATCCGGCGCTTCTCGTCGTCGGTGAGCACCTCCTTGGCCTTCTTGGCCTTCTTGAACTTCTCCTCGGCGTTCGGGTCGTCGGAGACGTCCGGGTGGTACTCCCGCGCCTTCTCGCGGTACGCCTGCTTTATCTCGTCCTCGGAGGCGTCGCGCGAGACCCCGAGCACGTCGTAGAAGTCCTCGCTCATTCGTTACCCGTCGTTATCCGTCGAGACGTTTGAAAGGAACGGGTCCGGGGCGACGGACAACCGCCGGAACGGCCGAAGGAGATACAAATAGGTACTGTCTGCTATACAAGGTATGGATCCGCTCCGGGTCGGCTACGTGGCGCTGTTCGCCGCGACGGCCGTCCTGTGTGTCGCCGTGGTGCCGCGGACGCGCCTCGTCGCCGAGTCGGACACCCGGCGCGGTCTCGCGGCGCTGCTCCTCGTTTCGGGGGTCTGGGCGGCCGTCGGCGCGGCGCAGGTGTTCGTGGACGGGGCCGCGCTCAAGCGCGACCTCTACACGCTCGGCCTCGTCCTCGGCTTCGCCGGCGTGGGCGCGTGGCTCTCCTTCTGTTCGGCGTACGCGGGGCGCGACCTGCACCGCGACGTCCGCGTCCGCGCCGTCGCCGTCGGCTTCTACGCGCTCGTCGTCGCGGTGAAGGTCACGAACCCGCTCCACGGGCAGTACTTCGCCGCGACGCTCCGCACCGAGCCGTTCCCCCACCTGGCCGTGACGCGGCTCCCGCTCGACTGGGCCGTGACCGCGACGGCGTACCTGCTCGCCGGCTACGGCTTCCTCCTCCTCTACCGGACGCTTCGGCGGACGGACTACCGGTCCCGGTCGCTGTGGGTGATCGTCGCGCTCGCGGCCTTCCCGGTCGTCCCGGGCGTGGCCTCCGCCCTCGTGGACCTCCCGCTGCTCGACCTGGGGTACGAGCCGCTCGGGGTGGCGCTGTTCGCCGTCGGCGCGCTCTACTTCGTGGAGGAGAAGTTCCTCGCCGTCCGGCGGTTCGGCCGCGACCAACTGCTCGACGAGATCGACGACGCGGTGCTCGTCCTCGACACGGAGGACCGGCTGGTGGAGTCGAACGCGGCCGCCCGCGCGGCGTTCCCCGCGCTCGCCGACGGGGGCGGGGAGCCGCTCGCCGAGGTGGCCCCGACGCTCGCCGGGCCGGCCGGCGACACCGGCGTCGTAACCGCCGAGGTGGACGGCGGGACCCGCCACTACGTCCGGCGGTCGAACTCCCTCGCCGTCGGCGCCGCGGGCGTCGGGCGCGTGCTCGTCCTCGCCGACGTGACCGACCTCGAACGACAGCGCCGGGAGTTGGCCCGGCAGAACGCCCAGCTCGACGACTTCGCCGCGGCCGTGGACCACGAGCTCCGAAACGCCGTGAGCATCGTCGAGGGCCACACCGCGCTCGCCCGCGAGCGGACCGACGACCCCGACGTCGTCGAGCCCCTCGAAACGGCCGAACGCGCGACCGACCGGATGCGCGGCGTGGTCGGCGACCTGACGACGCTCGCCCGGTACGGCCAGACGCTCGACGACACGGTGCCGTGCGATGTGGACGAGGCCGTCCGGCGGGCGTGGGAGCGGACGGACACCGGCGACATGGCGCTCGCGGTCGACGCCGAGGGGTCGGTGTCGGCCGACCCCGACCGTCTCTGCGAGCTGTTCGCCGCGGTCGTCGAGTTCGCCCGCGTTACGGGCGGGACGACGCTCCGGATCGAACTCGACGGCGACGAACTCACGCTGACGACCGACGGCGACACCGTCTCCGCCGAACGGGTCGAGGCGGCGTTCGACTACAGCGCGGCCGTCCCCTCGGCCGCGGCCGGCATGTTGCTCCCGAACGTGCGCACGCTCGCCGGCGTCCACGGCTGGACCGTGGACATCGACGCCGGCTACGAGGACGGCGTCCGTCTCCGCATCGCGGGCGTCGAGCGGCCCGCGTAGCTGTCGGTCCGCGTACAACAACGCGCTTCAGCGAGCAGTGAAGTCCCCGTGGGCCGTGTGAACACGCATGTCCACCGAGCGAATGGTCCCCGTCGCGTCGCTGTCCGACCTCGCGGACGCCGGCCACGACGTCGTCCAGGAGGACGGCCGCGCGGTCGCGCTGTTCCACCACGAGGGCGAGGTGTACGCCGTCGACAACAGGTGTCCCCACATGGGGTTCCCGCTCTCCGAGGGCACCGTCGAGGAGGGCGTGCTCACCTGCCACTGGCACCACGCCCGCTTCGAACTGGCGGCGGGCGACACGTTCGACCCGTGGGCCGACGACGTGCAGACGTTCCCGACCGAGGTGCGCGACGGCGAGGTGTACCTCGACCCGGACCCGCCCCGCGACGTTTCGGAGGCGGTCCACTGGCGCAACCGCCTCGCGGACGGCCTCAACGAGAACCTCTCGCTCGTGATGGCGAAGGCGGTCATCGGACTAGACGACGAGGGCGAGGCCTTCCACACGCCCGTCGAGACGGCCGTGAACTTCGGGACGAAGTACCGCGCGGGCGGGTGGGGGAGCGGCCTGACCACGCTCGGCTGTACCGCCCTGCTCGCCGACCACGTCGGCGGGCGCGACACGCGCCGGGCGATGTTCCTCGGCGTGCGCGAGACGGCCGACGACTGCGCGGGCGAGCCGCCGCGCTTCCGGCAGTACGCCTTCGACAACCCCGACCTCCCGAAGGAGAGGCTCGAGTCGTGGTTCCGCGACAGCGTCGAGGTGCGCGACGCCGACGGCGCGGAGCGGTGTCTGCTCACCGCGGTCGCGTGTCTCGACCCGACGGAGGTGGCCGACATCGTCTTCGCGGCCGCGACCGACTCGCTGTACCTCGATTCGGGTCACACGCTCGACTTCCTCAACACCGCGTTCGCGACGCTGGACCGAATCGGGTGGGCGGGGGCGCGGAGCGTCCCGGACGAGCGAGCGGGAGCGAACGCGACACGCGAGCGGGGCGATGTGAGCGCCGAGGAGTCGAACGCCGCGAAGGTGCTCGCCTCGACGGTGGACCGGTTGACGGACGCGACCCGCTCGGAGGAACTGTCGTCGTGGCGCGACCCGATAGACGTCGCCGGCCTCTGTTTCGACGCGCACGACCGCCTCGACGACTGTGTCGCCGCGGGCGAGGGGCGGACGTGGGACGAGCCGGACGGCTTCCTCGACACCCTGCTCGGCGACGACCCCGAGGCCATCGTGGACGCGCTCACGGGGGCCATCCGCGAGGGTGCGACCCGGACCGAACTCGCGGACGCCGTCGTCCGGGCCGCCACCCGCCGGGTCGCGTGGTTCGCCACGAACAACGAGTTCGGCGACTGGAACACCGTCCACCACACGTTCTCGTACGCGAACGCGGTGTACGAGGCGACGAAGCGCGCCGACACCGACCTCCTCTACCGGGGGTGTTTCGACGCCGCCGTCTCGGTGTACCTCGACCGGTTCCTCAACAGCCCACGGGCGCCGACCCCCGAGCCGGGCGACTCGGAGCGCGACCCCGCCGCGATACGCGAGGAGCTGCTCGACTGCTTCGACCGGCAGGGGCAGGTGAACCGCGCGGCCGACCTCGTCTCCGAGCACTTCGACGCCGGCGGCGACCCCGCCGACCTCAAGCGGACGATGGGGCGGGGCCTCCTGCGGGAGGACGCCGGCTTCCACACCGTCCAGAACGTCACGTGGGGGTTCGAGCGGTTCGACGCGCTGACGGCACGGGACGCGCCGGACGCGGAACGACGCCTCGCGCTCGTCGCGCCGGCCCGCTACATGGCCGCGCACTTCCCGACGCGCCGCTCGAACGAGCAGACGTTCTCCATCGCCACGCGGCTCCACCGCGGCGAACGGCTCCACGAGGCGGAGTGAGCGGTCGGCGCGGGCGCTCGCGGCGCTCGCCATCGATGTCGAAAAAAGCGGAAACCGGCGGCGACCGTCGGGCCGTTACTCCTCGTCGCTCTCGTCTTCGACGTCCTCGAAGTCGGCGTCGACGTACTCGTCGTCGTCGCCGGGCTCGCCCTGCGGACCGGCGCCGCCCGGACCGGCACCGCCCATGCCGCCCATGCCGGCGCCGCCGGCGGCCTGCTGCTGTTCGGCCTGCTGCTGGTACATCTGCTTGCCGATCTCCTGGAGCTGTTCGGTGAGGCTCTCGGTCGCGGAGGTGAGCGCCTCGGAGGCCGTGTCTAGTTCGTCGGTGTCGA